>NZ_JACAOA010000073.1 GCF_014049385.1 Ruoffia halotolerans | reverse complement strand
TGTCCTAAGTGTGGTGTGCGCAATAAGTCAACCCAAGACATGATTAAGTACGGGTTCGCTAAGAGCACTATAAAATTGCCTAGTATGAACTTTAATGCGCTCGTATTAAAGTTAAAGAAACAAAAATATCAATGTAAACATTGTGGAGAGTATAGCTTGGTAACTACACCCTTGGTTGATCCTGGCTGTTTTATATCCAATGACCTTAAACGAATGGTTGCGGTAGAGCTAGGTGAAGTCCAATCTATGACGCTGATTGCGCGTCGTTACTCTATATCTGATTATACGGTCGTGAAGGTTCTTAAAAAAGCAGGCAAAGCATTGGCCCCATCTTACCGCACCTTGCCTGAACACATTGGGATTGATGAGTTTAAATCAGTGAAGAGTGTTCAAGAATCGATGTCATGTATCTTAATGGATGCCCATGAGAAAAAACTATTCGATATTTTACCGGACCGTAAACAAAACGCGATACGGGACTATTTTATGCGCTATTCATA
>NZ_JACAOA010000072.1 GCF_014049385.1 Ruoffia halotolerans | reverse complement strand
TGAAGCCCGCCAAGCGGTGAAGACGATCACAATGGACATGTATAGCCCTTATTATGACTTTTTACAACGTATTTTCCCGAAGGCTAAAATCATTATCGACCGGTTCCATTTAGTGCAGCTTCTGAATCGCAGTCTCAATCAGGAACGCATTCGAATTATGAAACTGATTAAGACCAAACAGCCACGTGACTACCGTAAATTGAAACAATTATGGAAGCTTATTTTGAAAAATCGCGAAGAGTTAGACTTTGTAAATTACCGGTCACACCGCCTATTTGACGGGTTAGTAACTCAAAAGATGATGGTCAATTATATGGTATCTCTTGAAGACCGGTTTGAAAGAGCCTATCGTATGATTAATGATTTAAAGGCCGATATTGCCTTACATGATTATACGCGGTTTAAAGCGGATCTCGATGAAACATGGAAGTATGTGATGCCCAAACGGGTTCGTAGATGCTTTCAAACCCTTAAAAAGTACTTGCCTTCGATCGAAAATAGTTTAACCTATAC
>NZ_JACAOA010000071.1 GCF_014049385.1 Ruoffia halotolerans | reverse complement strand
CCTCCGTACCTGGCGTTTCGTTTCCTGGTTCATCTGTTCCTGGAATGTCGTTACCTGGTTCGTCTGTTCCTGGCGTTTCGTTTCCTGGTTCATCTTTTCCTGGCGTTTCGTTTCCTGGTTCGCCGCTGTCTGAATTACAAATTTCACATAATTCTTTGATATTAAAGATGACTTTTGTTGAATTGTCTGTGTAGGTCACAACTACATCACCATTGTTTATTATAGTTATGTTTTGCACAACTTTACCATCATGATTAGAAGGTATTTCTACAATTGATCCATCGTTAAAGACAATAACTACATTTCCTGATTCATTAACATACTGATTGATAATTGAAATTGAATTACCATCTGCTCCTGGTGGGATTACTGTAATTGTCCCGTCACTAAATTTAATGATCGTATTTCCATTTTTATCAGTATGTTGTTCAATTATAGTTATTGATTCGCCATCTTGGCCGTCTCTAACATAGATTTCTTCTGCTTCACCAGTCTCAGGGTTAGTAATAATGATAGTATATCCTGGATTTTCTGGATCTTCACTTGGTACAACTTCGATATTCGGAGTCTGTCCGTCTTCACCGTCACGGACTGTATTACGGCTAACTTCGTTGCCTTCTGGGTCTACAACAATAATGTCATACGTGCCATCACCATTGTCTTCAACATGGATTGTGTTGCCATCTTGACCGTCAACACCGTCTTCACCATCTTGGCCGTCTCTAACAAAGATTTCTTCTGTTTCACCAGTCTCAGGGTTAGTAATGATGATTGTATATCCTGGGTTTTCTGCGTCTTCACTTGGTACAACTTCGATATTCGGAGTCTGTCCGTCTTCACCATCTTTACCATCTTTACCATCTTT
>NZ_JACAOA010000070.1 GCF_014049385.1 Ruoffia halotolerans | reverse complement strand
TACGCTTGGCCTAATTGATGAACAATCCGATAGGTATCATGTAACATCTCATCTTGGTCTAGTAAGTAGTTGACGATACCTTGCGTATTGGTCAGCCAATCAAATAATCTAAAAGGATGGTAGCTGGTCGATTGAAGTGTGTCAGGGTTCTTAAGGATTAATTTCCAATACCGTTTTAATTTGTTATATAACCGACCATCTTTGTAGCGAACGGTATTCATAAACTGAGTTCGATACCGATTGAGCTCTCGGTTTAATGCTTGAATTATATGAAAAGGATCAATTATAATCTCTGCATTAGGGAACCAACGATGAATAATATCCATATAAGGCTCATACATATCAATAGTGACTGTTTTTACCTGGCGTCTAATCTCTAGAGGATAGCGACTGAAGTAGGAAGATAAAGACCTTTTCTTACGGTCTTCTACAATATCGATCACTTTATGCGTTGTGGCATCCGACCAAATAAAACTCATGGCAGCCTCCACCGAACTCACACTCTTGAATTCATCGAAAGATAAGTGAGTGGGAAGTTGATGGGTCGGTCTAATCCGTAGAGTTGATGCCGCTTGACGAATCACTCGCCGGACAGTGTGGGTGGACACACTCGTATCTTCCGCAATCATTTTTTCGGTTTGAACCCGTGTGGCAAGATCCATTATTTTTCGTTTTACCGCGTTTGAAATAAAACAATGTTCCGCTATCACAGGAGATTTAGCCGTAAAACTCTGACCACATGCTTTACAATAATAGCGTTGTTTTTGAAGCTTTAAATACGCCGGTAGCGACGAGATGGTATTTAACGTAATCCGAGAAGCTTGTCTAAAGCCATTCTTAACGACCTGATAATTATCGTTATAGATGCCACAACATTCGCAAGCTTTTGGGACATAGGTTAATTGACCGTAATAGACAAGAGATAGCCTGCC
>NZ_JACAOA010000069.1 GCF_014049385.1 Ruoffia halotolerans | reverse complement strand
GCTTGGTATAATCCCGGGGCTGAGTATAGCGTAGCCGATTCATAACCCGAATGCGATACGAATTTAACACTCGGTTTAAGAGCTGAACGATATGGAAGCGGTCAATAATGACATGGGCATTCGGGAATAACCGCGGTAAAAAGTCTCGATAAGGGGAATACATGTCCATGGTGATGGTTTTCACCTGCCGCCGTTCTTCCAGTGAGAACCGTAAGAAATAATCCCTTAAATACCCTTGAGTTCGGTCTTCAAGGATATCCACCATTTGATGTGTCGCGTTATCCATTAACACACACGACATTGCCCTGGGCACATTTTTAACCGATTTAAATTCATCGATCGCCAAGTGGGACGGTAAGCGGCTAGGCTTAGGATTTAGGTTGTCCCCATAGGTTATTAATTGACGGATGACCGTTGTAGTTGAAACATTCAGGTGTTGGGCGATGAAGGTCATGGACTGCATCTGAGCTAATTCTTCAATGATGACATACTTCACCGCATTAGAAATAAAACAATGCCGACGAGTTAAGGGAGTGACGGCCACTGTGGTCCGACGGCAATGTTTACACAAATAGCGTTGTTTCTTTAACTTTAAATAGACAGGTTGAAAGTTGTATTGTCCCAATAAAACAACGGAATTCATCGTACCGTTTCGAATGATATCGTGACTACTTTGATTTAGACAGCCACAATGAGAACAGGCTTGAGGCAGATGATCGAGATGCCCCGTCACCGTGAGGACTTTTCGATGGGACCCCTTCATGTCAAGGGAAGCCGATTGAGCCGATGGACGAAATTGTTGAACATCTCCATAGGATTCTTCTTGTAAACCATGCGTTAATTTAATGTGAGGGTCTTTAATTCCTAGTAAAAGAGCGGTAGAATGTAAGTAAGCCATGTCGATTTCCTTTCTTATGTGTTTGGTCGTACTTACATCATAACGGAAATCACTGGCTTTTTGTGTATACAAAAATAGTGCTGGTGATTTCTCACCAACACTAAAAATTATAGAA
>NZ_JACAOA010000068.1 GCF_014049385.1 Ruoffia halotolerans | reverse complement strand
TGTAGTGAACCCTTAAAAACGGACTTTAATTGAATATTTTTACTAAGCGGCTTGTAACCTATATTGAATAGGCGACAGGCCGTTTAGTTTTGTTTTAATTCGTTCGTGATTGTACCAGTAAATATATGATCTGATTCGTGCTTCTAACTCTTCGATACTATCGAAAGTTTCACCGTAGTACATTTCT
Organism: Ruoffia halotolerans; assembly: GCF_014049385.1. Lineage (GTDB taxonomy): Bacteria > Bacillota > Bacilli > Lactobacillales > Aerococcaceae > Ruoffia > Ruoffia halotolerans. The sequence goes on along the minus strand of NZ_JACAOA010000068.1, from coordinate 1,178 downwards.
TGCTTCAATAAACCAAAAAAGTTTTCCATCGGTGCATTATCTAGACAGTTCCCTCGTCGGGACATACTCTGACAAATATTGTTTTCTTCAAGTAGCTTGACCCATGACCAGTGTTGATAATGAAATCCTTGGTCGGTGTGTACCATTAAGTCGTGTTGCTCAGGTAACTTTGTTAATGCATCTTCAAGCGATTGATTGGTAAATTTAACTGTCGGAGATTGACTGAGACTATACGCGATAATTTCACTATTATAGAGATCCATGATCGGCGATAAATACAATTTACTTTCTGAATGGGCTACTTTAAATTCGGTCACATCACTCAACCAAACTTGATTCGGTTCTTCCGTAACAAATTGGCGATCCAGATGATTATCAGCGATGGTTCCAACTTCTCCTTTGAATGAACTATATCGACGACTTTTACGGCGGAATTTCACACACAAGAGCTGATTTTCTCGCATAATTCTTAAGACACGCTTATGATTAATTTTACGTCCTCGCTGATTTAGAGCTAAGGTGACCCTGCGATACCCATAACTTTGACTTGACGCTTCAATGATTGCTTTAATTACTTCGATGAGTGTATTCTCTTCCGTATCCTCCTCGGGTTGATTTAATTTCGCCTTCCATTCATAGAATGAACTCTTAGGAATGGCTACCAACTCAAGCCAAGTCTTAAGCTTAATCACTGGGAATTCACGCCTTAACTCCAGAATTATTTTTGTTTTTTCTTTGTGTTTGATTGTTTCTGGATCAAGGCCTTCAACTTTTTTAGATACGCGTTTTCCGCTTCTAAATACATAGTTTTTTCTCTTAATTCAATAAGTTCTTCTAGTTCAGATTGTGATAGGTTTCGAGGTTGCTTATCTTGATGAGTCATTGCACGGTCTCCTTTGTTTTTTGGACGTCCCGGTGCCCCATTTAAGCCTTCAAACCCTTGACTATCATACGCTCTCTGCCAGTTGGCAATCGTGGAGCCTTGTTTGATATTAAAGTGTTCAGCCGCTTCCCTATAAGACACCTGATGTATGTGTCTATAGTTTAAAACAGATAACTTGAATTCGCCACTATATTTCGTTTTAGACAAGCTATTTTCAATCCCAGCCTCACCATACATTTGATATTGATAACACCAATTTTGAATTGTATTACGTGCCACACCGTATTTTTTAGCT
>NZ_JACAOA010000067.1 GCF_014049385.1 Ruoffia halotolerans | reverse complement strand
ACCACTATGAAAAACGCGAGATTGACCGTCAAACCCTTCAAGAATTGGCAACCTGCAATTACATCAATCACCGTCAGAATGTTATTTTCCAAGGGTTTACAGGTTCAGGAAAAACATACTTAGCTTGTGCTTTAGGCAAGGAGGCCTGTAAACAAGAAATTCGAACGCGCTATATCCGCCTCCCTGATCTATTAATCGAGCGAGATGAAGTGACCCTCAAACCTAAAGGCGTAATGAATCTTATCAAAAAGTTTTCCAATTATGGTTTGCTTATTATAGACGAATGGTTATTGGATGACTTGTTGGAAGAAGATTTAAATTTCTCTTTGAGATTATTGAGCGTCGCTACGATTCCGGCTCCACTATTTATTGTACACAATTCAGAAAATCGGATTGGCATCAAAGACTAGGTGGCGGCGTCCATGCGAACGCGATAATGGACAGAATCGTTCATAATGCGGTTTGGTGTGACACGGGTCAACTAAACATGCGCGAACACAAAGCAATCAATTAAAAACTGTAGAAATAGTCATGCTGAAATTGGCATGGCTATTTTACTGGACTCGATCTGCGTACCAGTGGACTCCAATTGGATATTGAAAGACTCGATAGGACGAATAGGTGGGCCTGAAGACACGTATCCTATTGACGACTCGTTATAATGATGTGAAAAAAACGCTTCCTGACCCTCCCTACCAATGGATGGTTGAGGCAAGTCAACGCTATAACTCTGCTTCTTAACCAACAAAAAAGGAGTCCTGAGGACTCCTTCTGTTTAAAAATATTACTATAAATCTGATAGTAACTTAATTTATCTCACCAACACTATTTGACAAAGAACCTAAAAAATCAGCTCGCTTCATTTGAAACGAGCTGACCTTTATCAACATGATTTAGTAATGATTCAATGTTTTAAATCAAAACCACAAATCATTATTTGATAAATATCCGGTTGGTCAGATATTTATTATTAATCTTTTTTCTTTTTCGGAACTTCTAACACTCCGATTCCTAAACTCAATAGGAACGCACCAATGCTCGCAAAAGGCCAGCTGTTCGATCCAGTATTAGGTAAAGTTTCTCCGCCTGTAAATCCAGCTTTAGAAACATCATTACTTGAAGGGGTCTCTTCAAATGTTTCAATCATAGTTTGTTTGCTGTCAGTAGGCGTGCTAACTTCGATTGGACGATCAAGTCCAGGTTTTTCAGAAGTCGGAGTGCCCTCACCTGGTTGCTCAGGAGTAGGCGTTGCGTCGCCTGGTTCGTCAGTGCCTGGCGTTTCGTTACCCGGTTCGTCTATACCTGGGGTTTCGTTTCCTGGTTCATCTGTACCTGGAATGTCGTTACCTGGTTCGTCTGTTCCTGGCGTTTCGTTTCCTGGTTCATCTTTTCCTGGTGTCTCGTTA
>NZ_JACAOA010000066.1 GCF_014049385.1 Ruoffia halotolerans | reverse complement strand
GGTTCTACAATAAATAGGGTTGATGACAAAAATTAAAATGTCATCAACCCTATCTTTGTGTCTTCTAAAAGACGCAGATATTCGTTATATTAAAAGTACCACCAAATAACATAAGGAGAATATCTACGCATGAACCATTTTATCCAAAAAACCTTTCAATTAAAAGACCCAAATATCACGATCGATATGGACCGTGTTGAAGAACAGCATTATAAAGGCCGTTTATCTTTGTTTTACTTTGGCACATTAACGTATGTTCCTAAAGCCTGTGAATGTTGTGGTATCGTCAATGATGCCTATCAAGTCGTTAAAAATGGGACGCGTCACTCTCGTCTGACTTTAGCGAGCATAACGGGACTTCCTGCCTACTTAAACTTAGCCAAACAACGCTTCAAATGTAAAACCTGTGGCCAAAGCTTTACAGCGAAAACGTCCTTTGTGGACCCTCACTGTTTTATTTCTAAGCGGGTCACACAAATGATTATGGATCGGGCAACACGTGTGATGTCAGAGGTAGATATTGCCAAAGATACCCATGTTTCCCCGAATACCGTGCGTCGCGTCATTCATCAGGCTGCCGCTACGCTTCGGATCCGTCCCACATCTTCGTTACCCGAGCACCTCTGTTTTGATGAATTCAAAAGTGTCAAATCAGTCAAAGCCGCCATGAGTTTTATTTACTGCGACGCTATAAATCATCAAGTCGTCGATGTGGTCGAAGACCGAAAAGCGGGCTCTTTAAAAAACTATTTTATTCGCTATGATCTCGCTGTGCGCCGTCAGGTTAAATCTGTCACTATTGATATGTACGAACCTTATATTCAAGTCATTCATCGATGGTTTCCCAATGCCGATATTATCATGGATCCCTTTCACTTGATACAGGCTTTAAACCGTGAATTATCGCAGTATCGTGTGCAGTTTATGAATACCATTCGAACCAAAGACCGCCGATTATATAATAAATTAAAACGCTATTGGAAGTTAATCCAAAAAAATCCGAATGACCTCAAAGCCACAACCTATCACCGATTTCCTTTATTTGATTGGCTGACGAATACGCAAGGAATTGTGGATTATTTACTGGCTCAAGATACCCAACTAAAAGCCACCTATCAGATTGTCCATCAATTAGGGGATGCCTACCGTACCAACAATTGGCCACGATTTGAATCTACCTTAATTCAGGCGAAGCAACTTCAGCTTCCAGCTGGGTTAAGGCGTGTCTTACGTTCTTTTAAGAAGTACCAAACGTATATTCACAACACGTTCTCGTATCCAGGTTTAACGAATGGCCCGATCGAAGGTATTAATAATAAAATTAAAGTATTGAAACGAACAGCCTACGGCTATCGAAATTACAGTCATTTTAGAGACCGTATTTTACTTATGACGCGATTATATGTCCCTCAGACAAATAAAAAAGATCAAGCAACAACTTATGCTGCTTGATCTTGATTAAAATGGGTCATCAACCCTATTTGACAAAGAGCC
>NZ_JACAOA010000065.1 GCF_014049385.1 Ruoffia halotolerans | reverse complement strand
CCAAAAACACTTACTTAGGCATTGGGTAAGTGTTCTAACGTGGATTAAATCAATTAATAAATACCGGTAGTCGGGGTCGAACCGACACGTCCCGCAAAGGACATTGGATTTTGAGTCCAACGCGTCTGCCAATTCCGCCATACCGGCATAAAAGCCATTATCTCGATATTAATTTTTGATAATAAAAAAATTGCGGGGGTAGGATTCGAACCTACGACCTTCGGGTTATGAGCCCGACGAGATGCCAGCTTCTCCACCCCGCGATAATAATATTTAGTAAAGGCGGTAGTCGGATTTGAACCGGCGATCAGAGTTTTGCAGACTCGTGCCTTACCACTTGGCTATACCGCCATTGTATTAAATAAAATAGTACCATTATAACAATGGTACTAGCGACTGGGGTAGCTGGATTCGAACCAACGCATAACGGAGTCAAAGTCCGTTGCCTTACCGCTTGGCTATACCCCAATGATAATATTATTACCTATATTATAGAAAATATAGGCGACTGATGGGAATCGAACCCACGAGTGTCGGATCCACAAACCGATGCGTTAACCACTTCGCCACAATCGCCATCATCGTATTATTAAAATTAAACAGGGGCAGTAGGAATCGAACCCACATTGACGGTTTTGGAGACCGTAGTTCTACCGTTAAACTATGCCCCTATTAAAAGGCAAAATTATTAAATTCCCCATTAATAATACAATGGTGGGGGAGAGATTCGAACTCCCGAACCCGAAGGAGCGGATTTACAGTCCGCCGCGTTTAGCCACTTCGCTACCCCACCATGAATGGCTTGGGACGGAATCGAACCGCCGACACCTTGAGCTTCAATCAAGTGCTCTACCAACTGAGCTACCAAGCCAACATTTTAAAAACGGTCCGGACGGGATTTGAACCCGCGATCTCCTGCGTGACAGGCAGGCATGTTAACCCCTACACCACCGGACCTTGGTAGTAATGGAGGATGACGGGATCGAACCGCCGACATCCTGCTTGTAAGGCAGACGCTCTCCCAGCTGAGCTAATCCTCCATGTTATTAAAATGTTAATGATCCGTACGGGATTCGAACCCGTGTTACCGCCGTGAAAGGGCGGTGTCTTAACCACTTGACCAACGGACCATTGTAATATTAAGTTTCATACGGAGAGTAAGGGATTCGAACCCTTGAGACATTTATTAAATGCCTACACGATTTCCAATCGTGCTCCTTCGGCCAACTCGGACAACTCTCCGATTTAACCTTACTCCGCAAGTAGGGCTCGAACCTACGACATCATGATTAACAGTCATGCGCTCTACCAGCTGAGCTATTGCGGAATGACTAAAAAATTAAACAATGCATGGCAACGACCTACTCTCACAGGACCAAAGGTCCAACTACCATCGGCGCTAAGAAGCTTAACTGCTGTGTTCGGCATGGGAACAGGTGTATCCTTCTTGCTACCATCACCACACATTGTCTGTATATAAGTAATCACTTAGATCACTCAAAACTGAATATCAACGTGTATTCTCTTACTT
>NZ_JACAOA010000064.1 GCF_014049385.1 Ruoffia halotolerans | reverse complement strand
TTAAAGCCAGCTATAAAGATGTCAAGGAATAAATTGAAAGTTTAGGACGTGATTCTGAAGTGTGATTTTGAAGGAATTTATGTTATTGCTTTTAAAGAAAGGCAACCCAAATAAACCCTGAAAAAACTATTCAAAAAAATAATCTCAATCAGTTTTTAAGTCAGGATTTATATGCACTTCATAAGGTTTTCCTTTTGTCCAAACCGCAAAGATAATATTGACAAGTTTCCGACATACAGCCCCAACGGCTGTTCCATGATGCTTTCCACGTTTTCGTAAGTTTTGATAATAAAGAGACAGCGCAGGATCTCGATTCGAAGCGATAAAGGCCGCTTGCCAAATGGCTCGTCGAAGATATGGAGAACCTCGTTTAGAGAGTTTATTACGCGTACCTGTAAAGTCACCCGATTGATGAACGGAAGCGTCTAAACCCGCAAAGGCAAGCAGTTGATTAGGGCATTCAAAGCGATGAATGTCGCCCACTTCAGAGAGAATCACAGCAGCTGTAACGGGGCCAATCCCCGTAATCGTGGTTAAATATTGATCTTGGGCGGCAACCAATTCAGCCATTTCATCTTCAACTGTTTTCAATTGTTCTTCTAAAAGAAGAATCTGCTGAAGTAATAATTGGATTTGAAGTTTATAAACATCGGTTGCGACTCGGATTCCAAAGGAATCTTGCGCTAAATCTCTTAATTGATGAACTTTCTGGGTTGATTTTTCAATGGTTAAACGGCCATTACTGGCTTCATTAAGAAGATCAATCAACTTCTGAGCGTCAATCTCGAGTAAATCTTCAGGCAAGGGGGATTGAAGTAACAGTTGGGTGGATGACTTTCCAAACATATCTGAAAAAAGTGTTTCGTATTCTGGAAACACTTGGTCTAAAGATGCAATCACTTTTCTTTTGAGATCAGAAGTTTGGTCAACGATGCTGTAACGGAAACGGGATAATTGCTTTAGGCGTACAATATCTTCGGAAGGCAAATACGTTTGATCAGGTAAATCCATCCGAACCACTTGTGCGATTAATACGGCATCGATGGTATCAGTTTTCGTTTTGCGGATATAGAAGTTGCGGAGAGTATCGGATTGAATGGGATTGAAAGGAACTACATTAAATTCTAAAGCGGTTAGAAAAGAGAATACAGAAAGCCAATAATGTCCAGTAGCCTCTAAACCAATCATGGAGTTATCAGGTAATAAGTCATGGTCATTGATGAATTGCAGTAATTTTTCACTGCCGGCTTTCGTGTTGCTAAACCGAATAGGTTTTCCTATAGGCTTTCCCTGTTCATCAATAATCGCCGCTTCATGGTTTCGTTTCCCAATATCAATACCTACAAAAAACATTCGAATCAACCTTTCTATTAAAAATTCAGATAGGGGTTCTCCTCTTAGCTCTATGGACGATATAGCCTCGTGTGAGATTCAGAAACAATGTTCTATCCAGCTCATACATATACTGTCCGTAGAGAAGAGGCGTCAGTCTTTAAAAGGAAGACGAAGCTTCAAGGAGTTTAACTACGACCTCTATCTATACGAAACAATTATAACTCATAAGAGTCACAGGTTTAAGTCAGCCTTAAATGACAAATATAGTAAAAAAAGATTAGCCATTTAAGACTAATCTTATTATACGAGGAG
>NZ_JACAOA010000063.1 GCF_014049385.1 Ruoffia halotolerans | reverse complement strand
GAAAACTCACTCAAAACTGAACAAAGATAAAACACTTCATGCTGTAAAAGGTTCCAGTACTCCTTAGAAAGGAGGTGATCCAGCCGCACCTTCCGATACGGCTACCTTGTTACGACTTCACCCCAATCATCTATCCCACCTTCGACGGCTCCCTCCATAAAGGTTAGGCCACCGGCTTCGGGTGTTACAAACTCTCGTGGTGTGACGGGCGGTGTGTACAAGACCCGGGAACGTATTCACCGTGGCGTGCTGATCCACGATTACTAGCGATTCCGGCTTCACGCTCTCGAGTTGCAGAGAACGATCCGAACTGAGAATGGCTTTGAGAGATTCGCTTGCCCTCGCGGGGTCGCTGCTCGCTGTACCATCCATTGTAGCACGTGTGTAGCCCAGGTCATAAGGGGCATGATGATTTGACGTCATCCCCACCTTCCTCCGGTTTGTCACCGGCAGTCTCATTAGAGTCCCCAACTGAATGCTGGCAACTAATGATAAGGGTTGCGCTCGTTGCGGGACTTAACCCAACATCTCACGACACGAGCTGACGACAACCATGCACCACCTGTCTCCTTGCCCCGAAGGGTTTCACCTATCTCTAGGCTATGCAAGGGATGTCAAGACCTGGTAAGGTTCTTCGCGTTGCTTCGAATTAAACCACATGCTCCACCGCTTGTGCGGGTCCCCGTCAATTCCTTTGAGTTTCAGCCTTGCGGCCGTACTCCCCAGGCGGAGTGTTTATTGCGTTAACGCCAGCACTGAGGGGTGGAAGCCCCCCAACACTTAACACTCATCGTTTACGGCGTGGACTACCAGGGTATCTAATCCTGTTCGCTCCCCACGCTTTCGAGCCTCAGCGTCAGTTATAGACCAGAAAGTCGCCTTCGCCACTGGTGTTCCTCCATATATCTACGCATTTCACCGCTACACATGGAATTCCACTTTCCTCTTCTATACTCAAGTTTGCCAGTTTCCAATGCCGTTCCACGGTTGAGCCGTGGGCTTTCACATCAGACTTAACAAACCGCCTGCGCTCCCTTTACGCCCAATAAATCCGGACAACGCTTGTGACCTACGTATTACCGCGGCTGCTGGCACGTAGTTAGCCGTCACTTTCTGGTTAGATACCGTCAAACCGATAACAGTTACTCTATCGGCTGTTCTTCTCTAATAACAGTGCTTTACGATCCGAAAACCTTCTTCACACACGCGGCGTTGCTCCGTCAGACTTGCGTCCATTGCGGAAGATTCCCTACTGCTGCCTCCCGTAGGAGTTTGGGCCGTGTCTCAGTCCCAATGTGGCCGATCACCCTCTCAGGTCGGCTATGCATCATCGCCTTGGTAAGCCGTTACCTTACCAACTAGCTAATGCAGCGCGGGACCATCCTTCAGTGACAGCCGAAGCCGTCTTTCCCGATTGAACCAGGCGGTTCTGTCGTCTATGCGGTATTAGTCATCGTTTCCGATGGTTATCCCCCGCTGAAGGGTAGGTTTCCCACGTGTTACTCACCCGTGCGCCACTCACGTCAAGAGAACAAGTTCTCCGTCAGTGCGTTCGACTTGCATGTATTAGGCACGCCGCCAGCGTTCGTCCTGAGCCAGGATCAAACTCTCATAATTGATTGTTTGAGCTTTTGCTCATTACTATTCTAGCTTTGTTGACCTTTTTTAAACTGGTGGTCGTCCAGCGAAATT
>NZ_JACAOA010000062.1 GCF_014049385.1 Ruoffia halotolerans | reverse complement strand
GTCATTAACAAATGATAATGTCTTAATAAATAACAAATGAAAATGTCCCATAACTACGTTACTCTAATCTTATTGGATTGGAGAGATAGAATGGGAGCAGAATTAACTATGTTTGAAAACAAAAAATATGAAGTCATAAAAAAAGTATGTAATGGTCAGTGTTCAAAGGAGCGGGCAGAGATTGAACTAGATTTATCCCGTAGGCAGATTAACCGATTGGTTAATCGCTATAAAACGCAAGGAAAAAAAGGTTTTAAGCATGGGAACAAGGGACGAACTCCCGCTACAACGTTGTCAAAAGAAACCCAACAAAAGATTATTCGACTCTACAGAAAGAAATATGATGGTTTTAATTTGTTCCATTTTACAGAAAAACTGCAGGAGGAAGAACAAGTAACCGTCTCTTATACGACCGTTCGCAATTTATTATATCAAAAACATATTCTTTCTCCTCGTGCTTCTAAAAAAACACAACGAACGAAGCGCAAAGAATTAAAAGAGAAAGAACGGTCTGACCAACTACTAACAAAGAAAGAGAGCCAAGTTTTAAATGAATTAGAATACGTAGATCCTGTGAAAGCTCATCCTAGCCGCTCACGAAAGAAATATAAAGGTGAACAGCTTCAAATGGACGCTTCAAGACACGATTGGTTTCAAAACGGAAAATATGCGCATCTCCACGCTGCTATAGATGACGCCACTGGAATCGTGGTTGGGGCTTACTTTGATAAAGAAGAAACATTAGATGCCTATTACGAAGTAACACATCAGTGTCTGACTACCTACGGTATTCCGTATAATATTTTGACGGATAATCGAACCATCTTTCACTATAAACAAGAAAAGAGCCCTTCAGAAGAGAAGGACACTTTTACACAATATGGATATGCCTGCCATAACTTGGGAATAGAGTTAACCACAACAAGTATTCCTCAAGCAAAAGGAAGAATTGAACGATTATGGAATACCCTCCAAGATCGTCTCCTAAATGAAATGGCCTTAAAAAATATCCAATCCATTGAAGAAGCAAACCAATTTTTGAAACATTATATTCCTACATATAACGCCAAATTTGCTTTACAGCTAAACGATACCAAAAGTGTTTTTGAAAAGCTACCAAAAGATATCCATTTAGATTATATACTGGCTCGCTTTTCACACCGAGTTGTCCAGAGGGGACACGCACTCAAATATCAGAACAAGTTATATCATTTATATGATCAAAATCAGCACGTCTTATTGGCCCCAAAAACGAAGTTAATGATTATTCATACTAAAGAAAATCAACTGTATGCTAGTCATCAGGATTCACTTTTCATGTTAAAAGAAATTCCGCTTCACGAAAAAGTTTCAAAAGAATTCGATAAGCCAATCGAACGTAAAAAGATGCAGGTGCATATCCCTCCAATGAGCCATCCTTGGAAAAAAGCATCTTATGATCGCTATCTTCGGAAGAAAAACCAAAAGGAAGCTCTGAAAACCAATTCTAGAACATGAATACAAGTTTTTAACTAGAAAATAGATTTAGAACGCTAATTTCAGTTGATTCAGAAAATGGCTTCGTGGTTTTCGAAGCCATTTCCTGAATCAACTTTACCAAGCGTAGCGCGGTAGTTTTGCCAGGAATAGGATCAACGAAATAATGACAGTGAACCTAACTCAAATTTGAATAAAATCGGGACATTTTCATTTATCATTGAC
>NZ_JACAOA010000061.1 GCF_014049385.1 Ruoffia halotolerans | reverse complement strand
GAAGAGCCTTCTTTTTTTGTACAGATTTTTTCCTTCTATAATATATGATATATAGTTGTAGCATTTTTTAAGCTCATATAAAGTAGGGCGACGTACTTTTTAATTGTTAAAATTAACTTATTCATGATATAGTTTAATTTAAAGGGTAATTATATAATATTTTTTCAAAAAACTTATAAATAAGAAGAATATATAATAAATAGAGGTGTAATTATTGAAAAACTTTATTGTTGTAATCCCTGCTTATAATCCCATGGATGAATTATTAAGTTATGTACAGGACCTTCTAAATAATAACGTTTATGCTGTCGTTGTTATTAACGATGGGTCTGAAGAGAAGTATGCCCCATTGTTTGAGGAGATAACTAAGTTAAACAGAACGGTTGTCTTAACTCATGAAGTAAATATGGGTAAAGGGATGGGGTTGAAGACAGCTTTTAAATATATTATGGATAATCATAGTGGTATTGATAGTGTTGTTACTGCGGATTCTGATGGTCAGCACCTCGTATCGGATGTAGTGAATGTCGGAGAGACGATGGTTAATTCTTCAGTGGATTATATTTTAGGAATGAGGGATTTTACTCAAAGTGGTGTTCCGTTTAGAAGTCGAATTGGTAATTGGTTTACATCATTAATATTTGCTTTATTCTATCATCATAAAGTTCGTGATACGCAAACAGGTCTACGTGCTTTTAAGGAAACACAACTAAGTCAGCTAATAGATGTCTCGGGGAATCGTTTTGAATATGAAATCAACATGTTAATTATGATCGCTAAGAAGAATCATTCTATAAAGAGTATAGAGATATCTACGGTCTATCATGAAGATCATACGTCACATTATTCTACCATTCGTGATTCAGTACTAATTGGCAAGCAAATGATTAAAGGATTATCCATTTCTAAATAGTTGGGAGGGAGTAGTTAATGGAATACGGGAAATTTTATTTAATTATTAGAAAGATAGCTCAACTAGTCTTTCCTAAATATAAAACGCCTCAACTTGAACCGGCAGATAAACCTGTTGTTTATGTTTCCCACCATCAAAATATGTTCGGTCCCATCAATGTATTACTTTGGTATCCTAAGTTCATGCGTCTATGGGGCTTGAGTGTTTTCATTGATCAACAAGCTTGCTATGATCATTACGTTAACTACACATTTACAAAGCGGTTTAAGATACCATCGTTTATAGCGAAGCCTCTTGCGTGGGGAGTGTCGTATTTCGTTAGTCGTTTGGCTCAGTCGGCACGTATGATTCCTGTATATAGAAGATCAAGACGAATTATCCGTACATTGAAGGAATCGGTTGAGACTTTGCAAGCCGGCGCTTCAGTGTTAATCTTTCCAGATATTGATTATGCTTCAGATGATAACGAAGTAGGTAGAATCTATGAAGGCTTCCTAAACCTAGAAAAATACTATAACAGTAAGACAGGTGAACACATTGACTTCGTTCCTCTATATGCTAATCAGGCCACAAAGGAAATTCTCTATGGTCAGGCTGTTCGATTTGATAGGGAGCGAAATTTCATTGAACAACGTGATGAAAAAGCACATGAGCTGCAAGATGAATTGAATCGATTAGCTAATACAGAAGTGGAAGTTGATTTAGTATAATTTCATACATATAATATGCCAGATTCATAATACGCGATTGATTAGTGATTGTGTGGATGATTTCTGGCATTAGTTATAGCTATCACTTAACCTCTTCTATATAATACGAACAAATTTAAAATATCTAATTGACACAGCAATCATTCAGATGCTATTATATACAAGTTGTTAAAAGAGCAACCGAATGAATCTATCGTTAGTTTAAAATAACTTTCAAAAAATGTTGACACTAACAGGAGGTTCATGCTATTATAATTAGG
>NZ_JACAOA010000060.1 GCF_014049385.1 Ruoffia halotolerans | reverse complement strand
TCATACGATGAAGTAGCGCAATGGTCCCGTCATGAATTAGAAACTATGTTCCAATTGGATAGAAACAAAAAGGATCAACCTGTTTCTTACTATACAATGCCGGACTATAAACAGTTAGCGAAAGAGCTCGCAAAGCCAGGTGTGACGATGCAACTGCTTTGGGAAGAATACGCTCAAGAAGCCCGACTCAATCATAAAATCTATTATAAGTTAACCCAATTTAAGAAGCACTTTAATGATTACTTAGCTAAAACAAGCTTTAGTCATGTCCTCCATCACAAAGCGGGTGAACAGGTTCAAGTGGATTGGACAGGGAAACGACCACAGTGGATTGATCCAATGACGGGGGAAATCATCAAAGGCGACTTATTTGTGGGAACCTTACCTTTTAGCGGGTATACCTACGCTCAAGCCTGTATTGATCAAAAGATGCCAAGGTGGATTGAAGCCCACATACATATGTTTGAGTATTTTCAAGGCGTTCCCACGTTGTTAACACCGGATAATCTTCGGACAGGGGTTACTAAAAACACCAAAAAGGAACTCCTTCTAAACCCCACTTATGAGGATATGGCGAATCATTATCAAACGATTATTGTGCCGACGCGCGTTGCCCATCCAAAGGATAAGGCAGCAGTAGAAAACCATGTTAAGCATCTGACAACGCATATTATCGGTCGTATGCGCAACTATCAATGTTTCAGTATCGAAGAATACAACCACTATTTACGGAAGCTCTTGGATGAATTCAATGCCAAACCGTTTCAAAAGAAAGAAGGAAGTCGTCTTGAATTATTTAAGGAATTTGAACAAGTAGCGCTCAAGCCATTACCAGCTTATGCGTATGAAGTATGTGAATTTAAAGAAGCCAAAGTATATACAAATAGCCATATCACATTCAATAAGCACTATTACTCTGTACCGTATCAGTATATTGGCGAAACAGTGATCCTTAAAATTTATTCTACTTCTATCAAAATTTATCACCATAACCAATTCTTATGTGAACATCCTACCAAGGGGACTCGGCCAGGTGCATACTCTACAAATGAACAGCACTTACCGGAAGAAAGCAACCAGTTTGGTAAATGGAACAGCACTAGGTATTTGGAATGGGCTCGTCGAGTGGGGCCAAATGTTCATCGCGTCATTGCCAACCTATTCGATCAAGGCCCTGAGCAGCAGTACTACCGAAGAGTTCATGCGATATTAAAAATGGCAGATACCTATTCCGACCAAAGATTAGATAAAGCCTGCCATTATGCCCTTGAACGATCGACTCACCCGAATTTCACGTTAATAAAACAGCTGATCGAAAGTCCTATGACGCAATCCGATTTTAACACGACGAATCAAAATGAACAATCATACCTGAGAGGAGCGGACTACTATGAACAATTCAACCGAAAGAATTAATGAGTTAACACAGTATCTGAGACAAATGCGACTGCCCATCATGGCAGATCGGTTAATTGATTTGTATAGCGATCCGCTCAGCGATCAGCGTACGACATTGGATATTCTGGAAGAAATGGTCATCGATAAATACCAGTCCAGAAGACATAACACCATTCAACGTCACTTAAAACAAGCTAAACTCTCCCAGCCACAAGCTCATATTCAAGAGATTGATTATTCACCGAGTCGAAAGCTTAATAAAGATACTATCGATCAATTGAAGACCTGTCAGTTTATAACAAACCATCGAAATGTCATTATCCAAGGAGCCACTGGTACCGGCAAGTCTTACATTACGAATGCCTTATGTCGCTATGTCATCGAAGAAGGCTATACGGCAAGATACATGAGAATGTATGATTTACTCGCTGAAATGGTTCAGGCTGACCTAGAGGATAGACTCATTAACTATCTAAAGAAAATAGCGAAACTGGATGTATTAGTCATTGATGATTTTCTTTTAACACCGACAACCCAAGATGAACAAAAATACTTAATGGAAATCTTTGAATTAAGAAGTCGAGATCGTTCCCTTATTATTTCCTCTCAAATGGAAACAGGAGAATGGCATAAGAAATTAGGAGGTGGTGCCATTGCGGATGCCATACTTGATCGTGCCATCTCAAACTCTTATCATTTATATATTTCTGGTGATTC
>NZ_JACAOA010000059.1 GCF_014049385.1 Ruoffia halotolerans | reverse complement strand
AAATATGAAATAATTTTATTCCTTACGTCATAATATAGCGTATTGGCAGTCTTCAATACCTTGTCAAGTTATCTCCCATAATTCGGTCTTTATCATATTATTTAAACTCAAATAGGTTTTCAAACTTAAATTATACAAATTGATTGGAATATTTTTGTTTAAACATTATATAAATTAGGTATTTAATCCATCTTTATTTTAATCTAATTTATTCCATTATATTTTTATATACTTAAGTGACTTAACAATAAAGTTTTATAATTTAAATTATTTTTATTTATTTTTTTGGTTTGTAAATTTTATGTAAAGGTGTGATGGGAGGCCGATTGGAGTAGATGGTAATTGATTGAGATACATATATGGATAGCCAATAAAAAATAAGACTAAGAATTTTGAATGAATTCATAGTCTTAACGAGAATGCCTTCATGAGGTCCCTAATTAATAGTTAAAGTACATGTAGTTTCATCTATAGTATTGCGAGTCGAATCTACAACTTTGTCCACGTTCATAGGACCATTATAAAGAGACGCGACCCACTGCTTTTTAGATTATCATTGTTTACAGACACTTTGGCTTTTCAAAGTACCGCTAATCAGTAGATCACCCTATTTTTATCACATCTTCCCTACTGGGCTTAATTAAAACCAATTTATCAATTGACTTTCTTTTCATTTTTATAAGAAACCTTTATAATAAATATGAATACATATAAAATGTTGATAAGAGGAGTATGATATGAGAGTCGCAGTTGTTGGCGGTGGGATTAGCGGATTTACCATTATTCGGAAATTACTATCCCATCCTAATTTTAATAATGATTTAACGATTGATTTATATGAGAAAGATGCTAACTTCGTGGTGGGAGCGCCTTATGGCAAGGATACGAAAGAAGCTATTATGAATGAGCATGCGCAGGATTTGAGTATTTTCCCAGAAAATCCTGCGGATTTTTTAGAGTGGCTTAGCGAGAATCATGTAGAGTACGCTAACAATGATGCTTTTGTACCCCGAGAATTTTATGGTGATTATTTATTTGAACGTTTAAGTTATTTAATGGATTCTGAGAAAGTGAACATACACGAATCGGCCATTGTTGATTGTGAGATCGATGCAGAGCGCGATATTTACCGCCTTCAAGCAGATGATGGCCAGTGGCATGAGGATTATCAAGCGGTTTTCTTCACAATCGGCCACCCTCCTTATGCGGATTATTATCATCTCGAAGGAACACCCCATTATATTAACAGTCCAGTTCCTATCGATGAGACGCTTGCTCATTTGCAGCCGGACCAATCGTTTGGCATCATCGGAACAGGCTTAACAGCTTTGGATGTGGTTAAATATTTATTGAAACAACATAATTGGACGCACCCGATTCGCTTATATACTGACGGTAATACTCCTTTTAAAACGGTGAAATTCTCACGCTATCAAGGAGAAATTCAACAAAGTTTTTCAGATGAATGGATTGACTCGCATCGTAATCAAGATGGGTTCATCTCTCTTGAAGTAATGGTTGATACGTTTTTAAATGATTTGAAGGCCAATGATATCGATATCCAAAGGCTCTTGGAATTATACGGCACAGGATCTATTAGCGAAATCCGCTCTGCCATCGCGCATCCCGATATTTCATTGGAGAAGTTGCGTCGCTACATTGTCATGATGACAATTTATTTGCCAGATCTATATAACGCGCTCACACCACTTGAACGCGATCTTTATCATCAAAAATACGAGCGCACCTTTAATCATTTTAGAAGCCAAATTCCAGTCGAATCCTTAGCTTTTATCTTGGAGAATTTAGATCAAGGTCGTTTGGAAATTGTGACGAGTTTGAAATCTATAATTACCGAGGATGACTCTTATCAACTGGAAACCGAGAACGGAGAAAGTTATCATGCTGATTATCTCATTAATTGTACCGGTTTCCAATTTGATATCCAAAAAGCTTTAGCCTTTGATCCTTTAATCAAAAATCTCTACCAACGAGACATGTTAACACCTTACTATCGTGGCGGGGCGATGGTTACTTGGCCTGATTGTCAAGTGGTTGCGAGCCGAGGTTTAATGCCAAATATGTATCTCTTGGGGCATTGGATTTCTAAGATTCATTATGGAAATAACAATATTCACTTGTGTATTAAGCAAGCGGAGCGCGTTGCGGAGGGCTTTGCTGCGCAATATGGAAATAATGAATAGGTAATTGTAAAAGGGATAGGCCTCGTGATTGTGAA
>NZ_JACAOA010000058.1 GCF_014049385.1 Ruoffia halotolerans | reverse complement strand
ATGTAATTATTGTATTGAGAATGTTTTAAAAAAATCGAATATACTACACCAGTAAAAAAAAATTATATTATATAAAATTGTTTTAAGGATTTTACTTATCTCTTTATAAAAAAGGTGTATCCATGAAACGAATCATAAATACCAAACAAAAAAAAGGACGCTTAACGTCCTTTTAAATAAATAAGCGGGTGACGAGAATCGAACTCGCGACAACAGCTTGGAAGGCTGTAGTTTTACCACTAAACTACACCCGCATAATATAACGGTCCGGACGGGATTTGAACCCGCGATCTCCTGCGTGACAGGCAGGCATGTTAACCCCTACACCACCGGACCAATGTATTTTTAATTTTAAAATCAATAAGGAGGATAAGGGATTCGAACCCTTGCGCGCTTTTACACGCCTGACGGTTTTCAAGACCGTTCCCTTCAGCCGGACTTGGGTAATCCTCCGTGATGAAAGTAAAATTAATGATCCGTACGGGACTCGAACCCGTGTTACCGCCGTGAAAGGGCGGTGTCTTAACCGCTTGACCAACGGACCAACACAATATAAATATTATTTTTTAGCAATAATACGAATATAAAACTTACGGAGAAGGAGGGATTTGAACCCTCGCGCCGGCAAAACCGACCTACACCCTTAGCAGGGGCGCCTCTTCAGCCTCTTGAGTACTTCCCCAAATCCAAAATTTTATAGTTTTAATATCACTAATGGGCCTGAGTGGATTCGAACCACCGACCTCACCCTTATCAGGGGTGCGCTCTAACCAACTGAGCTACAGGCCCGTATGAAATTAAAAGCGGGTGACGAGAATCGAACTCGCGACAACAGCTTGGAAGGCTGTAGTTTTACCACTAAACTACACCCGCATAATTAAATAAGTAGTTAAGTTTAGTATTAAGTTAAAATTGCGGGGGTAGGATTCGAACCTACGACCTTCGGGTTATGAGCCCGACGAGATGCCAGCTTCTCCACCCCGCGATAATTTTAAAAGGAGGATAAGGGATTCGAACCCTTGCGCGCTTTTACACGCCTGACGGTTTTCAAGACCGTTCCCTTCAGCCGGACTTGGGTAATCCTCCATAAATTTAAATATTAATATTTTTTACGGTCTTCAATGGACCTTGTAGGACTCGAACCTACGACCGGACGGTTATGAGCCGTCTGCTCTAACCAACTGAGCTAAAGGTCCTATATAGCGGCGAAGGGGATCGAACCCATGACCTCCCGGGTATGAACCGGACGCTCTAGCCAGCTGAGCTACACCGCCTTTATAAAATATTAATGGAGAATAGCGGGATCGAACCGCTGACCTCCTGCGTGCAAAGCAGGCGCTCTCCCAGCTGAGCTAATTCCCCTTAATATCAATCGGGAAGACAGGATTCGAACCTGCGACCCCTTGGTCCCAAACCAAGTGCTCTACCAAGCTGAGCTACTTCCCGAAATGAAACGCACCCTGTAGGAGTCGAACCTACAACCGCCTGATTCGTAGTCAGGTACTCTATCCAATTGAGCTAAGGGTGCTCTTTTTTATTACTTTAACACATAACAAAGTGTTATGCCGAGGGCCGGAATCGAACCGGCACGGTAGTCACCCACCGCAGGATTTTAAGTCCTGTGCGTCTGCCAGTTCCGCCACCCCGGCAATATGCCGAATTTACTTCTCTTGGCAAAGCGGAAAACGGGGTTCGAACCCGCGACCCCCACCTTGGCAAGGTGGTGCTCTACCACTGAGCTATTTCCGCGTTGATGCCGGCTAAAGGAGTTGAACCCTCGACCCTCTGATTACAAATCAGATGCTCTACCAACTGAGCTAAGCCGGCTTATTAAGTTAAATGCGGGTGAAGGGACTTGAACCCCCACGCCCGAAGGCGCTAGATCCTAAATCTAGTGCGTCTGCCAATTCCGCCACACCCGCGTTTGTCTCTATATAAGAGAATGAGTCGTACAGGGATCGAACCTGTGACCCTCTGATTAAAAGTCAGATGCTCTACCAACTGAGCTAACGACTCTTGAGACATGGAGGATGACGGGATCGAACCGCCGACATCCTGCTTGTAAGGCAGACGCTCTCCCAGCTGAGCTAATCCTCCGAAATATAAACAATGCATGGCAATGACCTACTCTCACAGGACCCAAGGTCCAACTACCATCGGCGCTAAGAAGCTTAACTGCTGTGTTCGGCATGGGAACAGGTGTATCCTTCTTGCTACCATCACCACACATTGTTTGTATATAAGTAATCTCTTAGATCACTCAAAACTGAATATCAACTTGTTTTTCTTACCT
>NZ_JACAOA010000057.1 GCF_014049385.1 Ruoffia halotolerans | reverse complement strand
CTTAATTATAATAGCATGAACCTCCTGTTAGTGTCAATACTTTTTGGATTTTAGTTCATCTTTTGAATTCTAATTATTGTAGATATCTCTATGTCAGCTTATGTTATGGCCATCTCAAGATGCTACTAGCTAATATTACTGATACTTGGTAGATTATTTATACATGTAACAAACCAAAGTAGTACTGACTTATCGAACATTATTTCTATTGGATCACTATCCATTTATCAAAGAACTTTCTTGATTTTATGCTTATTCCTTCTATAGAGATTATAGAAAAACCTAATTACCTTGCCTACCTCTTCTTATAGATTACTCTCATTATTGTGATTACTCCCTATGGAGTAGTAACTGATACACCGAATGCTTTATCTACTTATGAATTTAATACTGCCAGTGTTTTTTCGCCTTTGTATAATCCATTCCACTACTTTCTGTAATTCAGTATTTATGCTCTTAAGTATTTTCATCGTTTTTCCTGAATCCTCACACTTATTCTGAAATAAACCTTCCAGATTATCTTCAAATGCTTCAGGGAGAATGCTTGCGTCTGTTTTTGCATAGGTTATCATCTTTTTTTCTCCAGGATGCGTTAATCGATTAATCGCAAATATAATATCGAGGTACGGCTCTAGAAAAGCTGCAACTCTATAGTTTATACTTACTATATCTTTACGAATAAGAATTTTTTCTATCTGTTTATCATAGGATGGCAGGTTACCAGTGAGTAGATTCATGTTGTTTTTATAATATTTCTACTCAATTCTTCTGGATGTGATATTTGATACTTATTTTGCAGTTTGCCCAATTTACCAACCTTATCAAATTGAATGTTGCCATGTAAAAATTATGCCACATACAAATTGGGTATCCATTACTCGGTGTATACTCTTCAACGACTGAATATATTTGTTGCGAGAAGTCCTCAAGACTTCGGTACAAGATTTCAATATCTATTCCATCTTTCAATGTACAATTGTCTTCAAGCTCCATATAATGACAGTAATTCTCCAATATTCGTCTTCGAGTATTCTCACTTGGTGTCTCATTACAGTAAATATAAGTCATAGTCCGACTTTTCTTCTAATATTTGTTTTACCCTTGATCCCCCTAGAGCAATTGCCACAACCTCTGGCAATGTAGTAAATTCTTTCCATAATTTATTGAAATTCATATTATCCTCCGTTTTTGGATGTGTTTTTCAATTATACTGATTGAATTTACTTTTTACCAACAGTTTACTACACATTCCTCCTGTTTAAAATCGAAAACAGATTGGTTGTTGTATAAGCTCGAAAGTAAACTTCTTAAGATATTATATTACTTAGTTATACACCCTCAATTGAAACCTCTCATTATTGATATGTCTCTTAAATAAAAAAGACCAAGCAACGATTTCTGCTACTTGGTCTCGACTAAAATGAATCATCAACCCTATTTGACAAAGAAACACAAAAAAAGAGACATAGATTTTAAAAATCTACATCTCTTTCTTTGATCTTTTATGGAGGATAGCGGGATCGAACCGCTGACCTCCTGCGTGCAAGGCAGGCGCTCTCCCAGCTGAGCTAATCCCCCATTATATCAATCGGGAAGACAGGATTCGAACCTGCGACCCCTTGGTCCCAAACCAAGTGCTCTACCAAGCTGAGCTACTTCCCGAAATGAAACGCACCCTGTAGGAGTCGAACCTACAACCGCCTGATTCGTAGTCAGGTACTCTATCCAATTGAGCTAAGGGTGCAATATCTTTTATTCAATTATCTTAACACAAATGTGTTATGCCGAGGGCCGGAATCGAACCGGCACGGTAGTCACCCACCGCAGGATTTTAAGTCCTGTGCGTCTGCCAGTTCCGCCACCCCGGCAATATGCCCTTAGTACTTATACAATCTGGCTATAAAATTTTCTTAATTTTCACAACATCCAAAATCTAAAAGATCAATATGAAGCCATTTACCGGAGTCGAACCGGTGACCTCTTCCTTACCATGGAAGCGCTCTACCTGCTGAGCTAAAACGGCAAATATTAATTTTGAAATTTTAGTAAAAAAAAAGACTCCGCAAGTAGGGCTCGAACCTACGACATCATGATTAACAGTCATGCGCTCTACCAGCTGAGCTATTGCGGAATGACTAAAAAATTTAACAATGCATGGCAACGACCTACTCTCACAGGACCAAAGGTCCAACTACCATCGGCGCTAAGAAGCTTAACTGCTGTGTTCGGCATGGGAACAGGTGTATCCTTCTTGCTACCATCACCACACATTGTTTGTATATAAGTAATCACTTAGATCACTCAAAACTGAATATCAACGTGTATTTTCTTACCT
>NZ_JACAOA010000056.1 GCF_014049385.1 Ruoffia halotolerans | reverse complement strand
GTATATGTCAATTGAAAAAGGGACCACCTTGCTGTTGAAAAAGGGACCACCCTGCAGTAGTAACAGGAGCTATTCCTCTCCTTCCTGTAATGTATTCTTCCAGTGACTGGTTTGCTTCATACGGTAGCTTTCCCCCCGCATATCGACAACATGCGCCTTGTAAACCAAACGATCCACCAAAGCACCCGTTAATGTCGGGTCTTTAAAACAATCCTGCCAACGATCAAATGTTAAATTCGTGGTAATAATCACCGAGCCTTCTCCAATTCGGTTAGATAATAAATTGAAAATCAATTCTGCGCCTGAAGCATCAAAGGATAGATAACCGAGCTCATCAATAATCAATAAATCAATGCGCTGAAGGCGTTGTTTAAACCGATAAAATTGACTTTGAGTGACCGCTTCTTTCATCTGAATCACCAGATTGGGGGCGTTGATAAATAACACATTATAACCTTGCAGGCACGCTTCAATCCCTAAACCAATACTAAAGTGGGTCTTGCCTGTACCCGGATTGCCGATAAAGATGGCATTTTCTTTATTCTGTATAAATTGTAATGTTTTCAGTGAACGCAGCTCTTTTCTCACGGGTTCGTTAAACACCTGGTCATCAAAGTCGACCAGGTATTTTTTCTGACTAAACTTTGCTTGCTTTATCCGACGTTGATGACTGCGATTGCGTCGATGTTGCACCTCCTCATTAATCCATTCCAATAAGGCTTCTTCAAAGGTTAGCCCCCTCGCTTGATATTCTGCCATCAAGTGAGGGTGGTTTTCCTTAAGGAACGACAGTTTCAGTTCATTGGCTGCCTCTGTGATCGTTAACATGGTGTTTCCTCCAATCCAAAGATGCGATTAAGCTGATGTAGTGTGTGTTCTGTTTGTTGAATCACCGGGTTGATTTCTTGGTCCTGCCCCTTAGGGAGAGGCTTTGTGGCGTGTAATCGTACCGCTTCTGTCATGTGGATGACGCGTTGATGTTCATCACATGCACGGTAACGTTCCAAGTGCTCTAGAAATAGCTTGGGTTTATCGTTATAATAATGGTCATAGAGGGTCTTCAATAAAGGGTGATGCTTTAACACATGCGAGTGCTTCAAAGCGCCTGGCTTTTTCTGAAACGTCTGGATATAGTGGTATATATCGAGGCAAAAGCCATGAGAGCCCTCTATTTTTGTATGCCGCGCGACCTCTTGATCATTGGCATAGATGACCAAGTGGTTAGGGTAGGCCTTGACTTGAACCGTATGACCGACAAGATAATCAGGGACAGAATACTGATTCGTCTGATAATGAATCGCTGAGTAAGAATTGACTTTCAATGCATGCAGCTCAGCGAGTTCAAAAGGGGGTTGATAAGGTAATAACGTTGCCTTTTCCTCCTCGATCCGACTGGACTGATTCAATTGATGGAGCTGTGCTTCTAAATGATCACAAGCGGCTTCAAAACAAGCAAACTGATACGTCTTTGTAAAACAAGCTTGACGCACTTTTTTCACTCTGCCTTCAACCGTTCCCTTTTCATTCCCACTGAAACAATTAGTCACATTGATATCAAACCCATAATACGTGGCGAATTGAATCAACTGTGGATTCAATGTTTTTTCGTTCCTCCCTATAAACCGTGAAACAACATGACGCATATTGTCATAAACGACCTCCCGATAGACACCCCCAATCTGTTCAAAGAAACGCACATGAGCTTCTTGAAAGACCTCTTTCTTTTGATGGGCATACAGATACGCCCAAAAATAATCCGAGGCTGGACTCGCAAACACGGCAAGATAATACGTCTGCACGTGGCCATTTATCTCCAACTTGACTTCACCAAAATCAAACTCAACGCGTGATCCGAGCGCATAGTCTTGACGAATAAAGGCTTCTTTCGCTTTTTTAGTCATTTGTGCCCAGTAATGCGCCACCGTTCGATATTTGATGGCGTAGCCCTCTGCTTGAAGTATCTCTGTCACAGCGACAGCCGTAAGGGCTTGTTTATGGGAGCCTAATATCCGTGTTTTCTCTTGTTCCTCTTCGATTAACCGGTTCATGCGTGCCTCCACCTCGGGTGTGAAGGTTCTTTTCGTCCGTGTCGTACTATTGTATTGTCGTTTCAACACTAACTGCTCCGTAGCGACTTCAAGGGCTTTATCGTCCTCAGCTGCATCGATTTTTTGTCTTGCCTTATCAAATCGGTCACATATTCTGCGCACCGTTTTTCGATCTAGTCCCATGTCTCGACTAATCGCACGTTTTGATTCACCGCGGCGATAACGGCTAATAACCTCAAATTCTTTTGTCATAGTAATCACTCCTGACACCTCCATCTATACTTCATAGTATAAATGGAAGTCACTGACAGGTGGTCCCATTTTCAATTGCAATTCCTAAAATTTTGGCCCCTTTTTAAAATACAATATAC
>NZ_JACAOA010000055.1 GCF_014049385.1 Ruoffia halotolerans | reverse complement strand
AGTTATTTTTATGATCAATTATCATAAAATTCTTGAAATGCATCTACAAGGGATTTCCCAACGGACAATCTCTTCCAGTACAGGGCATTCAAGAGACAAAATTAGAGAGGTGGTGAATCAAGCAAAAGCCAAAGGCTTAGAAGAGCTTACTGAAAAAATGACCAGTTCTTGGTTGGAAGAGTACCTGTTCCCTGAGAAAAGCGCGAGTCAACGTGGGTATTACAATCCGGATTGGGATTACATCCATAAAGAACTGCTCAAAAAGAATGTCACGCTCAAACTCTTGCATAAAGAGTACGAACAAGAGGCAAAGATTCAAAATAAGATGCCTTACGCTTATCGGACATTTTGCGAGAAATATGGGCATTACGGTAAGAAGTACAAATTAACCATGCCTATTCATCGCAAACCCGGAGAAATTCTCGAAGTAGATTGGGCAGGCAGTACGTTATCTGTTAAAAATAGTGAGAATGGAAAAGATATCAAAGTCTACATCTTCGTGGCCACCTGGCCATTCAGTCAATACAGTTATGTCGAAGGATTTTACGACATGAAAACAGATAACTGGTTGACCGCTCATATTCATGCCTTAGAATTTTTTCAAGGGGTACCTGAAACGGTCGTTTCAGATAATTTAAGAACAGGTGTGACAAAAACAGATTACTCTGAGCCACTTTTAAATGAAGGTTATAGACAATTAAGTGACTATTATCGTTTTACGATTGTCCCAGCACGTGTAAGGGCTCCAAAAGACAAATCCTCGGTTGAAGGAAACGTCGGCTTTATTAGTCGTCAAGTCATCGCCGCCTTGCGAAATGAAACGTTCTTTAGTTTAAAAGAATTGAACCAGGCAATTTCTGAAAAGACGCAAGTATTGAATCAAGAAGCTTTTCAAAAAAGACCTGGTTCAAGGTCTACAGTCTTTCAGGAAGAAGAACTTCCGTTCTTAGGTTCCCTTCGTCACCCGCGCTTTACACAGTCTCAATGGCGGATATCTAAAGTCCAATTAGATTACCATATTCAGGTGGAGCGTATGTTTTATTCCGTTCCCTATGAATATGTCAATGACGAAGTAGAAGTAAGAATAACTGACCACCTACTAGAAGTGTACTTCAATGAGCACCGAATTGCATCTCATAAACGACTTCGGGGCGACATTGGGCAATATTCTTCAAATATCGATCATATGCCGGATAATCACCGTCGTTATTTAACGCATACCCCTAAAGAAAATTTACTGTGGGCAAAAGACATTGGGCCAAATACTTATGCGTATGTCGATTATATTCTTTCCAATAATGTAGAGAAGAAAGCCCTGAAATTACTCGCCACATTGAGAAATACAGCCTCTAAATACTCGTTAGAAGAGCTAGAAGTCGGCTGTCACACATTGATGTCTGTCGCAAAGGAACCTACCAACTCATTACTAAAGTCTATTCTCAGTCGTGCAAAGAAACGAAAGAAAACTTTGGATAATCATTCAAAAAAATCAATTATAGAGGAGCAAACGGATAGCAAGTATGGTTTTGTCCGCGGTGCAGCCTACTTTGGAGGTAAAAAATAATGAGAAATGAACAAACACTTGAAAAATTAAAAGCTATGCGATTAAGTGGAATGGCTGATCTATATGAGCAACAGGCAATGGACGAAACTAGCCAATCCTTAGGATTCGAGGAACGATTTGAGTTATTAGTAGACGCTGAATCTGCCCGTCGTAAATCGAATAAATTAGATCGTTTAATTCAACAAGCAACATTTAGTGAGCCAAATGCCTCTATTGAAGGGATCGAATACTATCCAGATCGCCACCTCGATAAAAATCTTATTTCTAAACTCGCGCAAGGAGGATATATTGAAAATCACCAAAATATTATCTTAATGGGTGCTTCTGGAAATGGAAAAACCTGGATCGCCAATGCCTTCGGTATTCAAGCCTGTCGTCAATTTAGAAAAGTAAAATACATTCGTCTCCCAGAATTAATTGACGAGTTAGCTTTAGCGAAATATGAGGCTGATGGTTCTTATCGTAAGCTGATTAAAAAGTATACGAAAATTGAACTACTTATCATTGATGAATGGCTACTGATGGATTTATCTTTAGAAGATAGTGTCCATGTATTTGAGATTATTGAAGCACGATTAAAACAAACTTCTACCATATTCTGTTCACAATTTTCACCTGAAGGTTGGCATGAGAAGATTAAACATACTCAGTTAGCTGACGCGATTCTGGATCGCATCAAGCACAATTCTCACCAAATCTTAGTCGATGGCGAAGTATCTATGCGGGAGCGCCATGGTCTGGAAAGCACAAAATGATTCCGATTGAAATTAAAACTCGAATTGTTTTTTTACTTGCGGTATACCTTTTAGAAGACATTGGCTTACATCTTTCCTCATTACTACTACCCTATTACTTAGACGATGAAGAGCAGCCTTCGGCTGACGAAATGGTTAATTTAGCCACTCAGTTTCTTGAACAAGCCATGAAAGAATACGAATAAACCATTATCTTATTTAAGGTTACGAACAGAGCTCATATTGGGCTCTGTTTTGACTAATTACTTATTCTCTTCAATCACTTAGCGGAATGGACGACAACTTTCGCATTCAGTGGACGACGATTCCGCATTTACTGGACGAAAGTTCCGCATCACTGGACGAAACTAGTCGCCGTAC
>NZ_JACAOA010000054.1 GCF_014049385.1 Ruoffia halotolerans | reverse complement strand
TAAAAATCGCTCAGGGCTTTTATTTTATATTCAATTAGTCATTCACAACTTCTGCATCTTTAATATTTTGTTGAGGGTCGACTTTCGACACTCCAGTTTGTTTTTCATAGAAATTATCAAGTAAAGTCATCGCAACCGTAGTTAAGACACCAATTACTGCCGCGTCGTCAACAAAACCTAAGGGACCAAAGATATCTGGCAGGACATCCACGGGGAAGATCGTATAGGCTAGGGCGACACCGACAATACCTTTAATATATAGAGGTGTTTCTTTTTTGAATAAGGCTTTGACAAATTTACCTAAAGTTGTTTTTGAAGTTTTATTTGCTTTCATTAATACACACCCTTTCTTGACTATATACATTATAACGCCAAGGATTGATTCGGATATCAGTCTTAAGGATGATATTTAATTGTGACAAGATTATGCCAAGAAAATATGAATTGATTTAAAATACTTTCTCTGAAAAGCGTGTTAAAAGATTATACCACAGCATTTGTGTTAAAATAACATTAACAAATAAACTGAGGAGGCAAATGATGGCAAAGAAATATATTGTAGAAGATTTTGATGCAAATGGTGGCGTCTTTAAAACTCAAATGACAAAGCTATACCAAGAAATTGCCGATTACGCGAATAAAAAAGGTTTAACAATTATTAAAGTCAGTGATTTGGATGAAAAAGGCCGTTGTGCGGTTATTTTTGAAGAGATTTAATTACTTAAGTTCGTTTGTGTATAACTATATGGCACAAGCGAACTTTTTTAAATCAAAATAATTATGCACATGTTCATAATTTGCAAATAACTTTTCATTTTATCAACATATCCACACAACAACTGTGCACAGTATATTGTTTTAGCTCTGCGGATGTAAGTGCTATACTTAAGGTATTGAAAAACAAATTTAAAAAAGAGTGAGAGGTGAATCGAATGACAAAAAAGTAAAAAATATTTTGCTGGAGAGACTGAGCATCATTGAAGCGCGGTACGTGGATTATTCTAATAATCCTTTTGATAGTGATATAGCACATGATTTGCGAGTAAGTATAAGAGAATTGCGTGGTTTATTGAACTTTATCAAACCGATTATCGGTGAAGAAACGTATGATACAATGAATGCACCACTTCGCGAAGCAGCGCAAGTATTTGGACCTATTCGTGAACTCGATGTATTGACTGAATTTACTGAAGAAGTAGCTTTAGAACAACCAGATTTAAGTGAGTATTTTTATGATGCGTTTAACTTATTAGGCAAAGAACGCCGGAAAGAAATGCGTCGCACATTTAACGTGACGAATGTTGAACTAGTCAAAGACGCGTTAACAATCACTAAAGAAACGCTTGAAGAATTAGAGTTGGATAAAGATTTTGATTGGGACAAATATGTTGCTAAACGCTTAGAGAAAAAGAATGACAAATTGCAAAAAGCGTATGAAGAAGTGGATCTCGAAGATTATGAAACGGTTCATGATATTCGAAAAGATGCTAAGAAAAATCGCTATGCAGCAAAATACTATAAAAATATAACATCCATAAAAACTAAACCGTATAAAAAAGCAGCCGAAGCCATTCAAGATGAGTTTGGTGAAGTGACTGATGCGCATGTGAATTACGACTTATTAACAGACTTTGCTGATCAGGTTGAGGATAAAGATGTGAGAGAGTTATTCTATCAAATTCGCGATATTGCTCAAGAAAAAATAATAGTCATCGAATAAAAGGAGAATGAAATTGGATTTATTTAAAGCACTCGTTGTACGAAAAGAAAACGACGACGTAAGTTATGAAGTTGAATCAATAAAGCAAGAAAATTTAGACGAAGGTTCAGTTTTAATCAAAGTTCACTATTCATCACTGAATTATAAAGATATGTTAGCTACTCAAGCAAAGGGTGGCGTGATTCGTCGCTACCCAATGATTCCAGGGATTGACTTAAGTGGAGAAGTTGTTAAAACGACAGATGAATCTTTTGAAGTTGGACAAGAAGTACTCATTACAGGATACGATTTAGGTGTGAATCACACGGGTGGCCTAGCCCAATACGCTCAAGTGCCTTCTGAATGGATCATTCCGGTGCCAGAAAATCTGTCCTTAAAAGATGCTATGACTTATGGGACAGCTGGTTTCACAGCAGCCCAATCTGTTCGAGCACTTGAACAGCATGGTATGGATCCGAAATTGGATCAACAAATATTAGTGACTGGTGCTTCCGGTGGCGTAGGGAGTATTGCCTTAGCCATCCTAGTCAAAGCCGGATACCAAAACGTTACAGCAATGATCCGTAAAGACTATCAGGAGAAAGTTGTTAAAGATATTGGCGCGCATCAAATCTTATGGGCAGAAGATATTGGCGAGAAAAAAGCTCTTGCTTCTCAAAAATACGACTACGTCTTAGACACCGTCGGAGGCGATGTTGCCGCTACTCTCATTCCGCAAATTCAAGAAAAGGGAAGCATGAGTTTATGCGGAAATGCAGCGGGAGTAAAATTAGAAACAACCGTCTTGCCATTAATTCTCAGAGGCATTAACTTACTAGGGATCAACTCAGTCAACGCTTCAAGAGAAGAACGCGAAACAATCTGGAACAACTTGGCGGATTCATGGAATGTTGTTGATAATTTAAACACGAAAACAATTAAACTAGATGACGTTTCTGAAACAATCACCGCCTTAAAAGAAGGCTCACACGTTGGTCGAACAATTGTAGAAATGGATTAGAGATTACATAGAGAACCGTAATTTGATAAAATTAAGGTTCTCTTTTTTTTTGAAAATGCAACTCAAGCCAAATGAAGTTGTGGTTTGTCTTTAGATAGCTGAACTCAAGCCAAATGAAGTTGCGGTTTGTCTTTAGTTGCCCGAACTCAAGCCAAGTGGAGTATTGGTTTGTCTTTAGATAGCCGAACTTAAGCCAAATGGAGTAGCGGTTTGTCTTTAGTTTCCCGACCTCAAGCCAAATGGAGTTGCGGTTTGTCTTTAGATAGCTAAACTCAAGCCAAATGAAGTTGTGGTTTGTCTTTA
>NZ_JACAOA010000053.1 GCF_014049385.1 Ruoffia halotolerans | reverse complement strand
TTATTATTATATCACATTATTATTTTACATAAATACTATTAGAATACAACCTCTAGTAAGCATTTCCATAAGGAATAGAGTTAAAAAAATGGCTATTACTATATATTTTAATTAAATGCATCTATGAAAATAACGAGTGAAATAAATAAAATCCGAACATTCACTCGAATTTTTAGTTTATTTATCGGATTTTTATTGTGTATTACTTTTAACCGTGGTAAAATTCTGAAATTAATACACTAAGAAATTCAATCGTATTGATAATTTAATTATATATTATTCAACAGTTTTTGCAATAAATGGTCCCAAAGCTTTAATCATCACGTCTTTTTTGAGTGAATAATTAGAAGATATAGTCGTTGTTAGTAAATTTATGAAAATGGTTTCTTTCAAGCCTTTAAACTATTCCTGGAGAGTGCTAAAATACTTATAGTTAAAGTAAAGTCTAAGGAGTGGTCATTTGACTAGCGAATTATTTACACACTATTCTAGAAAAGAATGGGAACAATTTAATCAAATGAAAGGTAATTTAAAACCAATTGTAGGACTGGAAGAGTTGGTTTCTTTAAACGACCGATTATCGCAACAAGATGTAAAAGAAGTCTACGTCCCATTAGTTCATTATATTGATGTAATGTTTAATAACAAAGAGGATTATGAAGTTGAACGTGATAATTTTTTTGGCATTATCGGTGAGAAAAGCTCGTTTGAAAATAATACATTCATGATTGGTGTATCCGGAAGTGTCGCAGTAGGAAAGAGTACTTCAGCGAGAGTACTACAACGCTTGCTTCAGAAATACTATCCTGAGAAGCGAATTGAATTAGTGACAACTGATGGATTCCTATACCCAAACGAAGAACTTGAACGACGTGGAATAATGAAACGGAAAGGTTTCCCTGAAAGTTATGACATGCCCCGTTTACTAGAGTTTATGAGTAAAGTTAAAGTTGGTGTGGATGATGTTGAATATCCGACATATTCGCATGAAATCTATGATATAGTACCAGGAGAAGTTCAAGTAATGAAAAAACCTGACATCCTAATTGTTGAAGGGATTAATGCCTTCCAGCTACCGGAAAATCAACAAACATATATGAATGAGTTTTTTGATTTTTCAATCTATATTGATGCCGATCCGCTTCATATTAAAACTTGGTTTATGGACCGCTTCAAGATGCACATGGAATCAGCGAAAGATGATCCAACGAACTATTTCTATGAAATTACTAAGTGGCCACCTGAAAAAGTGGAAGATTATGGAAATGAAACATGGTATACAATAAACTTAACCAATCTTGTTCAACATATTCAACCAACAAGAGGACGAGCTGATGTTATCTTATATAAAGGGAAAAATCATTCGATTGACAATGTTTACGTCCGTAAATATTGATTAAAAAAGGAGAATTGCATGGAAACAAATTTATTAGATATTGAGAAAATCGTTGTATTAGACTTCGGAAGCCAATACAATCAATTAATTACTAGACGTATCCGTGAATTTGGCGTATTCAGTGAATTATTACCCAATGACACAACAGCTGAAGAAATCAAAGAAATGACTGGCGTTAAAGGCATTATCCTTTCAGGAGGGCCTCATAGTGTCTATGCTCCAGGTTCATTTGATATTGATCCAGCTATTTATGACTTAGGTCTTCCAGTATTTGGAATTTGTTACGGAATGCAATTAACTACTAAATTATTTGGTGGAGAAGTTGAAGGGTCGAACAAACGTGAATACGGCCAAATGCCAATTAACATCAGTAATAATGCAACGGGAATTTTTGAAGACTTAGAAGAAACAGAAACAGTTTTAATGAGTCACTCGGATTTAATTACAAAGGTACCTGAAGGCTTTACTGTCACCGCAAGTAATGAAAGTACACCGATTGCTGCTTTTGAGAATACAGAGCGTCAAATTTATGGTGTTCAATTCCACCCAGAAGTGCGTGCAAGTGTTCATGGAAATGACATGTTACGTAACTTTATCTTCAATGTCTGTAACGTTTCTGGAGAATGGTCAATGGAGAACTTTATTGATATTGAGATTGCTAAAGTCCGCGAACTTGTTGGAGACCGTAAAGTATTATTAGCTTTATCTGGTGGAGTCGATTCAAGTGTCGTTGGTGTGCTTTTACAAAAAGCGATTGGCGATCAATTAGTGTGTATCTTTGTCGATCATGGTTTACTACGTAAAAACGAAGGTGACCACGTAATGGCTGCCTTAGAAGAATTCGGCTTAAACATTATCCGTATTGATGCTAAAGATAGATTCTTCTCTAAATTAAAAGGGGTAAGTGACCCAGAAGAAAAACGTAAAATTATTGGGAATGAATTTATTTATGTCTTCGATGATGAAGCAACTAAATTAGAAGGTATTGATTTCTTAGCCCAAGGAACACTTTATACAGATATTATTGAATCTGGAACAAAAACAGCTCAAACAATTAAATCTCACCACAACGTGGGAGGCTTACCAGAAGATATGCAGTTCCAATTAATTGAACCACTAAACACTTTATTCAAAGACGAAGTTCGTGCTTTAGGTACAGCTTTAGGTATGCCTGATTCAATCGTATGGCGTCAACCATTCCCAGGACCAGGATTAGGAATTCGTGTGTTAGGTGAAATTACTGAAGAAAAAGTTGAAATTGTCCGTGAATCTGACGCAATCTTACGTGAAGAAATTGCTAAACATGGTTTAGACCGTGATATTTGGCAATACTTTACGACTTTACCAAATGTAAGAAGTGTTGGGGTTATGGGAGATGGCCGAACTTACGATCATATGGTTGGAATTCGTGCGGTAACGTCGATTGACGGAATGACAAGTGAGTTTGCTCGCATTCCATGGGAAGTTTTACATGAAATTAGTAAACGAATAGTCAATGAAATCCCTCACGTTAACCGTGTAGTGTATGATGTGACAGGTAAACCACCTTCAACAATTGAGTGGGAGTAATGCACACTACTTAAATATTTTTGTAATCAAAAATACTAAGAAAATAGATTAAGTTAATTTGTGTCTTATGTATTAAGG
>NZ_JACAOA010000052.1 GCF_014049385.1 Ruoffia halotolerans | reverse complement strand
AAACTTAGCTCATTGAAAACTGAATATCAACACCTAATATAATCCGTCGATGCGACAGATTGTATTAGAACAATTTTCTTAAATGAAGATATAATTTTAATCGAAATTAAATCATAAACCAAAGAATTGACCGAGTCTGTAGAAATACAGAGTTAAAAAGTAATAATAGCGCGAGAAATATGTGGTTAAGAAACAAAGGGCGCACGGTGAATGCCTTGGCACTAGGAGCCGATGAAGGACGGGACGAACACCGATATGCTTTGGGGAGCTGTAAGTAAGCTAAGATCCAGAGATTTCCGAATGGGGGAACCCAACAGCTAATGGCTGTTACACGCAAGTGAGGTAGACGCAGAGAACTGAAACATCTAAGTACCTGCAGGAAGAGAAAGAAAAATCGATTCCCTGAGTAGCGGCGAGCGAAACGGGAAGAGCCCAAACCGACGTGCATGCACGTCGGGGTTGTAGGACTCTAATGTGGACGTATAAGGTGTAGTCGAATGGCATGGGAAGGCCAGCTGTAAAGGGTGAGAGCCCCGTAGACGAAACACGTTATATACCTAAGAGTATCCTGAGTACGGCGGAACACGCGAAATTCCGTCGGAATCTGCCAGGACCATCTGGTAAGGCTAAATACTCCCTAGTGACCGATAGTGAACAAGTACCGTGAGGGAAAGGTGAAAAGCACCCCGGGAGGGGAGTGAAAGAGTACCTGAAACCGTGTGCTTACAAGTAGTCAGAGCCCGTTAATGGGTGATGGCGTACCTTTTGTAGAATGGACCGGCGAGTGACGATAGTTGGCAAGGTTAAGCTGAAGAAGCGGAGCCGTAGCGAAAGCGAGTCTGAATAGGGCGTGAGTCAGATGTCGTCGACCCGAAACCAAGTGACCTACCCATGTGCAGGTTGAAGGTGCGGTAAGACGCACTGGAGGACCGAACCAGGACATGTTGAAAAATGTTTGGATGACATGTGGGTAGCGGAGAAATTCCAATCGAACTTGGAGATAGCTGGTTCTCTCCGAAATATATTTAGGTATAGCCTCAGAGTGAGAGCGTTGGAGGTAGAGCACTGTTTGGACTAGGGGGACATACGTCTTACTGAATCCAGATAAACTCCGAATGCCATCTGCTCATCTCTGGGAGTCAGACTGCGAGTGATAAGATCCGTAGTCGAAAGGGAAACAGCCCAGACCACCAGCTAAGGTCCCAAAGTATCAGTTAAGTGGAAAAGGATGTGGGGTTGCATAGACAACTAGGAGGTTGGCTTAGAAGCAGCCATCCTTGAAAGAGTGCGTAATAGCTCACTAGTCGAGTGACCCTGCGCCGAAAATGTACCGGGGCTAAACTGAACACCGAAGCTGTGGATTCAACCATGAGGTTGAGTGGTAGGAGAGCGTTCTATAGGCGGCGAAGCAGTACCGTAAGGAGCTGTGGAGCGTATAGAAGTGAGAATGCCGGTATGAGTAGCGCAAGACGGGTGAGAATCCCGTCCACCGAATGACTAAGGTTTCCTGGGGAAGGCTCGTCCGCCCAGGGTTAGTCGGGACCTAAGCTGAAGCCGATAGGTATAGGCGATGGATAACAGGTTGAGATTCCTGTACTTGAGATACATGTTTGAGTGATGGAGGGACACAGGAGGTGACCTCACGCACCCTGATGGAATAGGGTGTCGAAGCGATAAGTTTGGATGTGAGTCAAATGCTTACGTGCGAGTAAACGAGTCGTGACCGGGAGCGAATTAAGTAGCGAAGGTGAGTAATCAAACTGTCGAGAAAAGCTTCTAGCGAATGTATATCAACCCGTACCGCAAACCGACACAGGTAGTCGAGTGGAGAACACTAAGGTGAGCGAGAGAACTCTCGTTAAGGAACTCGGCAAAATGACCCCGTAACTTCGGGAGAAGGGGTGCTGATGGAAACATCAGCCGCAGTGAATAGGCCCAAGCAACTGTTTATCAAAAACACAGGTCTTTGCAAAACCGAAAGGTGACGTATAAGGGCTGACGCCTGCCCGGTGCTGGAAGGTTAAGAGGAGTGCTTAGCGCAAGCGAAGGTACGAATTGAAGCCCCAGTAAACGGCGGCCGTAACTATAACGGTCCTAAGGTAGCGAAATTCCTTGTCGGGTAAGTTCCGACCCGCACGAAAGGCGTAATGATTTGGGCACTGTCTCAACGAGAGACTCGGTGAAATTATAGTACCGGTGAAGATGCCGGTTACCCGCGACAGGACGGAAAGACCCCATGGAGCTTCACTGCAACTTGATATTGAGTGTTTGTTGATCATGTACAGGATAGGTAGGAGCCTAAGAAAGGTGGACGTCAGTCTACCTGGAGGCGTTGGTGGGATACTACCCTTGATGAATGACCACTCTAACCCGCGTATAGACTACGGGAGACAGTGTCAGGTGGGCAGTTTGACTGGGGCGGTCGCCTCCTAAAAAGTAACGGAGGCGCCCAAAGGTTCCCTCAGAATGGTTGGAAATCATTCGCAGAGTGCAAAGGCATAAGGGAGCTTGACTGCGAGACCTACAAGTCGAGCAGGGACGAAAGTCGGGCTTAGTGATCCGGTGGTACCGCATGGAAGGGCCATCGCTCAACGGATAAAAGCTACCCTGGGGATAACAGGCTTATCTCCCCCAAGAGTTCACATCGACGGGGAGGTTTGGCACCTCGATGTCGGCTCATCGCATCCTGGGGCTGAAGTCGGTCCCAAGGGTTGGGCTGTTCGCCCATTAAAGCGGTACGCGAGCTGGGTTCAGAACGTCGTGAGACAGTTCGGTCCCTATCCGTCGCGGGCGCAGGAAATTTGAGAAGAGCTATCCTTAGTACGAGAGGACCGGGATGGACGCACCGCTGGTGTACCAGTTGTTCCGCCAGGAGCATCGCTGGGTAGCTATGTGCGGGATGGATAAGCGCTGAAAGCATCTAAGCGCGAAGCCAGCTTCAAGATAAGATTTCCCATCACGCAAGTGAGTAAGACCCCTGAAAGACGATCAGGTAGATAGGCTCGAAGTGGAAGTGCAGTAATGTACGGAGCGGACGAGTACTAATCGGTCGAGGACTTAACCACGAACCAATTCAGGTTTAGC
>NZ_JACAOA010000051.1 GCF_014049385.1 Ruoffia halotolerans | reverse complement strand
ATATAAAATATAAGGAGGAGTGAATTATTTTGACAAAATTTCCACAGTTAAACACAGAAGAATTAAATGTTGATATTACATTACATACAAACAAGGGTGATATTGATTTAGCTCTATTCCCGGAGGTAGCTCCAAAGACAGTAGAAAACTTTAAAGAATTATCAAAAAAAGGGTATTACGACGGAATTATCTTCCATCGTATTATTAAAGACTTCATGATTCAAGGTGGAGACCCAACAGGAACAGGTATGGGTGGAGAGAGTATCTATGGTGACGCTTTTGAAGACGAATTCTCTGCTGAAGTATTTAACTTATATGGTGCCTTATCAATGGCTAATGCTGGACCAAATACAAATGGAAGTCAATTCTTCATCGTAACAGCTCCAAATGTACCAGCGCAAATGCTAGAACAATTAAAAGAAGCTGGATTCCCAGAAGAAATTATTGATGCATATGAATCAAAAGGTGGAACACCTTGGTTAGACCACCGTCATACAGTATTTGGTCACGTTGTTAATGGTATGGATGTAGTCCTAGATATTCAAGCTCAAGAAACTGGTGCCCAAGACAAGCCCGTAGAAGATATTGTTATTACGAGCGTTACTGTTAATGAGTAGCCTACTATAAAGTAAAGGGTGGATATACATTGACAAAAGAATTTAGAATTGGGGATGTAATCCAAGGAGAAGTAACCGGTATTCAGAATTATGGTGTCTTTGTTAAATTATCGGATACAGAGCAAGGATTAGTGCATATATCAGAATGCAAACACGGTTATATGTCCGAGTTAGATAATTTTATTAATATTGGCGAAAAAGTTAAAGTCAAAATTATTGATATAGATGAATATACTCGAAAAATTAGTTTGTCTTTTAGAGCGTTGCAACATCTAAACACACCACCGTTTCCGTCAAAATTAAAAAAGTATCCTAAAAGATATTTACCTAAGATTGGATTCAAGACATTAGGACGCAATATGCCTAAAATTATTGAAGATGGTTTGAGACAAATCGAAGAAGATCAAACTAATATTCTAGGAAAAAATGAGGAGAGATATTAATGACAAATTTAAAATTTGATTATACAAAAGCTTTATCATTCTTTAAAGAACATGAATTAACTCAGATTAAACCATATATTGAATTGGCACATAACCAACTTCATGATAAAACAGGTGCAGGAAATGACTTCTTGGACTGGATCGATTGGCCAGAAACATACGATAAAGATGAATATGCACGCATCAAAGCAGCTTCCGAAAAAATTAAAGCAGATTCAGATATTCTTATTGTAATTGGTATTGGAGGATCATACTTAGGAGCGAAAGCAGCAATCGAATTCCTAAACGATTCATTTTACAATATTAAAGCAGGGCAAAAAGGAACACCTCAAGTTATTTTTGCGGGTAATAGTATTAGTTCGACTTATTTACACGATCTAGTTGATTTAGTCGGAGACCGTGACTTTTCGGTTAATGTTATTTCTAAATCAGGAACAACAACTGAACCTTCTATTGCATTCCGTGTATTCAAAGAATTATTAGATAAGAAATACGGTCACGAAGAAGCAGTTAAACGTATTTATGCAACGACAGATAAAGAGAGAGGCGCTCTAAAATCAGAAGCAAACGCTGAAGGATATGAAACATTTGTTATTCCTGACGGCATTGGTGGACGCTTTACTGTATTAACTGCTGTAGGTCTATTACCAATTGCAGTCGCAGGTGGAGATATTGACGCTTTAATGAAAGGTGCACGCGAAGCAATGGAAGAGTACAGTAATCCAGATGTTATGGAGAACAGTGCTTACCAATACGCGGCCATCCGTAACTTCTTCTATAAAAAAGGGAAGAATATTGAAATACTAGCTAATTATGAACCAGGTATGCAATACTTCTCTGAATGGTGGAAACAATTATTCGGTGAATCTGAAGGTAAAGACCAAAAAGGCATTTACCCAGCAAGTGCAAACTTCTCAACAGATTTACACTCTATTGGACAAACAATCCAAGATGGACAAAGAAATATCTTTGAAACAGTCTTAAAAGTTGAAACACCAAGACATGATATTGATATTCCGAAAGCTGAAGAAGATCTAGATGGTTTAGGTTACTTAGAAGGAAAAACAATTGACTTTGTAAATACTAAAGCATTTGAAGGAACATTATTAGCTCATACGGACGGTAATGTACCAAATCTACTAGTAACAATTCCAGCTATGGATGAAAAATCTTTAGGACACTTAATCTACTTCTTTGAAAAAGCAGTAGGAATCTCAGGATATTTAAATGGTGTTAATCCATTTGATCAACCAGGGGTAGAAGACTACAAACGTAATATGTTTGCTTTATTAGGTAAACCAGGATTCGAAGACCTAGCTAAAGAGTTAAACGAACGACTATAAGCTTAGAATTATAATAAAGAAACAAAAAAGATTGAAGGCTACTTTAAGTTGCCCTCAATCTTTTTTGTTAAAGAGACATGATATAGAAGGAAACGGATCGTCTAATAGTTACTATATCCTATTTATAATGAAGGAAACCTAAAGTGAAGCGATTTAAAGTAAAATAAGATAAAAAAT
Source organism: Ruoffia halotolerans (assembly GCF_014049385.1). GTDB lineage: Bacteria > Bacillota > Bacilli > Lactobacillales > Aerococcaceae > Ruoffia > Ruoffia halotolerans. The sequence goes on along the minus strand of NZ_JACAOA010000051.1, from coordinate 779 downwards.
ATAAGAAATCACAAAATTATATTGACCCCACCTATAACTTAGTGGTATATTATCTCTTGTCGTCACGAGACGTTGTAACAATGTTTGACGATAACTTTGTAAGGTTGCATGGAATTTACATAAACTTTACAAAAAAGTGAAAAAAGTATTGACGAAATGATTCGTCGATGATACTATAACATAAGTTGCTACCACAACATGTGTAGCGCTTACAACTTTTGAAGCGAATCATACATTTGGTTCAAAAATGCTTTACAGATTACACGAAGCATGATAGGATATAATAGTTGTCAATTGAGATTACTCACTTGGAAAAAGGAATAACAAAAGTGAAAAAGTGATTGACACTAATATACTAAATATGTTACTATTTAAAAGTTGTCATTTGCGACATCAATTAAACGAGGCGGCGCTGATAAAAAAGCGAAAAATATTGTTGACACAATATAGCCATCATGATAAGATATATAAGTTGTCAAACAGCGACAATATCACGATTGAGGGTTCACTTGTTTTTGGGAATTATTTTAAAACTTTAAAAAAGTTGTTGACTTCGAGTCGCAACCGTGATAATCTATAAAAGTTGTTAAAACAAACGACATCACTTCGAAACGAAGTTGAAAATACTTTGAAAAAAGTGTTGACAACCACAGCACGAAGAAGATAAACTGTAAAAGTTGTTGTTCAACAAATCAACAACGAAAGCTCATTGAAAACTGAACAAAGATAAACACACCAAATGTGTAAGGGGATCTGTTCTACGGAACAGACAACCAAAT
>NZ_JACAOA010000050.1 GCF_014049385.1 Ruoffia halotolerans | reverse complement strand
CCAATAAAAAAGGTAGCCCGAAAGCTACCTCGTTCAAATACTAATTAAACTAATACTTTATCTAAGAATGATTTCGTACGTTCTTCTTTAGGATTACTGAATAGTACTGAGGGAAGATCTTCTTCCACTACATAGCCACCATCCATGAAGATGACACGGTCTCCAACTTCACGAGCGAATCCCATCTCATGAGTTACAACAACCATTGTCATACCTTGTGCCGCTAAATCTTTCATAACGTTAAGAACATCTCCGACCATCTCAGGGTCAAGTGCTGACGTTGGTTCGTCAAACAACATAATATCTGGATCCATGGCTAAGGCACGCGCAATTGCCACACGTTGTTTTTGTCCACCTGATAATGAGTTTGGATACGCATCTGCTTTATCATCAAGTCCAACTTGATTTAATAAATCTAATGCTTTTTTATCTGCTTCATCTTTTGATAACACATCTAGTTCAACCGGTGCTAAAGTGATGTTTTCTTTAACACTTAAATGTGGGAATAAGTTAAAGTGTTGGAATACCATTCCGATATTTTTACGCACCGAGTTAATATCTGTCTCTTTTGCACTGATATTCACACCATTAACATTCACTTCACCGCCGTTGATTTCTTCTAAGCGGTTTAGGCAACGAAGTAATGTTGATTTACCTGAACCCGAAGGGCCGATAATACAAACAACTTCTCCTGAATCTACATGTAAATCAATACCTTTTAATACTTCATTATTACCAAAACTTTTCTTTAAACCTTTTACTATTACGTTTGCCATTAGTTGTTACACATCCTTTTCTAGTCTATTAGAAATCTTAGTTAAGATTGTAATCAAGATTATGTACATTAATCCAACGATTAACCACATTGCTCCTGATTGATAAGTACGAGCAATAATAATTCGTCCTGTTTGAGTTAATTCTACTAAACCAATTACTGATAGAATTGATGTATCTTTCAGTGTAATAACAAACTGGTTAATGAATGAAGGAATCATAATTCTGAACGCTTGTGGTAAGATAATTCGTCTCATTGTCTTACTTTTGTTCAACCCTAAACTTCGAGCCGCTTCATCTTGACCGACATCAACCGCATTAATACCACCACGTACAATTTCAGCAATATAAGCCGCAGCGTTAATACTTAAGGTAGTTATTCCGGCTCCTACCGCTCCAAAAGTCCAACCTGTTAACTGTGGAATACCGAAATATATGAAGAATGATAATACGATCATCGGTGTACCACGCATCAAGTCAATATAAACTTGAGCAATGAATGATAAGATAATGTTACCAGACGTACGCATTAAACCAATGATAATACCAATAACGGCTGCAATTGCAAATGACACTAATGTAATCCATAAAGTAGTCCATAATCCGTTAAGTAAAGCACGGCCGTTTTGTTCGATTATACCGAAGAAACCACTTGAAGAAGATTCTTTTTCTAACTCTTCCTCACCTAAGTAGTTCGAAATTATTGTATCATACTCACCAGAGGTTTGAATATTACTTAGTCCCTGATTGAATAAAGCAACTAATTCTGGGTTCTCACCGGCAGAAACAGCAAATCCATAATCAGTCAATTCCATTTGTTCACCAATAAAGCGTAATGGAATACCTCCAGTTTGAGCTGCATAAGCCATTACTGGGTAATCTTCAATAACTGCAACAGAGTTTCCTGCTTGTAAATCTTCATACATATTAACTGAATCTTCAAACGTTGAAATCGTAAAGCCGTATTTATCAGCTACTGCTTCAGCTGTAGCCATACCCGTTGTACCTGTCTTAACAGCAACGTTTTTACCTTTCAAATCTTCTAATGTTTCAACATCACTATCTTCTAAGACTGCGAATTGAACTCCCGCTTCATAATAAGGGTTTGAGAAGTCGAATGACTCTTCACGTTCTTCCGTAATCCCCATACCAGCAATCATTCCATCAATTTGACCCGCTTCAACAGCTTGTAAAGCCGCGTTAAATCCTAATGGGCGAATCTCATAATTGAAGCCTTGATCTGCAGCGATGGCAGCTAGTAAATCCATATCAATACCAACGTATTCGCCGTCATCTCCAACGAACTCGAATGGTGCAAACGTCGTATCTGTACCAATGATATAAGTGCGATCTGGATCAGCTACAACTACTTCAGAACCCTCTTCCTCTTCGGAACTTGGGTCTGCGTTCATCATGTCTGCATCGCCTAAATGTGTATTAACGATTTCAGCAAATTCACCTGACTCACGAACATTTGCGAGTCCCGCATTAAACATTTCAATTAATTCTGGATTCTCACCTGTTTGAACAGCGAATCCATAATCTGTTATTTCCATTTGTTCGCCGATAAAGCGTAATGGAATACCTCCTGTTTGTGCTGCATAAGCCATGACTGGGTAGTCTTCAATGACTGCGACAGAATTTCCTGCTTGTAAGTCTTCATACATGTTAACTGAATCTTCAAAGGTTGAAATCGTAAAGCCAAATTCATCGGCCACTGATTCAGCTGCTGCCATTCCTGTGGTACCTGTCTTAACAGCAACGTTTTGACCTTCTAAATCTTCTAATGATTCGATTTCGCTATCTTCTAAAACAGCGAATTGCACTCCTGCTTCATAGTATGGATCTGAGAAGTCAAAAGATTCTTGTCGCTCTTCTGTAATTCCCATACCAGCAATCATACCATCAACTTGCCCACTCTCTACAGCTTGTAAAGCTGCATTGAATCCTAGTGGTCTTATCTCGTATTCAAAACCTTGATCTTCAGCGATTGCTTCCAATAGGTCCATATCAATCCCAACAAAGTCGCCATTCTCATCCTGATACTCAAATGGGGCAAATGTTGTATCTGTAGCAATAATGTAAGGCTCATTATCCTCTTGTGCCTGCACCACCGTATTCATTACCGGTGCACCGACAAGTACGGTTAACATTACAACTAAACTCATAGATAACCATCTAAAAAACTTCATGTTTCACTCCAACTTTCCTTGAATATTAATAATTTAAGAATTTTTTCTCATATTTCTCTAACAATCCATATTATACGCGAAAAAGACCCTATTTCGCAACTTATATATATCATTATATGTAAATAAATCTAACATAAATCAATAAAATAGCACTATAATCCTAACAAATAAGTGAAGATTGCTATCTATTATGTAAAATGGTAACAAAAAAAAGACGAATCCAATTGGAATCGACTTTTCATAAATGTGTATCATCTAATCTTTATGTATAAAGTAATTATGAACTAACTCTGTGTCTAATGCCTTGTGTAAAACTATACGAGTGATTTCTCCCACAATAAAAGCGTGACTGGAGCGAAGCACAACATGATTAAGTGAGTAAATGACCTGTCATTTCCATTACTAGTACAATTGACATAATAGACGCTCGAACAACAGCAGTCATCACACTGCCGGCATGCTAAGATAACGAAATACACCATATAAAATGGTTCTAGTCTAATAATGTGTTAGACGAGCAATCCAGAGATGGCTCCTACCCGTATCTAGGAATAACGAATGTACCAATTAAATGCTTTTATAATAAAATTAAACTGTAGAAACGAACCTCCTACAGCTATCAAAATCACAGTCATTTTAGAATCCGTTTTTACTCATGACGCAATTATATGTTTCCCACACAAATAAAAAAGATCAAGCGATAACTTTGTTGCTTGATTTTTATTGAAAATGAGTTATCAACCCTATTTGGAAAAAACAAAAAAACACGGCTCTTCGATTTTTGATGTTGGTGGCTAAATATAGGTCAGTATGAGAAATCATACTGGCTTTTTTCATACTCTAATTTAGTCCATTTAATTTAAGCTGCTTTGTGTCTTAACGTTTCTTTTTGCTTAGTTGCTTTCTCGTCTTCAAATAATAGCGGTCGCTTCTTACGCTTTTTCACTGTAAGGGTCTGACAAATCAAAATCCGATAGCGTAAGTTTTGGAAGTTCCGATACCCATAGCCACTGCGTTTGATGTTCTTGATTTTATTATTGGTTCCTTCAACGACACCATTCGATAGA
>NZ_JACAOA010000049.1 GCF_014049385.1 Ruoffia halotolerans | reverse complement strand
GACTCTTCTGATTCTTCTGATGTTTCTTCGTCAGTTGACTCTTCCGATTCCTCTGATGTTTCTTCTTCAGTTGACTCTTCCGATTCCTCTGATGTTTCTTCTTCAGTTGACTCTTCCGATTCCTCTGATGTTTCTTCTTCAGTTGAATCTTCTTCAGTCGTTTCTTCTGTAGTTTCTTCTGTAGTTTCTTCCGATTCTACTTCTTCTTCGACAACAGTTGATACTTCAGATTCAACGCTTTCTGGTGCTTCTTCTTCAGCACCACAGGCAGCTAATATAAACATTGATCCTAATAATAAAGTACCCTTTAATAAATTCTTTTTCATTAATGTCATCTCCTTTTTTTTGGTAAGTGTTTACCTTCGTAATACAAAGGCAAAAATTACTTAAATTTAGTTTATAATAGAATCATTTGTTTGTCTAGTAATGACCCTGCTGTTAGTACTGTCGATTAGATATTAGTAAGATTATTTTCTCGATTTGTGCTTTATACTCAGAATCACTTATTTTATCTAGATAAAATAAGGCTTTTTCAATATATCGATTAATGAGTACTTCGGTGTTGTGAAAAGCGCCGGTTTCTTTAATCATTAACGACAACTTATCTAATGACGCTTCGTCCCACTCAACCGATTCATTAACATAACGTCTCACCGAGTCACTCTTCTCCATCGCAAGTAGTAATGGCGCCGTGTAAATTCCATTTGGAACATCCTGCATAATTGGTTTTCCGGAAGTACCTGCCGGGACTAAAAAATCAATTAAATCATCTTGTAATTGAAAAGCAATACCTAAATATGTTCCAAGTAATCTTACATTTTGTGCTTTTCGGATGTCATTGTTTGCTAGATAGTAGCCACCTGAAACTGACAGTCCAAATAACATGGCTGTCTTTCCTCTTATTTGACGAATATAATCAATCATTGTCATCTCTTTATTAAAGGTATTAGCTAGTTGCCGCAATTCACCACTCATAATATTCTCTAAAATCCACTTATTGCGGTTTTGGAACTGAACTTCATCAATTAAATCAGATGCTAAACGGCCACTGTAGCTAAAGAGATAATCACCTGCATAAACCGCGATCTTATTACTTTGTGCTATGTGCATCGCTTCAATACCACGTCTTGAATCGGCGGTATCAATCACATCATCATGAATCAACGTTGCTAAATGCAGTAACTCAATCGCTGCCGCATATGTAATTATTTTTTTGTTCATACTGCCATTTTCCATATAGAAAAACATCAAAGATAAACCTGCACGTAGATATTTACCTGGCGCATCAATGTATTCTTGTATCTTAACTTCTATTTCGGGTATGCGAATAGAAATACCTTTACGCATGGTTTGTTTAGTTTCTTTTAAGGCTTTTTCTATCTCAGGATACTCACGCCAAATCTCATGTATCAATGTTTTTTTCTCCCATCTATAAACATTATAAAAATATAAAAAGCCAGGATTTAACGAAGATAGGTCTACTTTCTATCCGTTAAAATCCTAGCTTTCGATTTAAAATAATCTATTCTTTTATCCTATATTATCTGTGTAGATATGCTTAGGTTTCCCCCATATCCAACCATCGAATAGTTTACCTAACCATGGCATTACATAGTAGTCTAATCCGAATGCACGACCTGCACCCATCATTAAAGCAATTGCAGCTGGGATGAACCACATGTTAACCCATACAAACATTCCTGATAAGCAGAACATTGCTACTAAGACAACAGTTAAACCACTTACTAAGAATGTGAATAATCCAGCAATTAAAACTAAACCAATTCCTAATTCTACTAATGACATCATTTTTTGCATGAATAATGCAACATCTTGATTTGGCATCATGAATTCCATAATCGAAGCGAACCATCCTGGCATTTCATCGAAGACTAACATTGGCTCTTCACCGTAAACATAGTTTAAACTAAAGATTTGTTTCGCTACTTCAACAACTTCTTCTGTTTCAGTTGCTGACGCAGCACTTGTTACTTCCTCTTGTAACCAAGGGAACGGGAAGACAACTTCATCTTCAAACCAAGATTGACCACCAAACATACCAAATGTTTTCTTCAATCCTTCAACTAACCACATAGCACCATAGAAGAGACGTAATGGCACTAACCATAAAATATTACCATGAGCAGATAAGTGACCACGGAAAATATTACGTTTGTGTTTAATTGTAAAGAATTCGTGACGAATATACAACCATGCATAGTAGAAACTTCCAATACTTAAGAAGTAAATCACGTTAGCTGCATGTTTAATGAACATGGCGATAAAGCCTTGAACACTGTATTTATCATAGAGATAAGCTACACCGTAAGTTGATCCAATAGATACCATGTTACCATCATATTTACCTTCGAATTCTTCTTTTTCAGTACCGCTAATTTCTGAAATGATTGATGTTGCTGCAACATCACCTGTTAACTCTGCCGCTTGAACGATTTGAGGTGTAGGCATGTTGTTGTTTGTTGGATCTTCATAATAAACTAAATCTCCAGCTACGAATACATTGTCGTATCCTTTTGCTTGCATGTATTGGTCTGCTACTAAACGACCAGCACGTGCTTGTTCAACACCCCATTCGCTAGCATCAGTATTCGCCTTAATACCTGCAGTCCAAATTGAAGTATATGTAGCAATTTTCTTACCTGAAGCAAGTTCAATATGATCTTCCGCGATTTTAGCAATTCCATCACCTAAAGTAATATCAATGCCTTTTTTACGCATATATTTCATAGCGCGCTCTTGTTCTTTTTCTGTAACAGTATTTAAAATCTTTGGAGCAGCTTCTACTAAATGGAATGAGATTTCATCTGGATTTAGTTTGTGTTCTTCAGCTAAGATTGGTAACCATTCAACTAATTCACCAATCATCTCTACACCAGTAAAACCTCCACCACATACTAAGAATGATAGCAAAGCACGACGTTTAACTGGGTCGTGTTCACGCGCAGCTTTATAAACCATATCAATAATATGTTCACGAACGCGTTCTGCATCTTCCATTGACCATAATGTGAATCCATTTTCTTTGACCCCGTCGATACCAAAATCATTTGGCTCAGCACCAACAGCTAATACTAAATAATCAAATTTATAATTGCTTTGTTCTCCAATAACAACATTGTTATCGTGATCAATTTCAGATACATTATCTGTTACTAATTTTACGTTGTTCAAACGATGGAAAATACGACGTAAATCATATTTAATTGCATCTGGTTCTAAACGTCCACCCGCAATTTCATGTAATTCAGTCATATATGTTAAATATGAATGACGATCAATTAATGTAATATTGACAGTTTTGTCTTTTTTATATTTCTTACCTAATTTTCTTGCCGCAGCAACACCGGCAAAGCCAGCACCTACAATTACTATTTCTTTTGCCAATTATATTCACTTCCTATCAAATAATTTCGTTCATAGTATATCGTTAGTATTGAGTTTTTACAATGTGTTTTTTTACTTTAATAACTTTTTCACAAGTCAATTCGTTACTTATCCCATAGGAACAAACCTACTAGCTCGCTATTTCACATAATGTTTTTTTAATGATATTTCTAATGTCAAGTGATCGATGCTATCTAAATAAGATTCTTATACTCATTCAATAATTAAAAATTTTATTGTTTTTTTCACAAGCATTTTTTTGAATCACACGCATCTTGGCTTGTAGTTTAATTCACATATGTAAATAATAAAAGGCCACTGTATATCAATCAATGATATACAGTGGCCTTTGTAAGTGATTATTTATTATTTTTAACTGATTTTGGTAATATTAGTGTGGCTTCAGGATAAGTAAAACGGGAATCTTTGCGATATAGACCTCTGAAATTTTCAACGATTGCTTTTTGTGCGACATCTTTACCTTGAGTGATTCTTGAAATTATTGTTTGTGTCATTTCATAGCCTCCTGATTATGTATGTTCTTTTACCTTATCTAATTTAACATACTCATCAAATGACTTTCTTTAAAGTTCCCTAAGAAATCGCTAGTCTTTTCATGAGTTTAACTTTAACTAAATGTGAAATCCTCACGAATAATAAGTAATTGCTCATTCATTCTCAAAAAAAGACAACCGATTTAATAA
>NZ_JACAOA010000048.1 GCF_014049385.1 Ruoffia halotolerans | reverse complement strand
CCATTGACTAATAACTTTTCCAAGTACTCATCTTCTATGATATTCTCGAATTTTTCTTCCATTATGTTAACTAGCAGTTCACTTTCGTATGAAAATGACACTGAGTTATCGTCTTTTTGCTGTTTTTGCTCTTCCTTATCTAGTTCCTCAAAAAAATCGATAGCTGTTTCATATGAGAGTGTATAATTTAAGTCAATAAACTGTTCTTCCATTGTCTCAGCTTTGACTGGACTTATGTTTAAAAATAGAGTTGTTAGCATAAAATACAAGTAAATTTTATACATAGTTATTAATTCCACCCCACTTTATCGAATTCATTTATAACTTAATATAACCAATTTATAGAACAAGAGTCAATTGATCTGATATATTTCAATCTATATGAATATTCTTTGATATGCTATATAACCTTAAGAAGTTAGAGTGAATCCTCTAACTTCTTAAGGTCACTATACTCTGAAAATCGAGATGAGTTTATTTTTATTACCATTCTAACACAAATTCATAAGAATTGTATTCAATAGTATTATCATCTGAACGTGTGAATTCGATAAGGTCATTATTAAACAACTTAATGCGAATGCTCTCATCCGACTCTACAATCTCTGGGTTGGTAATAGTGAATACAACGTTTCCCATCGGGTCAATAGATGAATATATTCCAGATGATGCATCTTGAATTTGTTGAATAACATTAAAAACAGTCGGATTATTTTCTAAATCAAGCTGATCTTCAATTGCATTAAAACTAACTCCTAACTCATCTTGCAATGCTTGGATATCATCTGCTTCTGAGTTGGGATCAAGTTGATTCAATGCAGAATTATCCATATGATTTGCTAATAAAAGGATAACCTCTCTTGCTTCAGGTGCTTCATTATTGATAGTTAATTGAACGCTGCTCGAGTTAAATACTATATGGCTAATAGGACTCTCTTCATTCTCGCTTACATAACTTTGATTATCGTTGGCAGAAACGGATGTTGAACTGATAGATACTAGTGATACTAATAAGATTATATACTTTAATATTTTTTTCATAAAAATATCTTACTCCTTTATAATTATTCTACTTATTGGATTACCTGAATTAGATGTTACATACCAGGCATACATTTTATTCCCTATACCTCTACAATATACTCTTAATGGTATAAACAATAGTATGATAATAAAGAGTTCAAAAATAACATCAAATAGCAAACCAATTATACTTGCGAGGATAAAACCTAATATCTGATGATAAATACATGTTCTAAGAAAAAATCTTCTATTGCTTTACTTCTGGTTGGTTGAAAAATAAAATATGTACTTAAATTCTCTGATACATTTACTTTAGCAATAAACATTATCAACATAAAACATAACCTTAAACAACGCTCAAAAGTATCTTCAATAGTTTTCCTCCTCTCATTGTTTACTAACTTTATCTTACATTCACATTTAATAATTTCCTTATTAATGTAACGAAAAGTCTCTAAATTGTACTGAAATTTTCAATATTCCTTATTACATTATTCAATTGAAGATGTTATTATGAAAATATAAATATTATAAAATTATTATTGAGAGGATATTTTGATGATTTTTTTTGATATCTTTTACCTTTTAATGACACCCATTTATATATTTAATATTTGGTCCTATTTTCGTATGAGATTTGAATCTACAAATAAATCTTATTTTTTGAGTACAATAATCTGTGTCATTAGTTATTTCTTAATTAGTTTTACATATCTTTTCTTAGAAATTCCTTTTTTGACTTTACTAGTGAATATCATTTGTGGGTATTTAATTTCTAGTCTTTTTTGTCAAAATATCGTTCGTCAATTAACTGAATCTCTTATTCTCATTCTCTCTTTCATTGCTATCGAAATTCTTGTGATTACATCTTTAAATTTTTTTACCATAAATTATTTAGATGCTTCAAGTTTTCAATCTATTAGTGCTGTAACACTGAATTATTTAACAGAATACTTATTTATTAAGCATTTGTCTCGTCGTAAATATCAGACTATATATCATATTAAACACACTTTCTTAGAACGAGTTCAACTGATAGTTCCTTTGATAACAGTTCTATTTTTTCTGTTAATAGCAAATAAGCCATTGTTAACAGAGATAGAATTTATCGCAGTAGCTGTTTTTTTCATTTTAATAAATATTATATTATTTGAATTATATGATGCATTAGCAAGAAGTTTTAATTTATTGGCTGAGCAGCAAAATTATGAGCAAGTACATTCAGATTATGCCAATCAATTGCAACTATTCGAATCCCATACTGAAGAATGGCGCGAGTTTCGCCATGACTTAGCTAATCGATTAACTCCATTATATGGATTTATTGATCGTTATCCTAATTCTGAATTAGAGGATATCATCACCAATATCATTCCTCTTAATCTCAAAGAAAAGTCGATTAACACGAAAAATATGGTAATTGATAGTGTTATAAATAGTAAGTTACAGGCAGCATCAAATAAAAACATTAGCTTATCCACCGAAATCCAGGTACCTAAGCATACTTATTTTGATAGTGTCGATTTAGCTGTTCTTTTAGGTAATTTATTAGATAATGCCATTGAAGGTTGTTTGACTGTGCAAGAAAATCGTTTCATAAATATAAAAATACTCTTTGAAGCAAACAAACTTAAAATAGAAATTGCCAATTCATTTGATGGCATCGTCAATAAACAAGGGGACCAATTATTATCTCGAAAAAAAACTAGTGAATTACACGGGTTTGGATTAGCAAGCGTTAGACGAATCGTCAATAAATATAATGGTCTACAAAATATTAATTATAATAATGAGATATTTATTATGAAAGTAATATTGTTTGAGCTCAGAGCGGAAGAAATGAAATCGAAGGGGGGATTCGATGATTGAAATTCTAATTTGTGATGATGATGGATATATCACAAAAAATTTGAGTAAGCATATATTAGATAGAATTATGTCTAAAAATTTAAATGCTAGTGTAAAAAGCTTTTTGAATGGTGATAGTTTGCTGAATTATCTGCAAAAAGACATTTCAAAAAAACGTATGATTCTATTAGATATTGAAATGGAAAACAAAGATGGATTGACTGTAGCTAAGTATATACGAAATGTATTAAATGATTATACTACTGAGATTATTTTTGTAACAGGCACAAACGGTTACGAACGAGCTTTGTTTGAAGTTCGACCTTCAGGTTTTATCCCAAAACCAATCAATTATGATTATTTATATAGCACACTAAATAGAGTATATAATCTTTTAAATATTGAATATGAATATTTTACTTATTACCAATTTGGTACAGAAAAATCAATCCGTTTGAATGATATTGTATATTTTGAGAGTATGTCGCGTAAAATAGAGTTAACCACAGTCGAATACACTGATTGGTTTTACGAAAAAATGGGCTCGCTTAAACATCAATTAATTAAACATCCCCAATTCGTATTATGTCATCGTTCTTTTATCATCAATTGCAAGCATATCATAAGAAAAGACGGTGCTAACCTGATTATGACAAATGACTCATCAATTCCTATTAGTAATAAAAAACTTAAGTCAGTCGAAGAGGCATTGATACAATTTATGTAGCAATAATTTTATCAATTTAATTGAAATCAAAAAAAAGAAACGGACCCCAAAAAGTTAGGATTTTTACTCTAACTTTTTGGGTCACTATAATTTCCTCCATGATGTCATCTTGAAATTGAGCATGTTTATCTTTATATTCAGTGAGTTTGCGATATAATTCGTATGAGCCCCGTGAGAGTTTGAACCGTGACATTTAAGTTTCCATTTTCAATTCATGCAATAACCGATTGGATCTTGCCCGTCTTTTTAGCAAATTCTTTTTGTGTCATATGCTGTGACTCTCTTAGTTGCATAACTTTAACGGCGATATCTAATCTGATACCTTCTTTTCTATATTCTTCTTCTAAATACGGATTCTGAGCAATATCCTTATTTATCAAGTCTCTTATTCTACTCATTCTAATCCCCTCAAACCAGCTTAGTCATCCGTCTACTTAAAACAACTCATCCTAATCCGACACTAATTTTTTCTCAATGAATACATTCCAAAGTAGTTTTAAAGTTTCGCTAGTTTTAGTATGGCAGATGATGCAGTATTATTTTTCCTGTTTATCCATTCTTCATACTTTAGACCAATGTCGTACACGTTTGAATTGACTAAAATGGTATTATAAGAAGTGATTTAGATGGAAAAGATTAATAAATTTATTACAAAAACGCCTCGAAAATTCTGGCTTTACAATAGTATCGTCGCTCTTATCTTTTTTCTTATTGCGCCACACAATTTTTTTCAAGCAATTTTATTCCCGTTTGCTGTCATCATGGTTCGCTACATCACTTTGAATTATTTAACAAATGTCACCGTTAAATACTTGGGCTTTTATCCCTTCAAGAAAGATATAAAATGGTTCTTAATTACTTTGGCAATTAGTTTTGTGCTTTATCAAACGTCATTTACCATTATGATTTTAGGTGGATTACTCATTCTATGGCAGGATGGTTATTTTGATCATTTAAAGATTAAGAAATAACTTAAAAAGGGGTTAGTACTGATGAAT
>NZ_JACAOA010000047.1 GCF_014049385.1 Ruoffia halotolerans | reverse complement strand
AATACAATATAGAAAACTAGGAGTTTGACTACTGATAATAATAAATCTAAATTTCCATTTATTAATATAGAAAATATACTAGAAATAAAAAATAATAAATATACTATATCTAAGGAAGAAATATAAATTTGTTGAGCACTCTTTTTTGAAAATATAAAAATAATAGATAAAATCAAGCTAGGAATTATAATCAGTACATTAACAAGCCCAGAATATTCATCAGTCTGTAATAAAACACCTGAAGTAGAAAACGTACTTAATAGAACTATCATCAAAAAATTTCTAAATTTATTCATTACTTATATATCACTCCATAGCTTTATAATTTCATTTTATTCTCTTTATAAAATCTTCCAATCTAATTATTGGAATATTTCGCTTATAAGACTCTCTTATTGCATAAAAAAATGATTTTAAACCTAATTTATTTCTAAATATATGTATTATTTGTGAAAAAGCTGTTAAATTTAGAACTTTATACTCTCTCTCATTTAAATTAGACTTTAAATAATCCACATATCTAAGCCAAGCATTAAATCTAATTTTAAATTTTCGACTATCCATATTACTTGTAAGGCTGGTATCTGATTCTCTGACCGAATAAATAACTTGATTAACTGCTAAAATTTCTTTAGCTTTAATACCAATTTTCGCTGAAAATAATAAATCGTTAGAATATTGTATTTCTTCGAATTTAATATCAAATTCATCAATTAAAGATTTTCGTATTAGCTTCGCCCAAGGCACGTAAAAGCCACACCGTAATAGTAATTCATTTTTTAAAGTGGGCTCATTATTAAACTGACTAATTAAATTTTTATACGGTATGTGTCTTTTAGAGCGAATAACATTACCAGTTTTAAAACTAGTTGGCTCAAAATAAATAACATCGAACTTCGAATTAAAATATTTATTAATATTATTTTCGAAATTATCAATAAATAGATCATCTGCATCTGCAAACATAATCCACTGAGTGGATACCTTATTTATTCCGATATTTCGCGCTGCGCCCGCTCCTTTATTCCCTGATGTATTAACTAAAAATGTTACATCTGGAAATTTTTCCTGAAATTCACTCAAATTGGATTCACTATCAATAGAATTATCATCAACAACAATCACCGATATTGAATTAGTAGGGATAGTTTTTAATAAACTATTTAATTCACTCCAGCTATTATAGTGTGGAATAACTATCGATAGATTTAAATTTGCTTTATTGTTCATTTTTCTCCTTCAATCTAATTACCAATGATTTAAATTTATTTTTGAATAAATTATTCTCATTAATAACCAGTTCATTAAATTTTTGGGTCGCCTTTATATATTCATCTGACTTTAGATTAATAAAATAATTATATAATTTATCTGCAAAATTCAATTCATTCTCATCTAAAGTTAACCCCAAATTAAATTCTTCTACTAAATTCCCCAAATAAGTATCCTTATTTACAAGAATTGGAATTTTGTAATTTGTACTATAATATAATCTTATAGGTGTTAAAGTCTTAACACTTATATCTTTGCTCCCAAAAATATTATTAATGATATCAAATTTATTTAAATAAAATTCAGTTTCACTTGGTGAAAATTCCCCGGTAAATTCACAATTTTTAATATTTCTTTCAAATACATACTCTTCCAATGGTTCACTATTAGTACCACAATACCAAAGCCTAAACCTATCATCATTACCTAGTAAATTTATTATCTTTTTCTGTACTTCATAGAATCTAACGTTCCCTAAAAAACCGATATTAATTGGATCATTTTTCCTTCCAAAAGTATAATTCTGCTCTTCATTCAAATTAATAATTTCTTCATTTAAACTATGTACAAAAATATATTTTGCTCTTGGTAAAAAGTCCAAAAAACCTTTTGATGATATCGTAGTAAAAATTGAATTTCTGATTAGTTGTTTGTGCAAATAATATATAATAAAATTTTTTTCAAAATAATAATCTCTAATATTTAAAATGTACTTTTTTTTGTTTTTTAATAAGACATCAGCTAATAATAATGACGTTAGCGTATTCCAAACAATAACTAGATCATAATTATTGTTATTTATAATATTCTTAGAAAAATTTCTGAATTCTATAAAATATCTTAGTTTCTCTTTTTTGGTAGTCTTAGGTGTTATGTTCTTACATAGTTTATATACCTTATTAGCCCCAATATCTTCGACAATACCATACCTATCTAAGTATACAATATCAAATTCAATATTATAGGCTTTTAAAATATCAGTATATAAGCTAATAAGCGTCATGTGCTTTACATTTGCCGTTGATACTATGCATATTTTTGAATTATTCAATAAAAAAAGCTCCTTTATTTATACCAAACTTTTCTATTAATATAGTCTGAATAACTTAATATAATTCTCAAAACTTTGTCAGAAACATTCGGCATACTATAATCCGCAACTAATCTCAATGTTCCCTCTTCTTGCGAATCAAGTATAGTTAGTCCCTGTATAATCCGTTCCTTTTCAAGTCCAACCATCATGACCGCACCTTCTTCCATTGCTTCTGGACGTTCATGTGCTTCACGTAGGTTTAATGCTTTGAACTTAAGGATTGATGATTCTTCACTAATAGTTCCACTGTCACTTAAGACTGCTTTTGAATTCAATTGAAGGTTATTATATTCAGTGAAGCCCATTGGTTTCATTAACTGAACCAACTCATTGAATTCGACACCTTTTTCTTCAATCATCTTACGTGTTCTAGGATGTGTACTTACGATAACTGGCAATTGATAAACTTCGGCAATTTCATTTAATGAGTCAACTAAGTTCAAGAAGTTACGCTCTGAACTAATATTTTCATCTCTATGAGCTGAGACAACAAAGTATTGTCCTTGTTCTAGTCCTAACTTTTGGTAGCTTTCAGCATTTTTTATATCATCTAACTTTTCATTTAATACTTCAAACATTGGGCTACCTGTCTTAATAATTTGGTCTGCTGGTAAGCCTTCAGCTAATAAGTATTCACGAGCAATATCACTATAAGTTAAGTTGATATCTGCCACGTGGTCAACAATCTTTCGGTTAGTTTCTTCTGGTACACGTTGATCAAAACAACGGTTCCCTGCTTCCATATGAAAGATTGGAATATGATGACGTTTTGCTGCAATCGCACATAAACAACTATTGGTATCCCCTAAGACTAAGAATGAATCTGGTGCTTCATCTGCTAGAATAGGATCAATATTCGCTAGTATTTGTCCCACAGTCTCCATTGGAGAGCCTCCAGCAGCATTCAAGAAGTAGTCTGGTTTCCTTAGACCAAAGTCTTCAAAGAAAACTTCGTTTAATTCATAATCATAGTTTTGTCCTGTATGAACTAAAATATGTTCAATCGCTTCAGATTCTTCCAACTTCTTTATTACTGAAGATAAGCGGATAATTTCAGGGCGAGTTCCCACTACCGTCATTACTTTTAATTTTTTCATTCATTAAACCTCCAAAAAGAATGTATCAGGGTTGTTCGGATCAAACATCTCGTTCACCCACATAATCGTTACCATATCATGGTCACCTGTATTAACAATTGAATGTGTATAACCTGTTGGAATATCAACAACTTCTAATTTTTCTCCCGATACTTCATACTCAATCACTTCATCTGAGAAATAGTCTCTAAAGCGAATCACTCCTTGTCCCGATACAACTAAGAATTTTTCATTTTTAGTATGATGCCAATGTTCCCCTTTAGTAATTCCTGGTTTAGAGACATTGACTGATACTTGACCAGCATAAGGAGATTTAACAAACTCCGTGAAAGACCCACGAGGGTCTTCATGCATAACTAAGGGATAACTAAAGCCATCGACTGGTAAGAAATTTAAGTAAGTACTATATAATTTACGAGTAAAGTCATCATCTAAATTCGAGATTACGCGATTAGATCTTGAATCTTTAAACTCTTGAAGCAACTCAGCAATATGCCCTAATTTCTCCTGATAACTTACAGGAACAACACAGTACTCTCCGTCTTTGGTCGGTTGATCACTCATGGCTCTAAGAAATTCTTCAACTAGATCATCAATATAAACGAGCGTCAACTCAACTTCTGGATCGTTAATGGTTATCTCTTCACCTCTAGCAATCTTATGACTAAAAGTTGCGATAACGGTATTATAGTTTGGTTTAGACCATTTACCAAATAAGTTAGGTAAGCGATATACGTATGTCTTTACGTCATAGTCATTGCCATATTGAAAGACTAAATCTTCACCAGCCTTCTTACTTTGTCCGTAAGCTGAATCATTGGCTACTTGTGTAGAGGATGTAATTAGAATTGGTGCTTTGTTCTCTGCTTCGATTAACGCATTCAACAATGTCTGAGTAAAATCAACATTACCTTCAACAAACTCTTCTTCTTTCTCTGGTCGGTTTACACCTGCTAAGTGATAGACAAAGTCAGCTTTTTGAGCATACTCATTAAATTCTTCCGCTGTTGTTTGACGTGTTACCTTAAGCACATTATAGTCTTCCATTTGCTCTAAAGTCGCAATTAAATTTTTACCAACAAATCCGTTGGCTCCTGTTACGAGAATATTCAATGATTAACCCTCCCAGTTAGCTAATTCAGCCTGAACTTCATCTAATGCTAATAATTTCTCTGCTAATTCATCAACGGTTAATTGTTCTGTATTATCAGAGTTATATTCATCAAGTAAGCCAGTTGGGTTACCTTCTTCATAATACTTGTCATAGTTAAGATCACGCTTGTCTGATGGTACACGGTAGAAATCTCCCATATCAATCGCACGTACGGCTTCTTCTTTTGTTAAAAGAGACTCATACATTTTCTCTCCATGACGAATGCCAATTTCTTTAATATCTGATTGAACATTGAAGATTTTATCAATTGCTTTAATTAATGTATTAATTGTACTTGCAGGTGCTTTTTGTACCATAATATCACCTTGTTCAGCATGTTCAAATGCGAATAATACTAAATCAACTGCTTCATCTAAACTCATCATAAAGCGTGTCATCTCACCATCTGTTAATGTTAATGGTTTGCCTGCTTTAATTTGTTCGATGAAGAGTGGAATAACACTTCCACGTGATGCCATAACGTTACCATAACGGGTTGCACTAATGCGTGTTTTTTCAGGGTCAATATTACGCGCTTTTGCCACAATTACCTTTTCCATCATGGCTTTAGATGTACCCATTGCATTAATTGGGTAGGCTGCCTTATCTGTTGATAGGCACACTACATTACTTACCCCAGCATCAATGGCAGCAGTCAGTACATTATCAGTACCTATAACGTTCGTTTTAACAGCTTCCATCGGGAAGAATTCACAGGATGGAACTTGTTTTAGAGCAGCTGCATGGAAGATATAATCAACATCACGAACAGCATCCTTTATACTATTAATATCTCGCACATCTCCGATATAAAACTTAATTTTGTTGTTATTATATTTTTTTCGCATATCATCTTGTTTCTTCTCATCACGTGAGAAGATTCGAATTTCTTTAAAGTCTGAATCTAAGAAGCGTTTCAGCACTGCATTACCAAATGATCCTGTTCCACCTGTTATTAATAATATTTTATTTTTGAACATTCGATTACCTCACTCCATATGTTTTATAATTGTTTTGCATGCATCCTTTGATGTATAGTTATTATTTAAGAAGATTCTTCCATTTTTACCAAATTTCTCTCTCATATTTTTATCCGTTAATTTTAATAAGTTATTATTGAACGCTTCCACATCTGTACTTTCATTCCAATAGCCAATTTCGTTTTCTTCAATAATCTGACCAATATCAGTATTTTTATCTGTGGCTGCAATTACAGGTAATGAAGCTTGCATATAAGACAACAATCTCGATGGAAAGTTGGGAATTGTAAACCTATGATCTAAAAAAATCAATCCTACGTCAGCAGTATTTGATAAAATATCATATTCGTCCTTAGGAAGTTCATTCATTAATTTCGCATTTTGAGGTTTATTTGTATCAAAGAAATTCTTTAGTTTTTTAAATTCTGTCCCATTACCTACTATTAAGATGAATGTTTCAGCATTCTGCTCATTCTTTTTTAAGCACTCAATTAAGTAATCAATTCCTTGTGGTTTACCAAGATTCCCTCCATATATATATAAGACTTTATTGACAGGTATTGTATATTTTTTTCGTAATCTAATTTTTTCTTCTAAAGATATTTCTATGTTTATAGGAGTTATAGTATTTGGACAAACCTCTACAGTTGTAGGGTCTATTTCAGGATTATTAGCTAATAGATAGTCTCTGTTAGCTGGGGACATTGTACCAATAAAGTCTGATATCTGATATAGTTGTTTCTCTTTTCTTTTGAAGAAGGCATGTATCAAACTATTTCTTTTAAACATATTTAAATCCACAGCATTTTGTGGAAATATATCTTTCAATAATAAATACGAAATAGCATTATCTCTATTCTTGATAAAAGATACGACTTTTTCAAAGGTAATAGGAGGTGTAGAATACATCACTAGGTCGAACTTTACATCTGATAAGTTTTGTTTTATTGCTTTTAAATAATGGTGTTCAATTAAAAGTGTAGACAAACCTTTTTCAATAATATTCGTTTTTTTTATATTCCCTATTTTAACTTTTAATATATGAATTCCAGATTGATTTTCTAGTATTGTTGGTTGCTTTAGTCTTCTTTCTCTTGACGAAACTACATATACGTCATGCCCATTATCACGCATTTCCCTCATTAAATCTGTATAAATCCCTGGAGTATCAATATCCTCAAGTTTTCCTAATGATAAGAATAATATCTTCACTAGTTCACACCTCTATTATTAACTATTTTCTGGATATTCACTTCATTAAACTTCATCATGAATATATCTTGTTCATATTCAAAGTTTTCTTTGTTCTTGTTATTGTTTAAATTATTTATTATTTGTTTTGGAACATTCACACCGACTTCGTATGCATGAGGATACCCACCACCAAAACGTGGGTTTACTTCTGATATATAAAATTCTCCGTTTTTCTCAAAAACATCAATGTCAATAATCCCTCTATAACCTGCTTTTTTTACAAAATTAAAGATAATATTGAATAGCTTTTCATTTCTTACTGATACAGATTTATCAGTTTCGCCAGCCCTCATAGCCAATTTTTCTTTAATAAAAATGCTCACCGGTTCATGAGAAACCATATCAATATATACGTCGACTCCATATTCCTTTTCATCCATCATTTCTTGAATTAGCAAGTCATCATATCTATTAAATAAATCTTCAAGTTGTTCGTTTGATGTAACTTTATTAATGTTAATACTTGCACTCCCTGTAATGGGCTTCGCAAAAACCGGGAAATCTATTACTCCTAGTTCGTAATCTTTGTTAAATGATTCTAATTCCTTATAACTTCTTATAGATTTAAAGCCTAGCTCAGTTACAAATTTACTAAACTCATATTTATCAAACGACAAGTTTATTAAATCTACATCGGATATTATAGGTGTTGTTCCTATTTCTTTGAATTTATCATAGTTCTCAGCTAACAAAGTTAGTTCTGGATCTATTAAAGATAATACACCTGTAATATTATTTCCCTTACAAATATTTAATATTTCGTCGATATAACCGTGTTCTGTAATACGTGACACTAAAAAATACTCGTCTGCTTCATATAATGCAGGAGCTAAAGGACTACAATCAGTCACCAATACTCTTCCGCGTGTACCTAACTCTTTTTTAAAGTATTGAACAATTTTGTTCCTTGTTCCTCCACTTAATATCAGTATGTTCATAATTGCTCCTTAACTAAATAAACTTTTCCATTATCAATAAATCATAATATCGTCCATCAATAAATCTCTCTTCAGTTAACTTACCACATATTTGGAAACCATAATTTTCCCACATTAATTTTGCTTTCTTATTAAAATCAACAACATTTAGATTAATTTTTCTTATGTTCAGATAATTCTTGGCAAAATTCTCTAGCAATGCATAAGCTTCTTTAGCATAGCCTTTTCTAAGTTCATTTTTATCACCTATGTATAATCCAACTTCTGTAGTTCTATGAATCCAATTAATTCCGTACAATCCAATCATACCAATTGGATTGTCATCAGATTGCTTACATACTATATAACGTTTATTATTACCTGTAAGATCAATCATGCTATCCAACCAATTTGATTGTTGATCCTTAGAGATAGGCATAAATCCTCCTCCAAGAAACTTATAAGTTTCTTCATCATTTTTCCAATCATTTAAGTATTTTAAATCATCTTTAATAATAGGTCTTAAATAAATTAATTCTCCATTTATCATCATATTCTCCTAACTATTCATCATAATTCATGTATATATCATCCGATTTAAAAAGTTTCAAAATTGTTTTAAAAATTATATGAATATCTTTTAAGAAGG
>NZ_JACAOA010000046.1 GCF_014049385.1 Ruoffia halotolerans | reverse complement strand
GTCCGTCTTGGCCTCTTAATCCGCCAATACCTAAAGCAATAACCTCTGCTTCTGGATTAGTAAGAACTGAATTCTCCAATTCTAATTGACCAATTAATTCTCCTTTGTAACTTGTCTTTTGAATCACACGTTGTCCAGTACCGTTCACACCGGTTTTAATAACAACCTCTTCACCGTACGGTACATCTTCAGATAATTTATATACTGTCTCATAAGGAATTTCAAATTGTTCTCTTACAATTTCTTTCTCAAAATTTATATCAGGATTTTCAGGCCCAGAGTTATTTTCATTAGTAATCAGGTCTTGATTGTAAAAATAATTCCAATGACTATCATGTCCGTGATTGCTATCGCCTGAAAGATACATTGGAATAGAACCACGATACGTTGTATCTGCTTCTCTGTCTGTAATAGGAACAGTAAATTCCATCACCCAATCTACATAATTAAAGTTATTCTTAGAGTAAGGGGTAGTTAATGCGTATCCTGCGGGAGTGGCCGTACGAGCACCTTCTTGTAAGTATCCAGTAAAAGGGGCAAAACCACCTGTACGATTTTCATAATATCTCCTCATCGTGCTACTTAGTTGTGAAGGATCGAAGTCTTCCCTTTCAACAAAATAACCATTAACTTTAATCTGGTCCGGTACATCAAAAGCATCACCAAACTGGAACCCCACTAAATCCATATCATGTGACCCTCCTGAATCCACACGATATTTCACTTTATAAGTCAAACTTCCACCATTATCAACTACATCTACTGTATAATAAGCTGGTATACTATTATCAGTTGATACTGCACCGGTTCCTTCATATGTTGCATTTAGGTCTTCTATAGACGACGCTTGAGTAGTAGCAGCAGTCGAGAATGTAGTTACTGCTCTAACGTCTGGTGCTTGTGATTCCTCAACAGCTTCTTCGGTTTCTTCAACGTCTGGTGCTTGTGATTCCTCAACAGCTTCTTCGGTTTCTTCAACTTCTGGTGCTTGTGATTCCTCAACAGCTCCTTCGGTTTCTTCAACTTCTGGTGCTTGTGATTCCTCAACAGCTCCTTCGGTTTCTTCAACGTCTGGTGCTTGTGATTCCTCAACAGCTTCTTCGGTTTCTTCAACGTCTGGTGCTTGTGATTCCTCAACAGCTCCTTCGGTTTCTTCAACTTCTGGTGCTTGTGATTCCTCAACAGCTTCTTCGGTTTCTTCAACTTCTGATTGAGGTGCACTTTCTTCTTGTACTTGAGTTAACGTTTCTTCTGGTTCTTCAAAATTGACATCATCTTCTACAGGCGCCATAGAAGTTTCTAGACTTGCTTCTACTTCTTCAGTAGTTGAATTATCAACCTGAGGCTCCTCGATAGGTGTAAATTCTTCAATGGCTATAGTTTCCTGGGAAACTTGATTAGTGAATTCACCTTCATCAGCTGATACTGACGAAACATTACCAAAGAAAATTCCAGCACCTACTGCTACAGAAGCCACACCGACACTTAGTTTCTTAATTGAGTAACGATAATACTTATTTCCTTGTTTTTCGATTAAAACTTTTTTGTTGTTTTTTCCAACCATCAACTATTCCTCCTCGAATGTTTCTATAAAAAAACTTATTTATTACAATCCTGAATAATTCATACTTCTAATTTATTAGTTATTTTATGTTTTTCTGCAGTAATTTAAACGTGATTCTAAATATTTGCAGTTTAGTCAAGTCCATAATCCTGTGTAAAATACGTTTGATAAAAAACCATAAATAAAATATAAACATATTCATAAACAGGTGATAAAATAAATAACGCTCACTCCTGAATCCGTATGAATTTGCCAATAATCTCATCGGTGAGATTTCTAATCGTGGTATTTCTTTCAAAGGCTTCCTTTCGAAGCCATTCATAATATATTTTACTTATACGAACAGATTTTGTCTTATTTATTTCGCATTTTGGCACTAGAGTTTCTCCTAAAATTAGTCTCCTCTCTCCTAAAAATAATTTGTAGATTAATTATACATTAATTAATCTACAAATTATTTTAATTATAATTCAATTCATACATTTTTTTATAAAACCGATGATCTTCCTTTTTTTAACCACGTCTAAAGAGAATTTCTTCACATTAAAATGTAGAATATTCTTAAAAATTCAAAAAAAAAATAGTAAAACAGACTTTTACAACGATTATTTTGTCCTTTATATACAAAATCTGAGTCACATTTTAAATTTATGGTAAACAAACGTAAAAAAACATAATATTTTTTGTTTTTTGTGCTCTGGTTTGATATGATTCTATTATTGCTATCTTGAATACTCAAACTAGATAAATATATTTATGGGGGCTTTAGATATGAAAGCTTTGCTTAAAAAAAATGAACAAAGACAACTCGATTTAATTGACATTCTCTATGCTCGTACACAAGCTATCTCTATTTCAGAGGTGGCAAATAAGCTTGGTTACTCGGAACGTACTATTGCTTTGGATATCAGGGCTCTTCAAGAGAAATTTCCTTTTTTAAATTTAAAAGTGAATAATCAAAGCATAACGATGGCTATCGAGCCGCATTACAATATTTCTTATGTGTATCAGTATATGTTTCAATGCAATACGGGCGTCCAGTTACTCGAACGGCTTTTTTTGTATAAGCAGACGCATCTTAAGGATTTGTTAACCCTCTTGGAACTCAGCCAAGCGACTGTTTATCGTCTGATTGAACAAGTCAATGAACAAATCACCCATAACTATGAGGTCAAAATAGACACCAACCCATTCCAGCTAAAGGGAGATGAGGATAAGATAAGAGGTTTATTTTCCCAACTCTATTCAGATATTTATACGCCTTTAGAATGGCCTTTTATAAATATTGATGAGGCTGCTATTGCGGATTTAATCATAATAGTAACGGATGCTATACATTATCCTTTGGATTATATTGGCATTAATTACATGAAATTTTTGGTTGCTGTCAACCTCGTTCGTTTAAGACAAGGTCATGATGTTGAGATTGAGAGCGAAAAAGCAGCCTACATTTACAAAACACTCCAATCAACCCCTTTTAAGAGTGATCAAACGAAACAGACAATGAAACGATTAGGCGTACCTTTAAATCAACATACAGTGAATCAGCTTTTTCATGTTTTCATCAACTCGGATTATATTTTCCCCAATTCTAAAATTATTAATTTTTCAAAAGATATCGATAAGCGTATAGAATCCTTTAACCACTTCAACTATATAGTTGAAACCTTAAAAAAAGAATTCGATTTAACATTCGATAACCCTGGTCCCTTAATTTTAAATCTCCATAACGCTGCTATTTTAAATCATCTAGATATTGATTCAGGAAATATTCTTCTTGATAGCAAAACAAAATTCATTGAAGATTTATCACGTCGTTTCCCAGATTTTATTTCAAGAGCTTCTCAGCTCTTTCAAGAGTATTGCATGAAAATGGGGAGTAAATGGGATCGATTCCTTAATGATCGGCTTATCCACCACTTATTTATTCAGTGGGAAACGTTATATACCCAACTCGTTAAAAATAAACGGATTATAGAGGTAATTATTGTGTGTAATTATGAACCCAATCATGCTTTCTTTTTAAAGGAGTATTTTGAACTTCATTTTGGAAAGAAAGTACGTTTTAATATATATAACGATTCTCAAATATCTATCACGCAATTAAAAAAAGTATCTGAACCCATTATTCTATCTACTTTCCATATTCCGTTCATTGAAGGAAAATATATTATCAATATTAATTTTTTTCCTTCCGAAGATGATTTAGAAAAAGTGTATAATGTTTTGAAGAAAATGAGAGCAATGAGTAAAACAATAGAATAACTTTCATGTGTATGTCATCCAATAAACAGCAAACGCCACTAATATTGTAGAACTAAAGCATGCATTCAGTATTGTGATTATTAAAAGAAGACAAGTACTCTATTACTGTAATTTGTTTACTCATTTTTATGGCAATATAGAAATGCCTCCAGATTGCAATGAAAAAGTACATAGCTTAGCAATAAAAAAACATACTAAGATTAGTAGTGAGAAGTCCACGACGGTGGATTTTTCACTACTATTTTTATATGGTAGATATGAAGAAGAGATCGTAAGGCCTTTTGGTTAGTAAACCGAATAAAAAAACTGGTCCACTTCATATCCTTATAAGAATTGTTAATGCTGAATCTAATTTAGCATTAACACGGCGTCCATGCGGACGCGATAATGGACAGAATCGTTCATAATGCGGTTTGGTATGACACGGGTCAACTAAACATGCGCGAACACAAAGCAATCAATTAAAAACTGTAGAAATAGTCGTGCTGAAATTGGCATGGCTATTTTGCTGGACCCGATCTGCGTACCAGTGGACTCCAATTGGATATTGAAAGACTCGATAGGACGAATAGGTGGGCCTGAAGGCGCGTAATAATCATTTTACCAATATTGTACAATAATTCGCATTGGGGAGAGTTTATATGGACGAAGCATGGCTCTTTTGGGGTGTAGAATAAATTAGAATTTTTATAAGATAAAATGTGTCATTCGCATTCCTGTTTAGAAAATCCCTTATTTAATTTCGATATATCACTCATAAAGTGTAATCTCGTGGGTCACTACGGTATAACTATAGGATGAGTGAAAGTCGCCCTATCTCTTCCAGTAATGGTGGAACACCTTCGGATTAGATGAAGCTTTTTTTCCGCACTCGTTGGAGCTAAAGCCCCCACAAGTGAGGCTAACTGAACCCAATAATCATGAACTATGTAGAATTCCATTACACCAAACAAATTAACTATAATTCGATACCATTATTTTTCTAAAATATCAATTTTTTGTCTAGAGCGACACCTTTTGAGTAAAATCATTCAACGTAAAAAACACCTCCCTAGATTCATTTCTAAGGAGGTGCTCACATATATTCTATTCCTCTTCACCACTTGGGTAAATAAGATATTCTTCACGAGTTGATTTAAATGATAATAATTCTTCGTCCCATTTTGCGATGATTTCTTCCACTGGCAGACCTGCTTTCAAGTCCTCTTCAATAGATGACTTACCAGTTAATTTAGCTAGCCATTGATCTTCACGCCACTCAATCTCATCTGGGTATAGTTTATTCAACTCGTGAATCATTGATAGACCAGTATAAAGTGGATCATATTCTTCACGGTCTGTCACATAAACTTCAACGCCCTCAACGAGCTTCCCTTCAAGCTTTTGTCCAGGAGCAGGAGTAAAAGCAGCTGCTCTGAATTTAACACCACTTAAGTTAAGGTCATTCAATGCTTGGGCGTATTCCTTACCATTCACAAAATCTGAGCCAACTAATTGGAATGGTTTTGTTGTGCCTCGACCTTCGGAAACATTCACGAATGTCTCGAATAATCCGGTAATTGGATAAACATCTATACTATCGGTTGTTGGCATATTGGGTGATGGCATCACGAATGGAATATCTAATTCAGCATAAGATTCACTTCGGTCATAGCCTTGCATTTCAACCACTTCTAGGTCAACACCTAAATCAAATTCACCATTAAAATACTGAGCCAACTCTCCAAAAGTCATCCCGTGAACTAACGCCAAATCCTTCAAGCCGACAAAAGAAGAATGTTCATCTTCAACAACCACTGGACCAGCAACTAAATCTCCACCTAACGGGTTCGGACGGTCAAGTACGACCACTTGCTTTCCTTCTTCAGAGGCTGCTTCCATAATATTATACAACGTCCAAACATAAGTATAATAAGTTACCCCCGCATCTTGAATATCAAAGACGAGTAGATCCACATCTTTTAACATCTCTGGACTGGGTTTACGTGTCTCCCCGTATAAACTATATACCGGTAATTCTGTCTCTGGATCCGTATAAAATTCAACATACTCCCCCGCTTCAGCATTCCCGCGAACCCCATGTTCTGGACCATATAAAGCGGTTAATTCAATCTCAGAATCTTCAAATAACAAATCAACGGTTGTATTTAAATCCTGATCAATTCCAGTAGGATTCGTTACAAGCCCCACTCGCTTTCCTTCAAGTAAATCTTTGTGATCAGACAACAACATTTCCAGACCAAACTTGAAATCATCTTCAGCCTGTACTACTAGCAAGCTATTAGTTAGAAGTGACAAGCCTAACATACATACCCCTAACACCTTCAAAACACCCGTCATACTTACTTTTCTCTCCATACACTTTCATTCCTTTCTGATTAACTATAATTACACGTCAAATTAGTGAAGCGCTTTCTTAGTTTATTATAAGCATCTGAAATATAATTACAAGTCATATCCCATGATTATGAAATTTAATTTATACAAATTAAAAAAGTTCTTCAATTTATGATGTTGGTAAGTAAATCTTACTGATATCATAAATCATAGAACCATAAAATAACAAAATTTCTTCAGAAGTGAATACAAAAAAAGGAGGTTTATGATACCACTCTCCCTCAAAAAATACTCTACTAACCCAACTCCGTCTCTCGCACAGACTCACTAAAACCTCTGACATTATAATTTGTGTGATACTCACTCATTGCTTGTTCGTAATACAAGTCACCAAAAACTTTATTAACGACATTGATGCCCATCATACTTTTAATCAACGGATTAAACAGCTTGGTCACACCTATACGATGATTGGATATCTTCGCAATTTCTTTAACAAGATCCGTTGTTGTGACATAATCTATATTTTGTGGATGGTAATAACCTCGGTCATGGTTATCAATAACCAACCTTAGAAACTCTGATAAGTTATCTACATGTAACATACTACGTCTATTATCATAATCAGGGAAAAGTGGTGTAACCTTAGCTAACTTAGAAAGTCGTGGATAATTTCCTTTTGATTCATGACCATAAATCATTGGCGGACGAACATAAGCCACTCGAAAATCTTCGGATTCTAATCGCTCTAACTCGCGCTCAGCTTGCAACTTACTATCCCCATAGAAATTATCTGGCTTAGGCACTGTATCTTGTCTAATAGCAGCTTGGTCAGTCCCAAAAACAATCATACTACTCATATAAACAAAATGCCTTACACCCTCTTTTTTAGCCTTGCTGGCTACTTGCACAGTTAGATCACGATTGACTGAATAATACAAATTTTCTAATGACTTATTTGATGAATTATGTGCTATTCCCGCCACATGGATGATTGAATCATAACCACTCCAGTCGATATCTTGCCACTTATCAGTTTGCAAGGATACCTTATCAACTTGATACTCTTCTGGCCAGAGAGCTAACCATGTAGCAAGCTTATTCCCTATATAACTATTTCTTCCTGTAATTAGAACTTTCTTCATTATCAATTCACCTAACCCCAATTTATTTACTATCTAAGACTTACCCCATTATAACAAAATAACCCCGCCCTATGAACGAAATACACAATATTAAAGACTTACGTATATTGTATGATTCCTACATAGAAATAATAAAAAAGTGTTAATGAAAGGATCTCTCTCACCAACACTAACAAAAATTCTAATGTAATTAAAAGCGTTCCACAACACTCATCAAATACTCCTTCAAGCCATCCTTCAGTTCCGGATGTTGTAGCCCATACTCGATATTAGCCTCTAACATACCTAATTTATTTCCTACATCATAACGTTTCCCTTTGAACTCTAAGGCAAAGACACGTTGCGTCTGATTTAAAGTATCAATTGCATCTGTCAATTGTACTTCACCACCTCGCCCTGGTGCTTGTGTTTCAAGAATATTAAATATCTCTGGCTTCAATAAGTAACGACCAATAATGGCTAGGTTACTTGGTGCATCTTCAGGCTCAGGCTTTTCAACAAAGCTGTTAACTGCATAGATTCCCTCTTCTACTTCAGATGTCGGATCAATCACACCGTACTTAGACGTCTCTTCATGGGGTATTGGTATGACCGCTAACGTGGATGCTTTCATCTTGTCAAAATTATCAATCAATTGCTTGGTCAAAGGGACATCATCGACCATAATATCATCCCCTAACATGACCACAAAAGGCTCATTACCAACGAATGAGCGTGCTTGATGGACTGTGAATATAGCCTTTAGAATCGTCCACCAGTGCGAAACATTCGTCCACCGAATGCGGAAGAAAAGTCCACCAAGTGCGAAAATAATCGTCCAAATCGATAACCTTCTGTATACTTATTTTATGTATGAGTTTTCATACAAATAAGTTACAGGAGGTTATTTTTATGATCAATTATCATAAAATTCTTGAAATGCATCTACAAGGGATTTCCCAACGGACAATCTCTTCCAGTACAGGGCATTCAAGAGACAAAATTAGAGAGGTGGTGAATCAAGCAAAAGCCAAAGGCTTAGAAGAGCTTACTGAAAAAATGACCAGTTCTTGGTTGGAAGAGTACCTGTTCCCTGAGAAAAGCGCGAGTCAACGTGGGTATTACAATCCGGATTGGGATTACATCCATAAAGAACTGCTCAAAAAGAATGTCACGCTCAAACTCTTGCATAAAGAGTACGAACAAGAGGCAAAGATTCAAAATAAGATGCCTTACGCTTATCGGACATTTTGCGAGAAATATGT
>NZ_JACAOA010000045.1 GCF_014049385.1 Ruoffia halotolerans | reverse complement strand
TTGGGTCCTGTGAGAGTAGGTCGTTGCCATGCATTGTTTAATTGAGAGCAGAGCCCGAGGGCTCTGTTCTTTTTTTGTACAGATTTTTTCCTTCTATTATAATGATCAGATGATATAATATGATTAACATTAGGAGTTGATTTGTGGAGGTGACTGATTTGAATCAACAGCTAAAGGAAAAGGTTAAGTTAAAAGCTGAAGAACTCGGGATTGATAAGATTGGTTTTACACATGCGGAGCCATTTTATACTTTAGAAGATCGCTTGAAGAAGCAAAGAGCTGCAGGACATAATTCTGGCTTTGAACATAAGAACATTGAAGAAAGAATTTATCCTGAGAAGATTTTCGATCAACCAAAGTCGATTATTGCGATTGCTTTAGCATATCCTTCTCGTATGAAGAAACCTAGAATGGAAAAGGGTAAGCCTAGAGGTGAATTTGCGCGTGCATCTTGGGGGACGGATTATCATCATATTCTCAATGATCGAATGAATAAGCTCATTGCCTACATTAAAGAAGCCGCAAATGAGGAGAATATTGGCTCAGTGGATTTTAAACCGATGGTGGATACTGGTGAACTCGTTGACGTTGCGGTTGCTCAACGGGCAGGGCTTGGCTTTATAGGGCGCAATGGCTTGTTGATTACAGAAGAGTTTGGTTCATTTGTGTATTTAGGTGAAATCATTACGAATATAGCTTTTGAAGCAGATGAAGAAGTGCCTTTTGGTTGTGGGGATTGTGTGAAGTGTATTGATGCATGTCCTACAGGGGCTTTACTTGGGGACGGTCGTATTAATGCCCAAGTCTGTCTCTCTTATCAAACTCAGACTAAAGGATATATGCCAGATGAATTCCGGAAGAAGATGGGTCGTGTGATTTATGGGTGTGATATTTGCCAAGTTGTTTGTCCTTACAACCGTGGGATGAATACGCACCACCATGAGGAAATGGAACCTGATCCAGAGTTAACGAATCCGATTCTTGAACCCTTATTGGATATATCAAACCGTGAGTTTAAAGAGACTTTTGGTAAGATGGCTGGATCATGGCGAGGTAAAAAACCCCTTCAGAGAAATGCGATTATTGCTTTAGCCAATTACCGTGAAAAGTCTGCGATACCTAAGTTACTGCAAGTAATCGAGACAGATCCTCGTCCAATGATTCGCGGGACAGCAGCGTGGGCAATTGCTAAGATAACTGAAGAATCACCGAATCAAGAATTAATATTGTTCTTAGAAGAGATGTGTGAAAAAGAAGATAAAGCAGAAACGATTGCAGAATTTAATAAAGCGTTAGATATACTTAGAAAAAATATGTAAGCCATGAAGATACATCTTTCAATTTGTGAGATGTATCTTTATTATTATAATGAAATGGAAGGGGTTACACTTGGAAAAGCAGTCAATTTTTATATCTATGTTATATTTACTATTAAGTTTTATAATAATGGGTTTAGGCATTAATTTAGTTGCTCATGCTAATTTAGGTACATCTGCGCTCACATTAATTCCTTTAGTGATGAATGAGTTCGTCCCACTATCATTTGGTGAATTGACTATGATTTTTAATATTATATTAGTTATTTCCCCAGTCATTTTGCTGGGAAAGTGCTTTCCCTTGTTGCAATATTTTCAAATAAATGTGTCGTTTATATTAAGAGTTTCAGTAGATTTTTGGGGACCGTAGATTCAAAATTTTGAGTTGAAACACTTTCTTTGGCAACTTATTGCGGTTGTTATAGGTTGTTTCACCATCGTTTTAAGTATTATGAAACAATTGAAAGCAGATTTTGTGAGCAATCCAGGGGAAGGAATTGTAAAGGCGATTACTCTACGCTTTAACACGGAGTTGTTCAGTAAGATAAAGGTGCCTTTAGATTTGAGTTTTGTGGCAATCGCGGTTATATTATCCTGGCCCATTTAGGTCGAATTATGGGTGTGGGTATTGGTACGCTAGTCTCAGCTGTTTTAGTCGAACATATTATGCGAATCATTCAAAGGATTAAAGAGTTTTAAAATGTTAAAAGGATTATATGTCATGTCACCCCATGTCTTTGAAAATGTTTATAGTCAAGAGTCACAAGAGACAATTGCAGAATATTGTGAGATTTTGGCACCAGTTATGTCCAAAGTTGAATTAATACAGAATACTGAGTTATTAAAAGAAGTCGAAGTGCTTTTTTCTAGTTGGGGAGTACCTTTATTTGATGCAGCGCCTAATTTAAAAGTTGTATTTTACGGAGCGGGTACGTTAAGGCATGTGTTAACTGATGCTTTTTGGTAACGCAATATTCAAGTAACGACTGCGAATGTGGCTAATGCTATTCCTGTGGCTGAGTATACATTGACAGGGATTTTATTTTCATTAAAGCGTATTTGGCATTTTATTGAGAAAGTGAAAAGAGAACGCACGTATGAATTGGCAGTATTTGAGCCGATTGTTGGTAATTACAAAGCAACCGTTGGGATTATTTCGATGAGTCAAATCGGTTGAATGGTTGTGGAGTATTTGAAGAATTTTGATGTGGATGTGATTAGTTATGATCCTTTCGTCTCAGATGAGGAATTGACAAGCTTGGGGAGCGTCAAGTGAGCTTAGAGGAGATATTTAAAGAAGCGGATGTCGTTTCTTTACATGCGCCTTTGTTGCCGGATACGGAGGGGAGGATTCATGGAGAGCACTTCCGATGAATGTAGGAGAATGTGACCTTTATTAATACAGCCCGTGGTGCGATTGTAGAAGAACAAGCGATGATTGATGTATTACAGGAACGATCCGATTTGACAGCCTTACTCGATGTTACAAGCCCTGAACCTCCCGAAGCTGATTCTCCATCATATGATTTGCCTAACGTAGTCCTATCGCCTCATATTGCTGGAAGTGCCGGGAAAGGCTATTACGGCGCTTACCCTGAGGAATCTCAAGATCCGATTGCTGCTGCAGGTCAACTGATTAACGCCTTACAAACAATAAAAAGTCGTAATGTAAAAGCAGTGAACCCAGCAGTCGTTTCAATTACTAGAGTCCAAGGTGGCTTCAACCACAATATTATTCCAGATAAGGTTGAACTTGAAGGAACATTACGCGCACTAATGATGAAACAGGAGAGTTTATTCATAGGAAGATTGAACAAATTGCGCACGGAATTGGTGCAGCACTGGATGTAAAATGTGTCGTGACCTACGACTATAAATATCCACCTGTGACTAATGACGCGCAAGTGACAACTGAAGTTGTGAACTCGCTGGAAGAAATTTTCCCAGGTCATTTAGTTGAAGTTGAAGAGCCATTAATGGGCGTGAAGACTACGCGTACTATCTATATGAAGCACCCGGGACTTTCCTCATCTTATCAAATCCATCTAATATTGAAGGCCAGTTCCACGGACACCACCATGCGAAGTTTGAGTGGACGAATCACTATTCTATATGGCGACAGCGGCATTTGTAAAAGTAGCATTGGATTATTTAAATTAAAATGTATATAAACGGCTAACCGAATTAGGTTGGCCATTATTTTTTAGAAAATAAGTTGGGATTGTGTGGAATCACTAGCTCGTTTTACTGAGCTGGTGAATCCAGCCAAACTTCGCTAGCTCGTTTTACTGAGCTGGTGAATCCGGTCGAACTTCGCTAGCTCGCGGCCTTGAGCTGGTGAATCCAGCCAAACTTCGCTAGCTCGTTTTCCTGAGTTGGCGAATCTACATATCACCTCCGTGTTAATGATTGGATTTGAATGAATGTAACGTTATTTGAAAGAAAGTGATTGATTTGTGATTGGTTTTGGTGTATCTTATTAGTAAGGAAGTGATGAAAATGCTTACAGAGGAGAGGTTTCAAGCGATTCGTAAGTTACTTGCGGATAATTCAATTGTGAAGCTACAAGAAATCGTTGAAGCAACGGGGGCTTCTGAATCCACAGCGAGACGAGATCTATCTCAGTTAGAAGAGTTAGGCGAGTTAGTGAGAGTTCATGGGGGCGCTAAACGTATTTTCTCAGTAGACACAGAGCCGAGTGTGAAAGAGAAGTCACAGCAATTTATGACTGAAAAAGAACATATAGGGAAGTACGCAGCGACGTTAATAGAAATGAATGATTTTATATATATAGACGCCGGAACATCGACACTTTCAATGTTGCCTTTTATCAAAGCAGAAAATATTACAGTTGTGACGAATGGTTTAGAAATTGCGAATATTTTAACAGAGATGGATATACAGACGATTTTAGTTGGTGGGTTTATCAAGCCTAAAACACGCGCAATGATTGGAACTGACGCGAAAAATCAATTGAAACAGTATCAATTCTCGAAAGCTTTTATGGGGACAAACGGAATTGATATTCAGTACGGCTTTACAACGCCTGATCGTGAGGAGGCGAGTGTTAAGCAGACAGCTATTCAACAAGCGAATCAAGTTTATGTACTTTCTGATAGTAGTAAGTTTGATAAAGTATCATTTTGTCGAATAGTTGAACTGGAAGATGCAGCGATTATTACAAATACATTGCCAGAACCCGTGAGATTAAAATACCAAAAACATACAAAAGTGAAGGAAGTTTAAGGAATGCTATATACAATTACATTTAATCCCGCAGTGGATTTAGTTATGAATACAGATGTGATTCACCTAGGTGAATTGAATCGCGTGAAGCGAGATGAATATGTGGCTGGAGGTAAGGGTATTAACATGTCCGTTCTCTTAAAGCGACTAGGACATCACAATATTGCGACAGGCTTTTTAGGAGGTTTCTCAGGTGATTTTATTCAAAAATCATTAAAAGAAGAAGGCGTACAACCTGAATTTGTTGACATTGATGCAATTACACGCATTAATGTCAAAATAAAAGCAGATCAAGAAACTGAAATTAATGCTAATGGACCAGTTATTCAAGAGAAGGATATTCAGAAGTTATTTAATTATTTTAATGAAGTATTAGTCAAAGGAGATACGGTTTTACTAGCCGGTAATGCTGCGCCAGGTATGACTAGCGACCATTACGTTAAAGTGGCTGAGTTATGCGCAAGTAAACAGGTCGATTTTGTATTGGATTCGAATAAAGATCTTTTAACCGCTTGTTTAGTACATAAGCCATTTTTAATCAAACCGAATGCGCAAGAGCTCAGCGAAATCTTCAATGTCAAGGTAGATTCAATTGAAGAAGTGATTCATTACGGTAAAATGCTCCAAGAAAAAGGCGCGCGTAATGTTATCGTATCATTAGGTGGCGACGGCGCAGTGTTACTCACAGAGACGGGAGAAGTGTATCAATCATCAGTGCCTAAAGGCGAAGTCATCAATTCCGTAGGTGCCGGAGATTCAATGGTCGCAGGATTTATAGCAAAATATATTGAAAGTGGTCAGTACGAGGACAGTTTAAAGCAAGGAGCGGCATCAGGAAGTGCAACGGCATTTTCAGTTGGAATCGCAACAAAAGAATTGATAGATCAATTAATTAAAGAAATAGAAATAAAAAGGATAGGTGGATAAAATGAAACTAGCACAATTATTTGTAAAAGATGCGATGGATTTAACTTTATCAACAACAGATAAAGCAAGTACTTTACGTCATTTGGCAGAACAATTCACCAAAGCAGGTGGCGTGAGTGATGTTGACAGTTATGTTGAGAAACTAGAAGTACGTGAAGCCCAATCTACAACAGGTGTAGGAGACGAAATTGCGATCCCGCATGCTCAAGATGCTTCAATTAAAGAAGCAGCGATTGTTTTTGCTCGCTCACAAGAAGGAATTGAATGGGAGTCATTCGATGGTCAACCAGCAAAATTAATCTTTATGATTGCTGCACCTGAAGGCGGCGGAGAACATCTACAAGCTTTAGCAAAATTATCAAGTATCTTAATGAATCCAGAAGCAAAACAAGCTTTACTTGATGCTCAAACTCAAGA
Source organism: Ruoffia halotolerans (assembly GCF_014049385.1). Classification (GTDB taxonomy): domain Bacteria; phylum Bacillota; class Bacilli; order Lactobacillales; family Aerococcaceae; genus Ruoffia; species Ruoffia halotolerans. The sequence goes on along the minus strand of NZ_JACAOA010000045.1, from coordinate 2,966 downwards.
AGATGTTGTAAATATCATTGCGGAATATGAAGCAGAAAAAGAAGAAGAAAACCAAGCAAAAGAAACAGTTACTGCAGTAGATACTCAAGCACAAGACGCGGATGATGTATACTTATTAGCTGTAACGGCATGTCCAACAGGGATTGCGCATACTTATATGGCGGAAGAGAAACTGAATCAAGCAGCGGATAAAGCCGGTTATGCGATTAAAGTTGAGACAAATGGGCAAACAGGTGTTGGTAATAAATTAACGAAAGCCGATATTGAACGCGCAACAGCGATTATTGTAGCAGCTGACAAGCAAGTAGATATGGCGCGCTTTAATGGTAAACCAGTTATTATAACAAAAGTAGCCGACGGAATTAATAAAGCCGATGAATTAGTGAGGCGTGCCGCAAATGCTGATGCGCGTATTTATCACGCGAGTCAATATGAGCAGTCAGCCGACGATTCTGAGGAGAATGAATCTTTAGGACGTCAGTTCTATAAACACTTAATGAACGGTGTATCTCATATGTTACCGTTCGTCGTCGCAGGTGGGATTTTAGCCGCTTTATCATTCTTCTGGGGAATCAACTCAGCGAATCCAGATGATGCAAGTTATAATGCGATTGCTCATACTTTAAAAACTTTCGGAGATTTATCTTTCGCTATGATGTTACCAGTACTAGCCGGTTATATTGGGCAATCTATTGCTGATCGACCTGGTTTAGTGATTGGTTTCATGGGTGGGGTTTTTGCTAACCCAAGTATTCTAACAGCCTTTAATGCCGGTGGAATCTTTGAAGATGCAGTTGCATCAGGATTCTTAGGTGCTTTAGTCGCTGGTTTCTTAGCGGGTGGAATTGTTTGGTGCTTACGTAAAGGCTTAAGTTGGTTACCAAAATCACTGGAAGGTATGAAGCCAATCTTCTTATATCCTGTGCTAGGTGTTCTAGCCATGGGTCTCATCATGTTCTTTATCGTGAATGCACCCATGGGAGCAGTCATGTTAGGTTTACAAGACTTATTAACAAGTATTCCTTCTGAATTATCTGTAGTTCTAGGTTTTGTTGCTGCGGCTATGATGTCAATTGATATGGGCGGACCGCTTAATAAAGCTGCTTATGTTACTGGTACAGCTTTGGTTACAGCATCAAATGGTGCAGGTTCAGATGTGATGGCAGCCGTTATGATCGGCGGGATGGTTCCCCCGTTAGCGATTGCTATTTCAGCAACATTTTACAAAAATCTTTGGGCGCCAGAACAACATAACAGTGCTTTAGTGAACTATGTGATGGGGGCGGCTTTCATTACTGAAGGAGCTATTCCATTCGCAGCATCGAATCCACTTCGTGTGATTCCTTCATTAGCAGTAGGTAGTGGGGTTGCTGGAGCATTAAGTATATTATTTGGTAGTGTGAGTTATGTTCCTCACGGCGGAATCTTTGCGGTTCTTGCCGGTGGTGTAACGAATCCATGGATGTATCTCGTGGCTTGGCTTGCTGGTGGGATTGTCGGAGCTATCTTATTAAGTGTGTTAGTAAAGAAACCGGCTGAAGAATTAGCTGAGTAATAAAATCAAAGAAAATATGAATACCCTTCATCTTTAGAATTTAAGTCTAGAGATGAGGGGTTTTTATTTTTTATAAATACAGTAGTATTTAAGAAATAATTGAATGTTTGGGATATTCTGTTTAAATTGTTCTAACATATCTGACATTGCTTCAATTTCTTTAGTGATTTTCAAGAAGTTTTCTTCCATTTTATAAAAATCAAACTCATTTTCCAAATTAGTACCAACTTTCCTTACAATTTTTGACTTATTCTAATAATAGCTGAATTGATGGAAGAATTGAAATGACTTCAGATAGAGTAATAATGGAAATTAAAAAATAATTTTTTTGATATTGAGGGCACCTTGATTGATATGAATAAGAAAGTAATTTCAGAGAAGATATTAGCTACACTTAAAGCATTAAAGTAGAAAGATATTTTACTTTGTTTAGCGACAGGTAGAAGTCCGATTGCCTTTGCAGATGATAATAATGACATTGAAATGTTGGCAGCTGTCGGCTAGGGCTTAGCAATGGACAATGCTTCCGAGGACTTAAAAACAATTGCTGACGAAGTAATCGGTCATGTGGCTGAAGATGGTATTTATGAATTTTGTCTTGAGAATAATTTGATATAAGAAATATGATTATGTTTTATGCAATGGTATATTTTAGTCATTATTGAAAGCTATATAATTTCAAATGCAGTTGAAGCCTGACTTTGCTATAATAAAAGAATGATTATAGTATAACGAGGTGGTATAGTGACAGAACTAGTTAAATGCAAACCAAGTGATGTTGAACAATTACGCGATATTAGTATTGAAACGTTTGTTGATACATTCAAAGACCAAAATACCGAAGAGAATTTAAATGAATATTTAGAACGGGCCTACACTATTGAGCAACTAACGTCTGAAATCAACCAGGTTGGTACAGATTTTTATTTTCTGAAGGATTCAGACTTGGTCGTTGGCTACTTAAAGCTGAATATTGATGATGCGCAATCAGAGAAAGATAATCCGCTAGCATTAGAAGTGGAACGAATTTATGTACTACCTCAACATACGCGTAAAGGCTATGGAAGAGAACTGTTGGAATTCGCTCATGCTCGAGCAAAAGAACTTAACCGAACTGGTATTTGGTTAGGGGTCTGGGAGCATAATTATAATGCCTTAGCTTTCTATAAGAAGATGGGCTTCCAACGAGTTGGTGAGCATACTTTCGTTATGGGAGACGATGCGCAAGTGGATTATATTATGCTAAAAGAGTTATAGAAGGCACTCTCATTATTAGATTGGATTCTAATGATGAGAGTGTTTTTAATTTTATAAAATTAAAATATTCTCCTTTGTGTTGATTTGACAAGGGCATAAGGCAATTTTTGTTTCAACCTAAATTAGTTAATTAAAAATAAATGAGATAAACCCT
>NZ_JACAOA010000044.1 GCF_014049385.1 Ruoffia halotolerans | reverse complement strand
AGAGTTATCTTTTAAATCTATTTCATCTCGTTCAGGAAATTGCTCTTTTATTTCAATTTTACTCACCATGTGATATAGCGGTGTAGATGATATAGACTGCATTTTTTCAATTAAGTTTTCATCACTAGACGGAAATAGATTATTAAGGAAGCCAAGTGGATTATTTAACAGCAACTGGTTGATAGACTCAATTTCAGCAGAGGGGATAGTTAGCTTTTGTGTATGAACTTGTAAGTTTGAAACCTGTTCTTCATAATAATCTTTTTGCCATAGATTTTGAACTTTAATTATTTCGATTTGCCTATTTTGTTTTTCAATTTTTTGATTATTACTTAGTTGAAATAAAAAACCCATATAATCTATAAATAATGATGCAATCTCTACCCCCGACTCTTTATTAAGAATTTTTCTAAACCTGTTCTTCAATTTCTCGAAATATTCTTGATCTATTTCTTTGACAATATCTTTATCATTTAAATATCTTGTAAGTAGAACTAAATCATTTATTTCATCAATTGTTTCATATTTTGTACGATAATATTCATTTAATATATTTTTTTGTTTCCTACTAATCGGATACCTAAATTCTTGGAGACTTTCAATCATATCGATATCTTCTTCAGAATGAATCCACTCAAGAAGTGCTCTATACTCTTCATTTTCTAAAATATCACTTGTCAATTTATCTTCAAAAACGTATGAGACAATCTTAAATGATGAACAATTTCTTATCGCATAATCCTCTTTGTCTTTTAAGTATTCAAGTAACAATTCAATATGCCTTGTTTTTACCTCTACAGACATCTCATTACCATGTAGGACATAAGAAATTGTCTCTATTATAAAATCTGAAACTTCATTTGCAAAATATATTTTCAAATCTTCCAATATTTCTTCAGTCCACATGGTGATATCAGGATTCCCAGAACCATCATTAGTAGAAAACATTGGCTGGATTTTTCTCTTCATAAAACTTATATTAACCATATTTAGCAAATATCGTTCTTGCCAAGTACCGTAATCTAGATTCAAATTAGCAAAATTAAACGCATTAGCATTAACTAACTCAGACTCATATTTTTCAATAAATTTCGCATCTGATTCATGCAGGATTTGATTAAAATTATCTATAAATATATTTCTTGGTACTTCAAAATTCTTCAAATCAATTTTTTCTATTTCATTAGACACAAAATCTTTCTCTGCTTGTATACCTCTCAGATCATATAATTGCCAAAAATTTTTAATAGTAAACATCCCTATATTAAATATATGATCTAAAGAATTATGAGTATTTAACTCTTTGGTTATCCATTGGAAAAATAATCTAACTTGGCCGTATAAAGTTTTTAAATTCTCATTACATTGTTGATAATCTTTTTTATTATTTTCATATTCTATAATTAAAAATAGGTCATTAAGTATATTATTATCAAAATTAAATGAGTAATTAGTATAACTAGATATTCGCGTAAAATAATCATATAAATGTATATTAACTATCTTACTTACGTCTAAAAATTCATTCCAAGTATCAATATCTTGGAAATAAAAATTCTCATTGATATATTTAACAAGAAAATCCCAATCATCATTTTTCGCGACTATATTATCTACTATTTTTACTTTTTGTTCATGATCTATATAATTTTTGATACTACTTTCTCCTTTTATAATGTTTTTGTTATAAAATTTTAAATGAATTTATACAATGACTAATCAAACTCAACATTCTAAAATATAAATACTCACGAAATTTATCAGATTCTAAAGGCTTTCTACCATTTTCAAAATGTCTAATGTGAAATTCGTTTCCAATTTTTGTGAGTTCCTTGAATTCCTTTTCAAGCAATTCTTTAGTGGCTATAGAACCATTACTGACTGTATTAATTAGCTTTTCAGCGGAAGCTTTCTTGTCTTCTCCATAAATTGTTTTTAGCCTTTCAAAAGCATCCCAAATTTGTTCTACAGCCATTTATTTTTTATTAGACTCTTCAGACCTTATGTACACCTTAGATTCTTCAATCTTTTCATTGATAATATTATCTGACGAACTAATTTCTGATTGATTTAATATTTCCTTACCTTCATTTTTAATTTCATCATTTAATGGTCCCTCTACTGGATTAACAATCATATATGCTAAGATTACTTCTTTTAACTGCTCGAGTTCAGGGCGAAAGTCTGCTTCTATTTTTTCTGTTGAAATTTTACCAGAAACCCTAACATGTGAATTTACTTCTGGTAGTAGTACCGAATTCTTACTACTGAATTTTTTCCATAATCTTCGTGATCCGTTTCTAGATGACATTTGGTCCTCTATTTTTGGAATATCATTTTTAATTTCTTCATAGACATCTTTTGTAATTATTACCATTTTATGCTCCTTTTATTCTTCCTCAAAATAAAAATCATTTAACTCATACGTAGTCACTGGAGTTACATAAAATTCATACTTAGCTACTAAGTCACATATATCATCACCATTAATCAGAGTAATCACTCGTGTTCCGATTCTTGATGCTTCAATTGCAGATCTAGTATAGTCCGAGGTCGTTATATAAATACCATATTCTGCATTATACTTATCCATAGCTCCACGAAACTTATCGATCTCAGGAGAACTTACTTTGCCTTCCCAACGTTTTGCTTGAAGTGCAACTCGTGTTGTTCTGAAGTCGTCTGCAGTTATGTACCCAAATCCATCAAGACCTCCATCAGCTGTCGTTTGAATACCTATTTCCTTATCTAACTCTATTCCCATTCGCTTCATTAAACCTCTAGCAAACATCTCAAATTTCTCAGGAGACATCTTTTTGAGTGCTTCATTTAGTTGACCTCGCCAGACTTCTTCTATACCTTCTGAATCTAATACTTCCTCTTCAACTTCTATTTCTGTAGCTTCAGTTATTTCCTTCTTCGCTTTTCTTTTCTGTGACTCTTCTTTCATTGCTGGCTCAGACAAAACACGTACTTCGGTTAGAGGGTCAAAGATTTCTAAGTTTACTTTCCTACCTTTTTCTGTAAGTTCAACCTCACCTTTCTTTGGGTACCGAACAAAATCAGCTAGCAACAGATATTTAATAGCGAAATTAAATTGATAATTGAACGGTTTATATTTCGTTCCTGTTTTTTTGGACTCCCTCGTATAGTCTATATAATCCTCAGGAATTAGTTTTGAATTATCATATATATCGCGCTTGATATCCTTACGTTCTGCAACTCCACCTAAATCATTTAGAGACTTTATAACAGCTTTCATAATTAAATCTTCTCGATCAGATGTTGTTAATTCATCCATAATTTTTGGTTTCATAACTAAAATAACTCTCCTTTTCAGAAAACCCCATATCCTTCATTAATGGATATGGGGGTTAGTTGAACAATATCACTCAAATACTTCGTCTAACTTTTCTTCTAATGTTCCTGCTTCTGCGTATGGATAAGCGTCTAGTTGTGCAAAGTTCTTTTGGCTAATCCCTTCGGTCAATTCACTAAATATGAAGCTCGTAGCGATTCTATAAATAATCTCTGTGGGAGCTAATCCATACACTTGGTTCTCTAGGATATGTTTTAGACGGTCATAATCATTAGGGAATTCTGACTTGATTACTTCGCTGTTATACAATCTTTTAACGACTTCAGTGATATATAAGCCTGACTTCATATACAAATCAATAAAGGTCTTAGACGAATCATCGTAAATGCCTGAATTTTCATCTTCTAGTTGTTGTACCATCTTTTGAACAACCCATTTAGGTGTATAAATTTGATTAGTATTTTGAGGTGGAATATAGTCATAAATATTCTCTTCGGTTTCTTCAAAGTAGTTTGATAACTCTGATTTCTTGCGTAAAAATTCAAGTATAGATTCATTAAATACTACTTCGTTAAACAAGTTACCGTTAAATTGTTGTTTTTCACCTTCATCATCAACATACGTACCACCATCTCGTAAGAAAATGAACTCTTCTAATGTAACACCTGTAACATCATAAAATACTTCATCACTAACATACTCATCAAAGTTCATTAAATTTAAATCTTCATTCCCATATGCCATGATAAAACTAGGTATGGCTCTAGAAAACCCACGTAAGTTTGATCGTATATCATCTTCTACGGTATTCTTTTTCTTCTCTTCTTGTTTTACTTCATGTTCTTCTATGATTTCAGTAGTCGTTTCTAAAACTATTTCCTCTATTTTAACTTTTAGGTCATTATAGGTTTCATCAATAAAGGTTTTGTTTTCTTCCTCGACTTTTTTAGGATTTTTTAACACACCGTCATCTTCTAATTGAGCTTTACGGTCTGCTTGACGTGCTTTTAACTCTGCTTCGAATGTTTCGGTTGCTTTATCGATCTTTTCTTTAGCAGCACGCTCTTTTTGCTTCCGTTGGTTAATAGTTAGCCCATACTCCGTACGCATTTTATCAAAGCTTGGCTCTAATTCTTTGCTTAGAGCATCACTTAACTTTTCTCGAACTTGAATATTAGTTGTAAGCCCTATATCTGTAGGTTGAAGAATCTCCTCGATTTCTTTTCTCTCGTAAATCTTGTCACCAAAAAGTCTATCTCTTTTCTCTTCGACAACTTCATCTTCTATAAATGCATTTCCTTCTTCATCCACGTTTAAATCTTCTACATCTTTCGAATCTACTTTATTTTTATCTGTCGTTAATTTACCTTGCTCTGTTTTTTCAAACTTATTGATAATATCTAAGGCCTTTTTAGATCGGAAAATACCCGCAATATTATTAAATAATAGGTTACTCATGAATCCACGACGAACTACCTCTCGTGATTTAATTCTTTTTGGTAAAGTAAGAACTTGTTTGGCATCTAATTCAGTCATTTGACCGTCAGTATCTTCGCCAATAACTGGAAAGAAATTTAGCAAACGCTTTATATTATCTTCACGTTCTTCCATTGTTCCACTTCCGCCGGAGGTTGCAGCATTTAAATTATTCGCAAATTCATCAATAATATCTAAAGTTCTATCAGGCGCAAAATCAAAAATGTAAGCGTTTTGTTTTCGATAAGTTACTGGATTACCTTCAGCATCTCTATCCGACCATTTATGAGGATTTTGAGCACGAAATCCTGCTTGCATATAAAGAGCTGGAGATTTCACATTGCTTAACATCAGAACACCAGACCACTCAGGGACAGTTACACCTGTTGTCAATTGGCCAACTGTGAGAGTAATTGTTTTGTCATTATTAGCTATTGCATTTTTTACACGTTCTAATGCACTATTTCGACCGTCAACATTCTCTTCATCAACCTCTATTTCTTCTCCATTAATTTGTTCAAGTTTTCCATCTCCAGCTACAGAAACAACTTCATAGTTTTCAAATACAGGATGATTTCGTAAAATATTAGCAAGGGCTTTGGCACTATCTATTCTATTCAACAACCATAAAGTATGCTTTAATTCATTTCTTAATTCTGGAGTAGAAAATGGATATTTTTGATTACTTGTTAAAGAATCTAGCCAATTTAAGACATCTGCTTCATAAATTAAATTGCCCTTATCATCAGTAGAAAAAAATTCATTCATATCAAAAGCATAATCCACATTCGTCTCTTCATCTAAATCAGCACCTTGTTTAATTCGGTTAACAATCATGTTCGACATTTGATATGTATACATGTTTAAAGTAGGTAATTCTTCATATGGATTATGTTCATCAGTTTCACTTTCATCCCAGTTCGCTTTCGCTTCCTGCTCATCCATATAAGACCAGTTAAATATTTGATTGGATTCAAATTTGTCACTAGCAATTTGTTTAAAAGGGGTCCCTGAAAGATGCAATATGTAGTCCGTTTGAATTCTTTCTAAAGCAAACTCAGTTTTATTCGTGTCAACAGCCTCATGTGCCTCATCAATTACTACTAAGTCCCAATTTAAGTCTCTGATCCAGCGTAATTTTGGATAATCCCCTCCAAAGTAAGCAGAACCTTTTAAATCCTGCAAACTAACAAATGCAATTTGGTTTGAGACCCCTAAATCTATTAATTTCTCTGTGTATTCACTCCGACTTAAAATATCTCTGTGTGCAATCGCAGGACTATCACTTACAAAATAGTAATTATGTTCTTTATCATACTTAATAAATTTTTCGTAATCATCCACCCATGAATTTCCGACTGCTGGTCTATTTGTTAATATTAAAACATTTGAAAATTCCATTTCTTTAATCAAATCGTAAGTAGTTAAAGTTTTTCCAAATCTTGGTTTAGCATTCCACAAAAACTCCCCTGACTCACGACTTTTGAAATATCCAACAGTCTTTTCGACAGCTTTGGCTTGTTCTTGTCTTAGAACGTAACTCTCAGATTTTACAGACCCCTCTAACTCATGAATGTCTTCTTTTAACATAAAAGCAGAAACCATTCGCTTTGATTTACTTACATCATTCTCAAAATTAAACCACTCAGTTCCGCTATCTCTAGGAATACCTTTACGAACTAAGTAAGCATGGAAATCATGGTCATTGAAATAATAACCATCATTAAACCGTGCGACATAGTCCCACAATTTTTCAGGAGTTATACCTGCCGTATGGGTTTGTTCACGTATACGTCTATCCACGTCTCTTTCTGTGTAACCAATTTTAAACCAGCCCTGTTTCTCCAGGTTACTTTGTGTTCGATAAGCATAGATTTTTGGAATAATACGTGCCTTGGTATTAATATTCGGTGTCTGCATATTATTCCATCTCCTTTACATTGTTTTCTATGAAGTTTATTTCTTCTTGAGACAACTCATATTTTTTGTAAAGTTGTTGGTCAATTTCACTTATTGTAGTATCCCAGTCTATGTTAGATGATCTTGTAAAATCTTGAATGGGGACAAACTCCCATGTAGATTTTTGATTATCTTGAGTAACTTTTTTCACCCCTAATAAAGCTCTAGCAAGTTTAGTTTTAATATATTTCTTTGCATTTCTAGCTTCATTTTCATTATCAAAAGCTCCTACAGAAACAAACGATTGGGTGTGCCCACAATAAGAGTCACCTACAACCATTTCAGAAAGCGTTTCTCCAAAATCTCCTGACCCATTTGATTTTGCTACGAAGACTTTATACTTATCTAAATTGGGATGTTCCGAAATATAGTCTCTACGGATCCATTTATATACTCGCTTATTTTTTTGTCTACCAAATATTTTTATATACTCATTTCCATTATTAGGTTTGTTATTATGAAATACCTCTGGTAATTTTTCAAAAGCATTTGTTCTAACTGTATTACCACTTAGAATTTTACCAGCGTACGGAATTTCATCATACAGCTTTCTAGAGTATTTGTAACTCATTGAAGAATATACTACACTGCTTAGAGATTTGAAATCGGGTGATGATAAGACCTTATTTAAGGATGTTTCTAATTCAATGTATGGAATAAACATTTTTATTGGTTCATAATTTTTATTGGAATCCCGATATGTTATAGTGACTCCTCCTTTTATTTCAGTATTAGGAAATACTTTGGAACTATTAGATTCATAGTAGATTACTTTCAAATGAGAATCATTTAACATCTTATTATTCCATGAACTTGGAGTTTGCCCAACATTAAATAAAAAGCGACCTGGAGTTATTAATAAGGATTTATCGGCAATTTTATAAGATTCTTCTAAAAAAATATGATAAATTGGCTCTCCTCTAGTATTACTTCCAGTTCCTTCTATTTGATAAGGAGGATTCCCTATTACAACATCAAATTTCATTTCTGTGTCATTCCTTTCCGAGAGCAATTTGAATTCGATTGTCTTGTCTACTCCCCACAACTTAATATTAGTTAGTTTAGGTGTGATATTTTCTTCAGTTTCTATCTCTTCGAATAGGCTAAGTTGAGTCCCACTTTCTTCAAGGCCCCCAACCGAATATGGTACTTCATATGTTAAGCCGTCCATTTGAAATACATTCAGACTTATTATCTTAGTAATTTCTAATAGTATTTTCTCTTTTGGGAAAGCTCCGAACATATAAAAATAGTTATCTATAAATGTTAAAATTAGATTTTCTCTAGCTAGTAGAAGTGAGTCTCCTTGATATTCATAACCATAACTGGCTTTATAGATTTCAACGGCTAACTTCAGCCATTCTTCTTCTGTTTCTATTGCTTCATTTAATTTTTTAAATTTAACATCAACGAAGCCTGCTCTGTCTTTTAAAGATATTACTTCTCCCGTTTCCATATCATAGCGATTTACCATATATGGAGCTTCGCCACATGTTATTTCTAACCATTTAGTTTGGATAAAATCAACCAATGATAATTCTTCCATATCCTCTAGAACTGCATCTACTTGTAATTTGATTACCCATGAGGGCGTGAAAACTTCTGCTCTATTACGCTGCCGTTCAAGTTGGGTATCTATATCTTTGTCTACTCTTGGTCGAATAAAACCTTCATACCATCCAGTAATAAGATCTATTTTAATTTCTTGATCATCTCGGAATGAATAGCCATGAATTATATAGCTATCTGTCCCCCATTTTATATTCTTACCAGTGGTATGATCCTTAAGCAGTAAACTTAATAGAGATTCATTCTCTCTTAAGATAGCTGAATCATTTAAATCTGAGAGCGATAATTTATTATTTTCTTTCAAGAAGCCACCTCCTTTGTTTTTAATTAGTAATTATATTTGCTACAACTGTTAAACGACTTTTTCCGCATTGTTGTTTAAGAATTGTAGTAAAATCATCGTTTTTTATTATTTTACGTTGGTTATTTTTATAGATCATAATTATATTTTCTTCTAACTCTTCATCTGTTAGATTATCTACCCAATATTCATCAAGTATTTCATTAATAACAGCTGCAACTTCCCGTTGGGTACGGTAAAATTTCTTCACTTTCACAGAATCACCTCTGTCATATTTAATTCTTACTTTTATTATACTTTAGATACGTATAGTAATCTATTAATTTTAGGAATATAAAAAGCTTTGAAGAAATACGTTATCTTCTTCAAAGCTTTTTAGCCTCATATTTTGTTGTGACGAGCATTTAGAGCTGTTATTAAAGTGATAGGCATACCAATTGTCCGTTAAAACATCAGTAAATTGCTATCTAAAGTACCAGTATTTAAAACTAGTGAAGAGCGATAAAAAAAGAAATGTTTTGTCCCACTTTTGAGTCTAAGTTATAACAAACCTAGAACTTCGATATCAATTCTACAAAATAATTATCCACTGTGAACATTATCTGCTCTATTTAAAACATCAATTTCACCGTCATCAACTTGGTATCTCATACTTTCGAATAACTCCACATCTATAATACTCGGTTCATTATAATTATTTCTATTGGAGTTATTGATCCAATCACTTGGAAATAGACTAATTGTCGAGTCCAAAACTTTCTGATATATTCTGGAATCAAATAAATTATTAAGTTCAGTTGATCCATCTTCATAGAACATAATTGCTAAACGTTGTAACCAGATTTCAATATATTCTGTATTTGCTTTGTATTCATATTTTTTGAAAATCTTATCAATTATATCTCTGCCTATATCATCAGGACTATGTTCTAATATTTTTGCAATTATGATTGTACAATGGCTTATTGAAGTTGGATTATTATACATAATATCAACAAGTATAGAAATTAGAACTCTATAATCGCTGGGTAATTCTTCAGTATTTATGATTCTATCTTCATAGAATTCAGTCAAAGCTTTTTTAATCATACCACTATTTGGGTATATGTTAGCTAGTTCATAAATTTGGTACAAATGT
>NZ_JACAOA010000043.1 GCF_014049385.1 Ruoffia halotolerans | reverse complement strand
CTAAAAATAATAATAAATTATTTAAATATGATACATATATAAACTCATTTTTATTTTCTTCAATTATGGGTATTACTTTAACTATGTTAATGTATCCCATATCCTTAGGGTTATCTAATTATTCTGGAATTTTTGATAATCCCAATAATCTAGGAGTATTTGTTTCTGTAGCTACTCTGATTTTTTTATTTCTGTTAATTAGAAATATATTAGTGAAAGATGTATTTCTTATTGTGATATATAGTATTTTGAGTGTTTTTTCTTTATATCTAGTATCTATATCAGCCAGTAGAACGGCATTGATTGGGTTAGGCACCTCTATGTTTATTTTATTACTTATTATTTTTATAAAACAAGTATCTTTGGGGAAAATTACTATTAAGTGGATGCTTTTATCGATATTCTCCCCAATAATTATTCTTTTAATATTTGTTATTTTTTTGAATAGTCCTTTGTATGTTGCCTTTGAAGAGAATTTTGTTGCCAAATCTATATCAAGAGGTAGTGATGTAACGGCGGGTAGAACAATAATTTGGGAATCAATTATTAAAAATACACCATTTTTCGGAAGTAAAGATACAAGTGTTAAAGAGTTATTAGGTTTCTCTGCTCATAATTCTTACTTATCAATTTTGGATACTTATGGGTGGATTCCAGCGATACTATATACTTTATTTTGGATATTTTCATTTATTAAAAGCATTAGACAATTTATGAATACTAAGCAGAATAGACTACAAAACGCTTTTGCTGTTACCTCAATCGCTTTATTTATGTCAATGTCGATGATGGAAGTACTAACACATACATTAGCAGTTTATGTAGGTCTTAGTGGAGTTGCTATTCTACAGATTAATGACAAGGAGTTAAAATAATGAATATAACTAAGTATAAGGATTACAATAACCTACTTTATTTTTTGTATATAAAATATAAGAAAATTAAAATGAAAGTTAAAGAATATAATAATAAAAAGCTTGATAATACGGAAATAATGAAAAAAGTACAACAAGATTATAATAAATTTACAGGGAAAAATTTAGACTGGTCAAAATTAGAAACTTATAACGAAAAAATGCAGTGGTCAAAGATAAATAATGATGTCCCTTTCAAAACCATATTATCTGATAAGTATAAGGTAAGAGCGTGGGTAAAGACCGCAATCGGGGAAGAGTACTTAATACCTATACTAGGGGTTTGGGACAATTATAAAGAGATTGATTTTGACTATCTTCCTAATAAATTTGTATTAAAAACAAATAATGCATCCGGATCCAATCTAATCGTGAAAGATAAAAAAAATTTTAATAGTTTTAGAGCAAAGCTTTTTTTTGATATGTGGTTATCAGTTAATTTCGCGTATTTAAATGGTTTTCAAATGCAGTATAAAAGAATAGAACCCAAGATAATTGCTGAAAGTTTTATTGCAGACTCCAATGGGGAATTAAATGATTTTAAGTTTTTATGTTTTGATGGTAAACCATATTATTGCTGGGTAGATTTTGATAGGTTTGAAGATCACAAGAGAAATGTCTATGATATGGATTGGAATTTACAACCATGGAACCAACATAACTATTCTAATACAGATTTTACTATTGAAAAGCCTAAAAATTTTGAATTAATGAAAGATTTAGTGAAAAGGTTAAGTGCTGGACTAGGACAAGTTCGTGTGGATTTGTATAATGTAGATGGGAAAATATATTTTGGGGAAATGACCTTTACAAATGGTAACGGATTTGAACTAATTAAGCCTGATGAATATAATTTAAAACTAGGTCAATTATGGAGTTTAGAAAATGAAAAGAAGGTAAATAAAATTGAATCAAGTTCAAAAACTTAAGTTAAATACAATAATTTCATTAGTATCTAAAATCGTAATCATGCTTAGTGGTATAATTTTACCTAGATTGATATTAGTTAATTTTGGATCAGAGGTTAATGGATTAGTAAACTCGGTCACTCAATTTCTGGCAGTTATTACTTTTTTGGATTTAGGTGTTGGTTCGGTCGTTCAGTCTGCACTATACAAACCATTAGTTGAAAATGATTCAGTACAAATAAGTGGAATATTAAAATCTGCAAGGAATTACTTTCAGAAAATTGGAATAATTCTAATAGTCTATGTATTTATATTAATATTAACTTATCCGTTAATAGTCGAAAATAATATATTAGGATATGTTAGTACCACCTATCTGATTATTTCGATTTCCATATCTACATTTGCTCAATATTACTTTGGAATAGTCAATGAATTATTACTAAATTCAGATCAAAAGGGGTATGTTCAATTACTAGCTGAGACTATTGTGGTTATTTTGAATCTAGTATTGAGTGTAATTTTTATTAACCTCGGATTTTCTATAGTAACTGTAAAATTTGTTTCTAGTTTAGTTATCCTAATCAGACCTATTTACCTCACATTTTATGTGAATAAAAATTATCAAATAAATTATGAAATCACTCTAGACGATGATCCCTTACCGCAAAAGTGGAATGGAATGGGGCAACATATTGCGTATTCTATACAAAATAGTACGGATATAATAGTATTAACCATTTTTTCTACATTAGATAGCGTTTCCATTTATAGCGTATATAAAATGATAATTAATGCTATAGGCTTGATTATTAATTCCTTTACTATGGGGCTACAGTCTTTCTTTGGAAATTTACTTGCTAGTGATAACTTAAAGAAGTTAAACTCTTATTTTTCAACTATAGAATGGGGATTACATAATTTAATTGTTTTTCTTTATGCAATGTCAGCCGTATTAATTATTCCCTTTATACAAATTTATACGCAAGGAGTGAATGATGCTGATTATGTAGTTCCATCCTTCGCCTTGATTCTAGTAGTTTCAAAAGGTATTTTTTCACTGAGAATTCCATATCAAAGTATTGTTTTTTCAGCAGGCTATTTCAAACAAACCCAAGCAAGTTCATATATAGAAGCCATATTGAATTTGTCACTTTCTCTTTTATTTGTTTCAAGACTTGGATTAGTAGGTGTTGCAATAGG
This sequence comes from Ruoffia halotolerans, assembly GCF_014049385.1. GTDB lineage: Bacteria > Bacillota > Bacilli > Lactobacillales > Aerococcaceae > Ruoffia > Ruoffia halotolerans. The sequence continues at coordinate 6,809 of NZ_JACAOA010000043.1, read as the reverse complement.
CTCGTTAATTGCTATGAGTTATAGATTATTGTACTTAATATTTTTCTTACAAAAAAATATTATTTTCAGATCTATAAAAAAATTTATAAAACTTTTGATTATGGATATAGTAGCATTTCTATTAATTTTCATTACTGGAAATTTATTAAAAAATTACTTTTCTATAGAATCATATATCCATTGGTGTATATTTGCTATTGCTGTAAGTATGCTGTCTTTTTCAATTATTATCTTTCTTAATCTATGTTTTTATAGGAATAGAGTATTTGAATTAATTAGAAAAAATATAAGATGGGGACAAAATTAAATCTAGTAACTTAAATAAAGATTTCTGTGTCAAATAGTGTTGGTGACCGAAAATAAATAATTATAGTAATAATTTAAATAAAGACTTTAATCAAAGAATGATCATGTTTATTTCGTGATAAATGCTCATTTTTTTTCGTTCACCTTTCTTCCTCCAATTCAATTGATACAGGAAAAGTACAACTGAATTTTTTGGAATAAAGTATAGAAACTTGTCTAGTAATTATTGTTGAAGCTAATTTAGTATTAACATAATATACCTATTATGAATGGTTTTATGTTAAAATTGTTTCGTAAGTATTTATTTATATTTGGAGAATTAATAATGGAAATTATTACAACAAAGTTTTTAGAATCATTCTCAGAAGAAAATGATTTATGAGCAGTCCGCTCCCCTCTTCGAATCTGCCCAATTGGTGCGCATTCGGACTACCAGGGTGGTAAGGTGACTGGCTTAACAATTGATGCCAGTGTGGATATGGTCTATGCTCCGCGTGAGGATGGCTATATTAACATTAAGAGTATGGACTTTCCAGATAAGGAGTATTTCCATCTGTCGCATGATTTAGAGTATATTCCAGGGTTCTGGGGGAGTTATATTCGTGGTGCGGTTCACGCTTTACAAGAAGATTATGTCTTAAAGGTTGGACTGAATGCGATTGTCAGTGGTAAGTTGCCGATTGGTGGTTTGAGTTCATCCGCTGCTGTAACGACTGCTTATTTGATGGCTTTATGTGATGTGAATGACATTGAATTCACTAAGTATGACTTAATCAAGTACAGCCATTGGGTTGAGACAGAGTTTATTGGTTTGAAGAACGGTATCCTGGATCAATCCGCAAATATCTTAAGTCTAGATAATCAATTAATGGTTATGGACTGTCAAGAATGGGAACATGAGATGGTTCCTAAGGGTGAAGGTTTTCCTGACTTTGAAGTGGTCGTTGTCTACTCAGGAATTACTAAGAACTTAATGGGAACCGACTTCAATAACCTCGTGGATGAAGTTCGCGTGGCTGGTTGGATGTTACAAGAATTAGCAGGCTTACCTTTAAGTAAACTTGAAGATGTTAGATTACGAGAAATACCTAAAGAAGTCTATGAAACGCATAAAGAGAATTTGTTACCACGTTTCCGTAAGCGGGCAGCGCATTTCTATACAGAACAAGAACGGGTAGAAAAAGGTGCTGAAGCTTGGGCTAAAGGTGACTTAGAAGCCTTTGGACAGTTGATGTTTGAATCGGGTCATAGTTCCTTCTATCAACAAGAATCAGGGATTCCGGAGATGGAGACGATCTATAATATCTTAAAAGATACTGAAGGTGTCTATGGTGCTCGTCCAAGTGGGGCAGGTTACCGCGGTGCTTTAATTGGTTTAGTAAACCCTGACTTCAAAGAACATATTAAAGCACAAATCGATGCCATCTATCCAAGTAAGCATCCTGAATATAAGGACGTTTATGAAGTGAATTTCTGTCAGACTGATGATGGTGCACGGTTTGTTGATCCAAAGGAGTTTGAATAAGCATGAAAGCAATCATACTAGCAGCTGGTTATGCAACTAGACTTTATCCTTTAACAAAGAACCAGCCAAAGCCTTTACTTGAAGTGGGTGGCAAGAGTATCTTAGACCATATCATTGAGAAGATGGATCAAGTAGAAGCGTTGGATGAAGTCTTTATCGTGACGAATGAGAAGTTCTCAGCTCACTTTACCGATTGGTCTAAGCAAGCGAATTATCGTGTTAAGTTAACAGTCGTTAATGATGGTACTTTATCGAATGAAACACGTCTTGGGGCGATTGGAGATATCCAGTTTGTGATTGACAATCAAGAAGTCAATGATGATTTAATGATTGTCGCCGGAGATAATTTATTTGGCTTTGAATTAACTGACTTTGTAGATTTCTAGAACGCTAAGCAAGAGAATGTTATTAGCTTATATCGTGAAGAGGATCCAGTGCAGTTAATTCGTGGTGGTACGGCAGATATTGATGCTGAAGGTAAGGTCATTGGCTTTGAAGAGAAGCCAGCTGAAGTGAATTATCCCTATAGTGTACCGACCTTTTATATTATTAAGCAAGAATATGTTGGTCTGTTTAAAGACTATATTCAAGCAGGGAATAATGCCGATGCGAATGGTAATTTCATACCTTATTTGTTAGAACAGGCAAATGTCTATGGCTATGTGTTCAATGAATATCGCTATGATATTGGGACATTGGAGAGTTATGAGGCTGTGCAGGAGATTTTTAACAAGGACTAAGTGTTATCTATATAATATAAGTGCGAGTCATTTGTATTGTATAGATTTTTTATAGGAAGTATCAATTTACATATATGTGTTTATATTTATATATTGATGCTTATGATTTTTGAGAACGTATACAGATATATGGAATGTAACTAGTATTTTTATAAAGGAGTAACGGATGAATATAACAGTCGTAGGGTTAGGTTATGTAGGACTTTCTAATGCTGTCTTACTAGCGCAACATAACAATGTCAGAGCTTTGGAGATTGTCCAAGCTAAGGTGGATTTGATTAATCAAGGTAAGTCTCCAATTAAGGACCATGAGATTGAAGAATTTCTAGCGAATGGGAAGCTTCAATTGGAAGCAACGGTTGATAAGGACTATGCTTATGGGCATCAGCCGGAATTTGTCGTAATTGCGGCACCAACGGATTATGATGATGAGAATGATCAATTCAATACAGAAGCATTAGAGAGTGCTTTGGAAGATGCTTTATCTTATGCACCTGAAGCAACCATTATCATTAAGTCAACGATTCCTGTAGGCTACACTAAACAAATTAACGAGAAGTATCAGACAGACCGCATTGTATTCTCACCTGAATTCTTGCGTGAAGGTAAGGCTTTATATGATAATTTACATCCTTCACGTATTATTGTCGGTGAGGTGTCTGAGCGTGCTCAGAAGTTTGCGGACTTGATGGTTGAAGGAGCCGCGGATCCTTCAGTAGATGTCTTGTTAATGCCTTCGACTGAAGCTGAAGCAGTGAAGTTATTCTCTAATACTTATTTAGCATTACGTGTTTCTTACTTTAATGAGTTAGATACCTATGCTGAATCAAAAGGGCTTGATACGAAGTCTATTATTGATGGGGTTAGTTTAGATCCACGGATTGGGGATTACTACAACAATCCATCCTTTGGTTATGGTGGGTATTGTTTACCTAAGGATACTAAACAGATGTTAGCTAACTATCGTGATGTGCCTAACAACTTAATTCGTGCCATTGTAGAGTCTAATGCAACTCGTAAGGAATTCATCTCAAGTCAAATATTGAAGCGCAACCCGGAGGTTGTAGGCATTCACCGTCTAACGATGAAGACAGACTCAGATAATTTCCGCCAAGCGGCTATCTTTGATATAATGAAGAAAATTCGTGCTGAAGGTGTGGAAGTTGTTATTTATGAGCCGACAATCAAAGAAGAGGTTTTTGAGGGTTATAACGTTGTGAATGACTTAGATACATTCAAGTCAATGACTAGTGGTATTTTAGCGAATCGTATATCTGAGGATATTCGAGATGTGAGCCATAAGGTTTATACACGTGATGTATACAATAACAACTAGTTTTAATTGGTAATATTAATTTAAGGGACTTCATTTTCTATGAGGTCCTTTGTTCTATAATCATGATGGAGGAGAATGGGTATGTCAAAAGTACGTAAGGCAGTGATCCCAGCTGCAGGTCTGGGAACAAGATTTTTACCTGCAACAAAGGCGATTGCGAAGGAGATGCTTCCAATCGTTGATAAGCCAACAATTCAATTTATTGTTGAGGAGGCGATTGCTTCAGGGATTGAAGATATTATTGTCGTGACAGGCAAAGAGAAACGACCGATTGAAGATCACTTTGATGCTAATTTTGAATTAGAGTATAACTTACAACAAACTGGTAAGGATGAATTATTAGCGCTTGTGGAAGAGACAACGGGTATTCGTCTACACTTTATCCGTCAGAAGCGTCCTAAGGGCTTAGGAGATGCAGTCTTACAGGCTAAGTCATTCGTTGGTAACGAACCGTTTGTAGTGATGTTAGGGGATGATATCATGGTCGATGATGTGCCTTTAACGAAGCAATTAATGAATAATTATGACAAGATGAAAGCATCAACCTTAGCAGTCATTCCAGTACCTCATGAAGAAACGTCTAAGTACGGTGTGATTGATCCAGCATCTGAGGTAGAAGAGGGAATCTATGCGGTTAATTCCTTTGTTGAAAAGCCTGAACCAGAAGATGCACCAAGTAACTTAGCGATTGTTGGGCGTTACTTATTGAAGCCAGAGATCTTTAATTTACTTGAAACGCAAGCACCTGGACGAGGTGGTGAGGTTCAACTAACGGATGCGATTGATAGATTGAATCAGACTCAACGAGTGTTTGCCTTAGAATTCAAAGGGAAACGTTATGATGTAGGGAATAAATTGGGGATGTTAGAGGCTAATATTGAGTATGGACTGCAACATCCGGAATTGAAGGATGGGTTGAAGGAGTATTTGATGGGGGTTGTGGAGAGGTTTTAGATTGGAATTTTAGATAGATGGGCCAGTGAGTGAGGGGACTTGCTGGTTTTTTGTATTCTTATAGGTAAGGGGAGATGAGAATTGTTAGCGTAAAGTTTCATTTAGGACAAGTTTAGACCCAGTTAGTGCCAAGAATAGCTCCAATTCTGCCAATGTGAGACCCGCCTTTGCCAGCTTTGCTCCAGTTGTGCCAAATAGAGCTCCAGTTATTAGATAAAACTTCATATGAAGATTACGTTGTGTTGGCTCCATCTAGTTTGGTTTATTGAGAGCCTGAGTATTGCCGATGATATTTACCACCTGTGCAGTTTTTGGACCATTCATTGCTGGACATCTTACCAGTGAGTGTATCATATTTTACCAAACAAAAAGGTTTCTCAAACAATTTCCGTTCAAGAAGCCTTTCTATTCGTATTATTTAGAGAAGCATAATTCAATCATGAAACTTCTATTTATAAATAGATTGAGTTCAGTCATTCCATGGGGTGCCTAAGTGTACATTATCATTAATGAGAATCACAGATCTGTTAGAGAAAGAATTCATTTTTGTGACTAAATCCATTGTGATTATGCTCTGGTTTATTTGTGTTAACGTCAAGTAGAAATCGGCACTTTTTGCCAATTAATTTTCCGCAGATTCTGCTCGATAAGATTCGACACTTATTTCTAATCAAAAACGCGTTGTCGATGATTCAGTTGATAACATTCATCGTCTACTTGAATGCGGTACTAGGAATCGTCCATCAGTGCGGAACATTCGTCCACCGAATGCGGATAAAAAGTCCAGTAAGTGCGTAAATAATCGACCAAATTGATAATATTCTGTATAGCTGAATATTTTGCGTTTCAAGTCCGTCAATATGCACTTCGAGTCCATCTATTCGTCAATCAAATCCCCCTTTTTTGAATTAAATACATCTTTCGAGGCAATCAATTCGTACTTCGAGTCCACTTAATGGTATCCGCATGTAGCATTTCTGTAAGACCATAAAAACGCGATCGCCTGAGCCAGGTAAATCGCGATTTGTTGAGCCACTCTAGTCGGACGCTACTGAACCAGTGAATACTGCGGGACGAAAGTCCCAGCTTTACGGAATATAGCCCCACCGAGTGTGGGGAATAGCTCCAACAGAGCGGGAGGTGTTCCACTCTTACTGCATGAAATAGGTTGTTGCAATCAATTTGCCTGGCTCAGCTAAGTCCGATTCAGGTGGCTCTCATTGTTCGAAATGGTGGTTCTCAACATCCGAAATGATGGCTCAAAATCGGGCGGAATATTCACCATCTAGTTTGTTTTATTGAGAGCCATCGTTTCGCTAAAGGAGAGCCACCATTTCGCTGTGAGAGAGCCACCTTGAATACGGCACTAGGAATTGTTCATCAGTGCGGAACCTTCGTCCACTGAATGCGGACAAAAAGTCCAGCAAGTGCGTAAATAATCGTCCAAATTGATAATTGAATATTGCGGTTAAATAGCCCCACCTGTGCGGACTTTAGCCCCACCGAGTGCGGAGAATAGCTCCATCTGTGTGGAAGGTGCTCCATAATAATTAAAACTGTAAAAAGGCTACTCATTCCAGGTGATGGATTCGTAGCCTTCATTTTATTCTATTAAATTCTATTAAATTCTATTAAATTCTATTAAATTCTTTTAAATGGACTTAATCAGCCTCATTATCATTTATTCAGGCAAATAATCTATCTCATAGAACGCGATGAATCATTCGATATCCCCTAATCCATGACGTTCTCGCATAGATATTTCTCCATCAATTAGGATATGATACGCGTTATGAACCACGCGATCGAGTATGGCGTCAGCCAGTTGTACGTTCTCAATTTTCTGATGCCACCCATCCGGTGCAAACTGAGAACAAAAGATGGTTGACGATTTGTGTAATCGCGCTTCAATTATTTCTAATATATGAATCGAATCTTCCTGAGTTAA
>NZ_JACAOA010000042.1 GCF_014049385.1 Ruoffia halotolerans | reverse complement strand
AATGTTGACTTATTTATTTATATATCTTATTATAAATTCATAAATATAACAGATTATTTCAAAGGACGAAGAGATAGGCAAGGTTATGAAAGAGAATTTGCGGTAGCTGAGAAGCAAATCATAGCCCCCTATGAAGACACACCCTTTGTATAACAGTCAAGGTTGACCCTTTATTGTCAAAGTAATTCTATTACTTGCTGAGATAATTATTGCGAAATAATTATAAAAAAAGGTGGGACCACGTCGTAGACGTCCTTTAATCCAATTGGATTAAAGGGCGTCTTTTGTTGCTTTGATTTATAAAAAGGAGATAAGAAAATGAAAAAATGGCTTAATTTATTAATACTTAGTATGTTGGTATTTGTACCCATCCAAGCAGTAGCTCAATCAGATATAACAATCCAACCTGGTGAAACAGTTACAGTTGGACTCGATTCAACATTCGCACCCTATGGGTTTTTAGATGATGGTAAATATACAGGCTTTGACATTGAATTAGCTGAAGAAGTCTTTGACAACATGGGGGTTGATTATGAATTCCAATCCATTGACTGGTCAATGAAAGAAGCAGAACTGAATAACGGAAATATTGATATGATCTGGAACGGTTACTCAAAAACACCAGAGAGAGAAGAATTAGTACTTTTCTCTGATAATTATGTCGAAGGTCGCGTCGGTGTATTAGTTAAGAATGATAGTGAGATTCAAACGATCGCAGATTTAGAAGGTAAGAAAGTTGCGACCCAAGAAGGATCCTCTCAATTAGAAGCAATCAGACAACAACCAGGCTTAGAAGAATCATTAGATGGCGGTCGAGTGATTACTTTCTCTTCTTTTAATGAAGTCCTTCAAGAATTAGCTACAGGTCGGGTGGATGCGATTGTGGTCGCAGAATTAGTGACAAGGTATTATTTCTCACAAAACGGTCAAGCAGGCGACTACCGCATGTTAGATGAAGACTTTGGAATAACTGAAACAGCCGTAGGTTTCAGACAAAATGAAACAGCCTTTGTTGGAGACTTTAATGTCGCTTTAAATGATGTTTTAAATAGTGAAGTTTATGAAGAAATAGAAAATCGTTGGTTCGCTGAATTAGGTGGTGATGAGTCTGCTGAAGAAGCCAATATGCTTGCACCTTTATTGGATGCAGCTAAGACAACTTTACTCGTATTTTTTGTTGTTTTAATTGTAAGTATTCCACTTGGTTTGATTATCGCCTTATTAGAACAACGCGCACCAGCTTGGATAAAAGCAATCATCCAAGTATATGTATACGTCTTTAGAGGGTCACCATTACTCCTTCAATTAATGGTTGTATATTTCGGCTTACCCTTTCTAGGTATTACACTAGACCGTGTGCCTGCAGCCTTAGCGACCATGATTATTAACTATGCTGCTTATCTAGTGGAAATTTTCCGAGGGGGCTTAAATGCCATTCCTCAAGGTCAGTACGAATCATTAAAAGTATTATCTATTAATAAACTAACGGGATATCGTCGAGTGATTCTCCCACAACTATGGAAAGTAGTAATGCCTTCCGTAGGTAATGAAGTCATCAGTTTAGTAAAAGACACATCACTTATTTATATTCTTGGTTTAGACGAATTACTAAAAGTAGGGCGTGCATTGTCTAATCAGTACGCAAGTATGATGCCGTACTTATATGTTGGTGTGATTTACTTAGCTTTAACAGGGATTGTCACAATCGTATTAAATCAAATTGAGAAGAGAATTGACTATTAGGAGGACTACAAATGAGTTTAATTGTAAAAGACGTTAGTAAGCAGTTTGGGAACAATGTTGTAATTAGTAATTATAGTATGGAAGTTGCCCCAGGAGAAATTACAGTCATTCTAGGGGAGTCGGGAAGCGGGAAGACAACGTTACTGCGTATGATCAATCACTTGGAAGGAGTTGATAAAGGTTCTATCTCGATTGATGACACTTACTTAGTTAAAGACGGAGAATATCAAGATAATCAATCTATTAAAGATTATCAATACAAAATCGGACTTGTGTTCCAAGATTATCAATTATTCCCCAACTTAAGTGTGACGGAGAATTTATTATTAGCACCACTTTCGAATAAATTTGCAGACAAAGCGGCTTTAGAAGAAAGAGCGGCTTCATTGTTGGAACAAATGGGAGTTGGAGACAAAGGAGGTTCTAAACCGAGTCAGTTATCAGGTGGGCAAAAGCAACGTGTTGCGATTGCGCGAGCGATGATGATGAATCCAAGTTTACTTTGCTTTGATGAACCAACCTCTGCCTTAGATGAGAAAACTGTCGGTAAAATTGCGGAATTAATTACTCAACTATCTAATCAAGGGATAATGATTTTGATTATTACCCATGATAATGAATTAGTGAAATTATTAGGGGATGCAAAAGTGATTCGAACGACAGAATTTATCAAATAATGCTTGCTTTTGATACACCTGTTTGGTACACTAGCTCTTGTGTAAAATAATGCAGCGTTAAAACAGAAAGCGCGTCAACATTCTAAAACCTAATGAAATAAGTAGGGCATCGAGTAACCGCGGCTGCTAATGGTGAAAGTGAAAAGAGGAATGCACGCATTCGAGTTTTAAACAGAATTATTTTACTCCAAAAAAACTTATTGGAGGAATTAAATTATGTCAAGATATACAGGACCATCATGGAAATTATCACGTCGTTTAGGAATCTCTTTAACTGAAACAGGGAAAGAAATCGCAAAACGTAACTACGCACCAGGACAACATGGGAACAACTCTCGTAGAAAAATCTCTGAGTACGGATCTCAATTACAAGAAAAACAAAAATTACGTTTCATGTACGGATTAAACGAACGTCAATTCGCTACATTATACCTACGTGCAGGTAAAATGGAAGGAAAACACGGTGAAAACTTCATGGTGTTATTAGAAACTCGTTTAGATAACTTAGTATACCGTTTAGGATTTGCTAATACACGTCGTCAAGCACGTCAATTAGTTAACCATGGTCACGTTACTGTAGATGGTAAACGTGTTGATATTCCATCATACTTAGTATCACCAGAACAAGTTATTGGTTTACGTGAAAAGTCTCAAGAATTAGCGTTAATCAAAGAGAACTTAGAAAACGTTGTTTCTCGTTTAGACTTCATCTCTTATGACGAAAATTCTAAAGAAGGTACTTTAACTCGTTTACCAGAACGTAGCGAATTAAATGCTGAAATCGATGAGTCATTAGTTGTTGAGTACTACAACAAATTAGGCTAATCTATACTAAAGATTTAATCACACACAGCAATTTACATAACGGGTGTCAGTTTAGAGCGTATTCTAAACGGCACTCGTTATTTTCTGTCATAGGGTAATATAAGTTTATTTAATGCTGAATATGAAGGGATTCGTAAAAAGACAAGCAAATATTAAAAAGGACAAAAAATATCAGGACCACAAAAGGGATCCTGATATTTAAATTATTGTTATATATTATTCTGGAGCATCTGGAACTTCAATGTCTCCGTCTATAATTTGTTGTTTGTAACCTTCGATGATTTCTAATGATTCATCGGTTAATCTTCCTTCTGCGATACCAACACCATCGTTAGCAAGGTTAAACCATTGAATACCAGGTTCAAAGCCTTCTTCCATCATAGTATTGCTGAAAGAGTGAATGGCATTTCCAGTATTTTTTAAAGTAGATGTTAAGTTGATATTACGAGTTTCACCATCAATTTCTAACTCACCTTCAGCACTTTGGTCTAAATCAACGCCGATAACCCATAAATCACGGTTAGGATCAATACTCACTAAGTCTTTAGCTTCTGAGAACACACCGTTACCAGTAGGTCCTGAAGCATGGAAGATGACATCAATATCATTCGAATACATTGTCGCAGCAATTGTACGACCAATCGATGGATCTGTAAAACTTCCAGCATATTGAATTTCAATATCGATAGATTCATCGACAGCTTGAACACCTGCAACAAAGCCGGCTTCAAACTTATCAATTACAACACCTTCAACACCGCCCACGAACCCAACTTTGTTCGTTTGAGTCGTAGTAGCTGCAGCCACACCAGCAAGAAAAGCAGCTTCTTCGTCAGCAAAGTTTAAAGAAGCAACGTTTGGTAAGTCAACCACTGAGTCTACCATGCCAAAGTATTGTTCAGGATATTGTTCTGCAGTTTCTTGAACAGCGGGCTGTAATTTATATCCAATCGCAAAGACAATGTCAAGATTGTTCTGAGCAGCTAAATTTAAATTCGTAATGTAATCAGCCTCTGTGTCTGATTGGAAATAAGAAAAGCTGTCTAACCCTTGTTCTTTGTCGTGTTCTTCACCCCAACGTTGCATGCCTTCCCAGGCACCTTGGTTGAAGGATTTATCGTCAATACCTCCAACGTCCGTCACCATCCCGATACTAAAATCTTCTTGGGCTTGGGCACTTACACCGGAGAGCATAAGTAAACTTGAGAAAAGTAATAAAGATTTCATTTATTTACCCAACCTTTCAAATATAGTAAGTATAGTATAGCATGTTTTTATAACAAATATGTTGATTTGTTAATTAATATAATATTGAGATTCATCTATTTTTTGAATTATTTACATATATAGTGATAATTTATAATCATTTCTGTTATTATAGTAAGTGTATGGGTGTACTATTGAACAATTTGACAGGTTTGGAATGATTTATATATACAAGTAGTATGATGACAAGTAACTATCTTGTCTGTACTAGTGCAGAAATAAAGTTGATTTAGATAAAAAGATAGAACATCGTGAACATACATGATGACATTAACGCTAATGCCTTTATTTATCTAGATAAATACTTTAATTAATGACTTGTAAATGCTATAATCTAGATTGACAATTTATGTAGTAAATTTAAAACACATATATATACTGATTGATGAGGAGCGAGACAATGAATTTAACCTTTACTGATATTTTATTTATCATCGTTATCCTCTTTCTTGTTGCATCGGGGGTTATTTTTTATCTAAGAACGCAGCGTGCGAAAGAGATTCGAGAACTAGAGAATCGTAAAGATGAGATGATGAGCATTTCAATTGCTGATCAGTTGTTTACATTAAAGAATATGGACTTAGCGGGCCAAACGAAACGTAAATACGAAAGCCTTGTAGCCACTTGGCAAACTCTAACAAACTTCCAATTTACAGAAATTGAAGCGATGTTAGTTGGCGCTGAGCAATACAGCGAACAAATGAACTTAATGAAGGCTAAGACAGCTTTAAGCGAAGCACGTGATCTACTAGATGAAACAGAAGTCCAAGTACACGATTTACATGATGAGTTAACGGCTTTACTAAAGATTAGTGAAGATAACCATGAACGTAATGAAGCGCTACTTGAACGCTACAACACTGCTCGTAAAAGTATCATGAATCATTCATTTGACTATGGACCAGCGATTGAAACATTAGAGAAAAATTTACAATATTTAGAGTTAAACTTTACTCGTTACAATGAATTAACAACAGCTGGCGATCATATTGAAGCGGATGATATGTTAAATACAATCGAAGCAGACTTAGGTAGCTTAGAAGACATTCTTGAGAAACTACCTTCAATGTATAACAAGATTAAGAAAGATTACGAAGATGCTTTAGAAGATATTCTTGATGGACATAAAAAAATGCTTGAAAGTCACTTTAACTTCGAAGGCGTGGACGTTCCTGAGAAAGCAGAAGAAATTCAAGAAAAGCTGAACGAAGCGAAAAATCACATTAAAAACGCCGACTTAGTAGACGCGCAAACATTAATGGATAAAGCAGACCGTGAAATTAATTCATTATATGATTTTATGGAAGCTGAAATCGAAGCGAAAAATTATGTAAATACGCATATTAATCAATTACGTGCCCGTTTCGAAGAAGTAAGAGAAAATAATCGTTATGCAGGGATCGAAGTAGACCGCATCGCGCAAAGTTATATCTTACATGAGAATGAAGTTGACCAAATAAGTGAATTAACTGAACAAATTGACGCAGAGTATGGACGTTTTACTGACACTGCTGGAACGATAGAAGCAGATGGTGCAGTCTTTACTCAAGTCGCAGAACAATTAAGTCGTATTGAAAAGAATTTAAATGAATACGATAGTAAGCAACAAAAAATAGTTAAAGACTTAGGACAACTTAATGCCCGTGAGCGTGAAGCAAAAACAAACTTAGATTCATATGAACTTGATTTACGTAACATGAAGCGACGTTTAGAGAAACAACATTTACCAGGTTTAAGTTCTAATTACTACGAATTATTCTATAAAGTGACAGACGAGATTGAATATTTATCAAAACAACTTAATCGTGTTCGTATTGATATGGTTGAAATAGAAGGCTTAGAGAAACAATTAGCAGAAAACTTAAATAAATTAGATGAACTAACAGAGTCTACTGTGGATAGTGCAACACTAACAGAATATATGATTCAACATAGTAACAGATTCCGCTTTGATTACCCAGAGATGGATCAAGCAATTCATGAAGCAGAGTACTTATTCTATGATGAATTCCGCTACGACGAAGCTTTGAATGTTATTGAAAAAGCTTTATACCGTGTTGACCGTGAAGGTCCAACTCAAGTTAGACGTATGTATCAACAAGAAAAACAAAATCGCATATTCTAAACAATATATTAACCTTTGAATTTTGACTTTGAGTCGATTCAAAGGTTATTTTTTAAGTTTAGTAAATATTATATATACACTGACATCTAAACAAAGCTATGTTATAATGTTTGGTGCTGTTTTTAGAATTATTTTATATTTAAGAAAAATTGTAGAAGGAGAAATGCCATGTATTATTTCGATAATAGTGCAACAACAAAGCCGACACCTGAGATTCTGAATATATATCAGAAAGTGTCATTAAATTACTTTGGAAATCCCTCAAGTGCACATAAACTTGGAGAAGAAGCTAAAGCATTAATGACATCCGCACGCAAACAAATTGCTGCGATATTAGGCTTTGAAAGCAATGAAATTTACTTTGCTTCAAGTGGGACTGAAGTGAATAACTGGGTCATGCAACCGATCTTAAAAGCAATTAAACAAATTCATCCCAATAGAAATAAAGTATTAATTTCTTCGATTGAGCATCCAGCTACAATGAAACAAATCCCACTGTTAGAATCATTAGGCTATCAAGTGGAACTAATAAAAGTTGATGCCAACGGACAGATTGACTTGGCCCACTTTGAAACTTTATTAGATAATGAAGTTCTACTAGTGTCAGTCATGGGAGTAAACAATGAAGTTGGAGCAATCCAACCTGTTAAAGAAATGGCCACTTTATTACAAAAATACCCACAAGTGATTTGGCATATGGACGGCGTTCAGACGATCACTTCTCAAATCGCATTGCTGCGTGAGCCACGCATTGACATGATTACTTTATCAAGTCATAAATTCCATTCAGTACGCGGAGTAGGTATACTAGCCCAACGTCAACGCGTTCCTAATATGCCTTTACTTCATGGTGGTGGGCAAGAGACTGGTCGACGCAGTAGTACTGAGAATTTAGCGGGAATCGTTGCGACAAGTCGAGCGCTAAGAAAAATGAATGAAATCCAAGCGGATACAAAAGAAAGATTAGCAACTTACCGAGGTAGAATCATTGAAACTTTAAAAAATCTTGATTGGCAAGTATTTGCTGAGACAACAAGTAGTGAACATATTGTTTGTGCAGCTTTAGCACCCATTCCGGGAGAAGTGCTATTACATGCTTTAGAAGCACACGATATCTTTGTTTCGACAACAAGTGCCTGTGCTAGTCGCTCTCACCAAGAGCATGCAACGTTAAAAGCCATGAAAACACCCGACGAGATTAGTAAATCAGCGATCAGGCTGAGTATGGCTCATTCAACTACAGATGAAGACGTAGATTATTTACTTAAGACCTTAGAACAAGTAACTGAACAGTTTAAAAATTACGCCTAAAGGGGAGTTATAATGGAAGAAAAACAAATTAAAATTCATTACGGAGAGTTATCAACAAAAGGTAAAAACCGTAAAATGTTCCAACAGAAGATGGCGGAACAAATTAGACATAAGACTAAACATATTGAGCGCATTAAAATTTTCCCTAATCGTGATTTTATGTTTATCAAATGGGAACAAGCGAGATATGAAGAGCTCATTGAAGTATTAAAAGATATCCCAGGTATTTCACGTTTTGAACCAGTTTATCCTGTAGCAAAAGACATGGATGCTATTAAAAAAAGAGCATTAGAATTATTCAGTGAGTTAAATATTCAAGACGGTGAATCTTTTAAAGTCGTGGCTAAACGTTCAGATAAAGAATTTGAACTAGATACTTATGAAATTCAACGTGAAGTTGGAGATGTTATTGGGGAAGTTTATCAAAACCTAGCTGTTAAGATGACAAGACCGACATATAAACTGACAGTCAGTATTCATCTGAAAGATGAAGCATACTTAAGTTTATTATCATACCAAGGACTCCAAGGGATGCCTTACGGATCAAGTGGGCGTGGGATGTTAATGTTATCAGGTGGTTTTGACTCACCTATCGCAGGTTACTTAATGATGCGTCGAGGAATGGAGATTGAAGCCGTTCACTTTAGTAGCCCACCATATACAAGTCCCCAAGCTCTAGAAAAAGCGAAAAAATTAACAGCTAAATTAGCACACTTTGGAATGCCAATTAAGTTTCATAACGTTCCGTTCGCGAAAATCCAAGAAGAAATTAAAGCACATGTACCGGACAGTGAATCGATGACCGTGATGAGACGCTTTATGTTGCGAATCATGGATCAGCTTATTGAACGAAATAATGCTGATGCCATTGTCAATGGAGAGTCCCTAGGACAAGTTGCTTCTCAAACTATCAAGAGTATGCGTGTAATCAATGAAGTAACTTCAACCCCCATCTTTAGACCATTAATTGCGACAGATAAAAATGAAATTATTAATTTAGCTGAGAAAATCGATACCTTTGATATTTCTAATGAACCTTATGAAGATTGCTGTACAGTATTTGCACCAACGGCACCTCATACAAAACCAAAACAAGAAAAAATCGAAGACTATGAAAGTGCACTAGATATTGAAGGCTTAGTGAAAGATGCCATTGAAAATACTCATATTGAGAAGATTGATGAAGACTATATAAGAAAACAAGAAGCAGATTTTGCTGATTTACTGTAAGCGATAATCAGAATCTTTGAAGTATTCACTTGCAAGCGTTATAATGACAATAGTATTAAAATATGAAAGGGAGTTATATCATGCAAGTAACATTTAAAGGCGATCCAATCGAAGTAAAAGGCATTCAACCTTCAGTAGGGGACAAAGCACCTAACGCAACCGTTACTAACAACAAAGGTGACAAAGTAGAATTAGAAGATGTAATTAAAGGCAATGTTACAATTCTAAGTGTTGTACCTGATGTATTAACTCGTACATGTGAATTACAAACTAAGAATTTTGCTAAAAAAACTGCAGATAAAGGTTATAAATATATTACACTCGGTCGTAATACTGTAGAAGAATTCAATGAGTGGAACAAAGAAAACAATCTAAATGTTGATACTTATACAGATGCTGACGGAGAATTCGGTAAAGCATATGGTTTAAATATAGAATTAGGTGGAGACACTCGTACAACTCGCTCTGTATTTGTTGTAGATAAAGATGGAGTCATCCAATACAAACAAATCGTCGACGAGGTTGCTGACGAACCTGATTATGACTCAGCTTTAGAAGCTGCAGATAAACTATAAGATTAGTTAAATCTCAAAATATATTGATTCATAAACCGCCCAAGAATTTTTTTGGGCGGTTTATTTTGCTAGCAGCTGTTTTTTGACTTAATAATATAATTATTAGATATACTTT
>NZ_JACAOA010000041.1 GCF_014049385.1 Ruoffia halotolerans | reverse complement strand
AAAAGTCCAACTCTTTTTGTTATTTTCTTTATGTTAATCACTCTTTCTTATTATAATATGTAATTTTTTTATTCTATCACAATATAAATTAGAAAATAACAATAAAATAAGTATACGAGAAGAAATCATTGATCCGTTTTGCTTCTTTTTTTCCTTTTCTGTAGTCGTAAGACATTTTGGCACCCCTTTGTTAGATTGTATTTGTTCAATACATGAAATTACATAAAATAATGTATCAAAAATCTTGTTTTATCAATGTTGAATTTATTTGAATTGTCTACAGATTAACTAATTATTGACAAAACAATGTTTAGATAGCTACACTTCATTCAAACGTTCGTTTGAACGGGGTGATTAAGTTAATGACTGCAGAAGTATGTACAACTAACAGTATACATAAAGAAAAAGTAGCTAGTGTAAAAAAAAATTTAAAAGATAAAGACCTTTCAACTTTACTTATATTAGGAAAATGTTTTAGCGATTCTTCTAGGATTAAAATTTTTTATGCTTTAGAAACTTATAAGGAGATGTGCGTTTGTGATTTAGCAGCGATACTTAATGCTAGTATTGCTACAACGTCACACCATTTACGGTTTTTAAAAAAGAATGGAATGGCAAAATCACGTCAAGATGGAAAAGTAGTTTATTACTCTTTAGTGAATGAAGAGATACTTTCCGCTGTGCAGGATTTTCTAAAATTGTCAGAAAATAGTTCTATGAAAATTTAGTTTGGAGGAAGTTATTTTGTTACAAAGAATTTTATCAGCACTCGCTGTTTATATTTCTACCAGCATTGACTATTTATTTATCTTGCTGATTATTTTTTCTCAAAGTCATACAAAAAAAGGACTCCATCAGATTTATTGGGTTCAATATCTGGGAACAGGTATCTTAGTAGCCATAAGTTTATTTGCAGCATACGTGCTAAATTTCATTCCACAAGATTGGATCATTGGGCTTCTCGGTCTTATTCCGATTTTCTTAGGAATAAGAGTGGCATTGGTCGGCGAAGAGGAGGAAGAAGAAGAGGACGTCGTTGAAAAGCTTGAATCAAGAGGAACGAACCGCTTCTTTTGGACCTTTGCCTTAATAACAATTGCTTCTGGTGGCGATAATTTAGGGATTTATATTCCTTACTTTACCTCGCTATCTTTTTCAGAAATTATCACAGCTTTAATAGTCTTTGCTCTATCTGTTGCGGTTCTTTGCTCTATCAGTTACAAATTAGCAAAAATTTCATTTATTTCCGAAACGTTAGAAAAATATGAACGAATCATTGTTCCTATAGTCTTTATTGGTTTAGGAATTTATATATTGATCGAAAATGGCACGATTCAAACACTATTAAACTTTATTTGAACTAATGAATTGTAAAATAATTTTAACTTTGTAGTTTGTGCTTATTTTTCTTGTTCTCCGATATGAGTTGAAACTTGCTCAAGAATACTAAAAATATGAAGATCGTCAAGGCTATAAATCATATTTTTACCAACTCTTTTTGATTTTACTAATCTTGAAGTCTTTAAAGTTTTTAACTGGTGAGAAATGGCTGATTGTTCCATACTTAAAGACTGCGCAATTACTCCAACACTAAGTTCTTCTTTCTGTAAAAGAAATAAAATTGAAAGACGTGTAGGGTCACTAATCATTTTAAATATCTTACTTACCTCTTGGATAGAATCATTTGTTAACGGAGAAGTTGATGATGATTTCATAAAACTTCCTCTCTTTCATATGTGTGTTCGTTCATGTTTAGGTTCGCATAAGATTTTTATAAAGCAAGGTTTTTCCATAAGCAGAGCTGTTTTATAGTCCAATTTTTTTATTAACTAAATAAGATAACTATTTATTTGACAAATCAGATAGAGCAATATATAATGAACGCATAAACATATGAATGTTATTTCATATGTAATTCATAAGCGTTACGATTTCAAAAAAATAGTTTTATTAAGAAGGGTGATAGAAATGAAAGAGATTCAAGAGCAACACTCACACGAAAATAATAGTCACGATCATGACCATGATCATGGGAAAATGCCAATTATTTTGTACTTTATTGGTTTAGCACTAGCATTGATAGCTTTCTTTTTGAGTAAAGAGTATCAAATCTTACAAAATATTTTGTTCTTAATCGCTACTATTAGCGCTGGGTACCATGTTATTGTCCTTGAAGGACTTGGGGAGACGATCCATAACTCAAAAAGTCAAAAAAGATTTATACCTAATTCTCATATCTTAATGGGGTTAGCAGCAATTGGAGCATCTTTGATGGGAAATTTTGGAGAAGGTGCGTTATTAATCCTTATTTTTTCTGGGGCACATTTTCTAGAAGATTATGCAGAAGGAAGAAGTAGACGAGAAATTACAAAATTACTCGAAATGAATCCCACAACTGCTCGTTTAATTCTCCCAGACGGTAGCACAAAAAATGTGGAAGTTAATGAATTAAAAGTTGGAAATCACCTTCAAGTATTAAATGGTGATCAAGTCCCTATTGATGGAATTATTTTGTCTGGATCTACGTCTATTGATGAGTCATCTATTAATGGAGAGAGTATGCCAAAAGAAAAGTCCAAGGGAGACGAAGTTTTTGGGAGCACAATAAATGGAACGGGCACTTTTACAATGGAAGTCACGAAAGAAAATAAAGATACGGTGTTTTCAAAAATTTTACAATTAGTGAATCAAAACCAGGATAACCAAACTAAAGCTGCAAGTATTATTCAAAAATTTGAACCAAAATATGTAACATTTGTTTTAGTTGCCATACCACTATTTATATTATTAACTCCATTTCTACTTGATTGGACATGGTCACAAAGCTTTTATAGAGGATTGGTTCTTTTAGTTGCAGCTTCGCCATGTGCTTTGGCAGCAGCTACTGTATCGGCAACTTTATCAACAACTTCTAATTTAGCTAAAAAAGGCGTTCTTTCTAAGGGGAGTTCTTATCTATCTCAATTAGCTGATATTCAAGCTATTGCATTTGATAAGACGGGAACTTTAACCAAAGGAAAACCTGAAGTCACGAATCATTATTTTACTGATTCTATGGATGAAGAAGAAATAATTGATATTGTAGTAGCTCTTGAGAAAAATTCCAATCATCCTTTAGCGGATGCTATTTTAAGAAAATTTGAACCAAAAAACCAACTTTCTATTGAAGTAGAAAACCAGATTGGAAAAGGATTGTCCGGAGACTATAATGGTCGAAAATATCGTATAGGTAAACCAACTTCTTTTGACGACGTCTCAGATGAATATGTTCGATTAAATAATCAATGGGCATCTGAAGGGAAAACTGTCGTATATCTAGCAGTAGATGAAGAAGTTATAGGCCTTATTGCACTTATGGATGTACCAAGTAAATATGCTAAAGAAACTATTGAGTACTTCAAGAAACAAGGTATTCATACTACGTTAATTACAGGTGATTCGGAAATGACAGGAAAAGCAGTCGCAAGCAAGCTAGGTATAGACGAAGTGATTGCCAATGTCATGCCAGATGAAAAATCTAAAATTATTGACAAACAAAAAGAAAAATATGGTGTGACCGCAATGGTAGGAGATGGTGTAAATGATGCTCCAGCTCTTGTCAATGCAGATGTAGGAATAGCCATGGGAGATGGAACTGATGTGGCAGTAGAGGTTTCTGACTTAGTATTAATGCAAAATAACTTAACGAAATTAACACAGTCTCATAAAATTTCTACGAAAATGAATCGTTTAATTTGGCAGAATATTATTTTTTCAATGGCAGTTGTAGCTTTTCTAATTATCGTGAGCTTAGTAGGATTAACGGATATAGCCATTAGTGTGATCGTTCATGAAGGAAGTACATTTGTCGTAATATTAAATGGTCTCCGATTATTAAATTCTAAATGAATACATGAAATTGGATAAAATCGTGTATCGAGAGGCTGGGACAAAAAAGGCTTAGTTAACTAAATAAAGAGAGGAAAAAGATTTCACTTCGAAATCTTTTTCCTCTCTTTTAATTTATCAGTCTCTTTTGGACTTTTATGATATTATTAGCCATTAATACTAGACCAATATCTGTTTTTACTTTATCTTTTCCTCTTAAATGAGTCCTTCGGAATCCTAAGTTTTGTTTAATCTGTCCGAAGACCGGCTCAACATCAATTTTTCTACATGCGAAAAGAGCTGAGCCATCTTCAGATAATAGCTTAGCTGATTCATTTTCTTTTAAATACTGATATTTTCTATTAAAAGAAAATGACTTTTGTGGTGCGGTTTCTCTATTGACTGGATAATACATTTCTTTTTCTAAGCGATATCCAGTTGTTGTTTTTGGATGATAAACATGATGAAAATGATACTGTGTACCATCAGGGTGAATAAAGATTTGATTTTCCGCATCATAGTCCCAATTATTTAAATTCTTACTTGATTTCTGAAATTTCTTCGTCTGTTCCTTATCAAACATATTGTATTTGATGGATGATCAATCCCTAGATTGTCCAACGTTTCTAAGTTTTCTTGGCTTCCATATCCAGCATCAGCTACGACGATTTTAGGTAAAGTAGGCATACTTTCAATAAATGGTAATAGTGTACGTGTATCCGTAGGATTTGGAAAAATATTATAGGCTATAACAAATTGATTTTCAGTTGCTATTTGAAGATTATAACCTGGTTTAAGTTGACCATTTAACATCGGATCTTCTTTCATTCGCATGAACGTTGCATCTTTATCTGTTTTTGAAAAACTATTTCTACCTTCAAATGTTCTATAATAATTTTCATACTTTATCTCACGCTGTAAAAAATCATCTTTAACTTTTCGTAAGTGTTTTTTCAATTTTCTTCGTTTCTGCTTTCTTGGATCTGCACCTTTTTTTGGCGTACTTTCAATTTCTTCATTTACTTCAGCTACAGCTTCCTCAAGGAAGGCTTTTAGTATTTCAACATCATTTAAAGACATTGAATCAATTTCATCTTTGATAATCTCTTTTTCTACAGTAGGTAATATTTCGTTTCTATAATATTCCATTTCTTTAGCTTTTAATGATGCGTAAAATTTATCTGTTGCTCTTTTCCAAACAAAAGAATATTTATTTGCATCTGCTTCAATTTTTGTACCATCTATAAATACTACATTATCTGAGATTAGTTCTTGTTGAACTAAAAAGAGTTTAAATTCAACGAATAGGTTCTCAAGAATTGATGCACATAATTCACTAGAACGAAATCTATTAATCGTACGATAAGAAATTTCGGTATCGGCAACTAACCATTTCATTGGAATGTTCTCTTGCGTCATTTTTTCAATAGTTCTTCCTGAAAACGTCTTTTCTATATATGCGAATAGTAATGCCTTTAAGAGGATTAATGGATGATAGGCCGGTCGGCCTTCGTGTTTATAAAATTGATCGAGGATATGTTCATCTAGTTGTTCAACAAAATTATTTACTTGGAAAACAATATGATTTGGTGCAAGATAATCGGATAACTCTAATGGTAGAAAAGCTTGATTCATGTTATATTGAGTATACATAAAATACCTTCTTTCTTTTTAGTTCTGTGGTTATTACTATTATAAATGAAGGTATTTTATTTTTGTATAATTTAAAGAGGAGATTGACCATTTTTCGTGGTCAATCTCCTCTTTTTTGGCTAGTTTTGTCCCAGCCTCTTCAAATTTATTATTTTATTAAAAAGCTTGGATCACATATGATAAACCGTTTAGCGTGAAGTAAATCCCAACTAAATAAGCAATTGTCAGAATTGATGCGATGGGATTAAAGATTAACATGATTCCAATGATGATACTTATAATAGATAAAAACACAATTAACCAGAAATTTCTTTTACTATATTTTCTAATCGCTCTTGCTGATATCAAGGCAATGACTGAATCAATGATAAACCACATCGCAAATACGATTGGTAAAGCAATAACACCGGCAGTGACGTTAAAGAATAAGAATACACCAATAATAATATCGATGATACCAATCACAATCATCCAATTATTCGTCATCCCTGTGTATTCTTTTAAGCGATTACGAATTATAATTTGCGTAATCCCCTTAAACGCTACCGCAAAAGCAAATAAATATATGACAAAACTGGCACTTCCAAGTGGGTTGTTAAAAGCAAGTACTCCTAAAGCAATATAAATAATTCCAATAATAAGTGACCACCAATTAAATCCATTCTCAGTTTTTGACAATGAAAACACCTCTTTCATTTTTTGTATAAGATTATTTTAACGTTAAAATTTTATAACATCAATTTATATGCTGGATTAACTTGTACTTAAAATCTAATAAGTTCATCTTCTTAATTGAGCATTATGAACTCCTCAGTTATAATAAATATATAAACGAGAGGGGAATTACTTATATGTCACAAATTTATTTTGCAAGCCCGTTATTTAGTGAAATGGAATTAAATTACAACGCTCAATTAGTTAAACAAATTAGAGAAAAATATACAGAAAGCACTGTGTTCTTACCACAAGAACAAGGTGATATTAATGATAAACAAAGTTACGCAGATTCAATGATGATTGCCAAAGCTGATACAGAGGCTGTGTTAAAAAGTGATTTAGTTGTTGCGATTCTCGATGGATTAGTCGTCGACCCAGGAGTTGCTTCAGAAATTGGTGTTGCTTATCAAGCAGGAATACCTGTCATTGGCCTTCATTCTGATCAACGTCACCAAGGTGCGGATAACCAAGAAAAATTAGATGCACTGCAAAATGTTGCCGAATCTCAGTTTCCTTATGTTAATCTGTATACAGTTGGATTAATAAAATTAAACGGAGAAATCGTCAATACATCCCAAGAATTAATCGAACGTATTTCAAATTACATATAAATGAAAGGAGCCTTTTATGTATAAAGAAGTTATCGGGGTTATCGATATTGGTTCCAACACGATTCGACTTGTGATATTCGGGTTGGATGAGCAATACAACTATATCGAAATCCAAAATATTAAAACACCTGCCCGTCTTTCGCAGTATCTAATAACTGATAAGGATGGTGAAAATCCTCAAATGGCTCAAGACGGTATTGATAAATTAATTGAAACTTTAATTAGTTTTAAAGCCGTAGCTGAATCGTTTAATGTGGCTCAAATCCTTCCTATGGCTACCGCAGCTGTGCGTCAATCTGTTAATAAAGCTGATATCCTTGAACAAGTAAAAGAAGCCACTGGCTTGGATATTAATCTTGTTTCTGAAGAAGAGGAAGCGAGTTACGGTCAGTACGCTATCACTCATTCGACAGTCGTTAATGATGCGATTACGATCGATATTGGTGGTGGAAGTTGTGAGATTACTTATTACGAAGATAAAAATATGGTTCAATACCACAGTTTTCCTTTTGGGGCTGTGAGTTTAAGCAGGCAATTCTTCCAAGATAAAGACCACAATGATCCTAATGCCATCGAAGCAGTTCAAGAATATGTCCGCAAGCAGTTTAAACAGTTTGATTGGATAAAAAAAGCGAAACTACCTATTGTGGCAATTGGTGGATCAGCCCGTAACATTGCGAATGTTCATCAACGTTTAGTTGATTATCAAATGGCCGGCGTTCACGGCTACTCTATGGATGAAGATGACATTGAAGAAACACTTAATTTGTTCATATCAACGGATATTGATGATATGGCTGACATTGAAGGTCTTAGTGCCGATCGTAAAGATTTGATTATTCCTGCTAATATTGTTTTTCTAGAACTTTTTAAAGTGGTAAAAGCCAAAACATTCCAACTGTCATCACAAGGTTTACGGGAAGGTATTATTCTCAAATACATTAATCAAACCTATAATTCTCCATTAGATAACCAACTGATTCGCGTCCGTTCGATTCGTCAAGTTGTCCGTGATTTTCCTATTAATACAGTCGGTTCTCAAATCATCGTCGACATTATTATTAGCTTATATCAACAACTTTGTAATCTCGGCTTATTGACGTACAGTTACGAAACTCAGGAAGAAATAGAGTTTGCAGCTTATATTTACCGTTTTGGTGGTTTTATTAGTCCAGAAGCTGATTCTCAGCATACATTCTATCTGCTTTCAAATATGAATTTAATGGGTTTTTCACATCCAAAACGATTACGACTTGCATTACTAGCAAGTTACCGTAACCGATCACTATTTAAGCAATATTTAACAAACTATGAGAATTGGTTAACAGATGATGAGATTAGTGACTTAGAAGTTTTAGGTGGCGTCTTAAAATTTAGTTCTGCTTTAAATGACTCAAAAACTGGTCCGATAGAAGATTTAAAACTATATCGCACTAAAGATAACAATTATAAACTTGACATCTATCACTCTGCTCCAGTGATTGCAGAAAAATACCGGAGTATGCGCCATGCCAAGCATTTTGAAAGAGCATTAGATGGAGATTTAGAAATCGAATTCATTCAAAAATAATTAGTCAATAATGGGAAAGGAGTATTTTGTGAATAAACAAACGAAAGATAATAAAATGGTGGATAGCGTCGTGAATCATGATTCTTCAAATCAAACGAATACATCAGAGACCACGATTAACTTAGATAATCCTAATTACTACTTTAACCGTGAATTAAGTTGGTTAGATTTTAATCGTCGTTGTATTGATGAAGCCTTTGATAAAGAGAATCCTTTACTTGAGCAATTAAACTTCTTGGCTATAGGCTCTTCAAACTTAGATGAGTTTGTCATGGTTCGCGTGGCTGGAGTATATGATCAATTTTTAGCTGGAGTAAAAGTCGCCGAAAACAAAACTCAAATGACTCCTAAAGATTTATTACAATGTATTAGTGAGAAGAACCACGATAATGTGGATATACAATATAAACGCTATAACGAAATAATTCCTAATTTGAACGCCTTGAATTATTCAATTAAAGGAATGAATGAGTTAAATGAAGAAGAATTGGCTCAAGCAGAAAAATATTTTACAGACTTGATTCTTCCAACTTTATCACCATTGGGAGTCGATGCATATAAACCCTTCCCACACTTATCGAATAAGAGTTTGAATATTCTTGTTCAACTTGAAAAGAAAAAGGAAGAACTTACTGCAATCGTTCCTATTCCTTCATTATTAGATCGCTATACAACGCTTGAAGTGGGTCAGAAACGTACAATTATATTAACAGAAGATATTGTTGTTCATTTCATCAGTGCTTTATTTGCTGGTTACACAATTAAGTACACTTACCCATTCCGTATTACTCGAAATGCAGACTTCGACATCATTGAAGACAGTGCAGCAGACTTACTAGCACTGATTGAAGATTATGTTAAAAGTAGAAAAAAAGGAATGGCTGTCCGTTTAGAAATCGATACACGTGGTGTAGAAAATTATAATTCAGAGCATCATGAATTTTTACAAAATATTCTTGAATTAGCTGACCAAGATATTTACTTGGTTGATGGTCCGCTTGATCTTACTTATCTGTTCTCACTTGTTGACCAAATTGGTGAGGAACACCCTGAGCAGTTATATAAACCATTTACACCGCATTTAAATCCAAAACATTTAGGTGAGAGCTTATTCGATGAGGCTGATAAAAAAGATATCTTCTTTAATCACCCATTCGACTCCTTCAAGCCGGTAGTATCCTTTGTGGAACAAGCGGCAGAAGATGAGAATACGATTGCAATAAAACAAACGCTTTATCGTGTATCAAAAAATTCCCCCATTATTTCTGCTTTGAAAAAAGCCGCTGAGAATGGTAAAGAAGTGACTGTTTTGGTTGAATTAAAAGCACGATTCGATGAACAAAATAACGTTTATTGGGCTCGTGAATTAGAAGAAGCCGGTTGTCACGTTCTATATGGTGTGAGCGAGTTGAAGACACATAGTAAAATCACACTAATTATTCGTAAAGACGACAATAAGATTAAGAGATATATTCATCTAGGCACTGGAAATTATAATGACAAAACAGCAAAAACTTATACAGATATGGGAGTCATCTCTTCTCACGATGAATTAGCTAGTGATGCATCTAGTTTCTTTAACTACTTAAGTGGATATACAGAAAGACCGACTTATAAGCATCTTCACGTCTCTCCCTTTGAGATTCGTGATTCCTTGATTGATTACATTAATGAAGAGATTGATTATCAAAAACAATATGGCAATGGGCGTATTATTGCGAAAATGAATTCATTAACTGATAAACCTTTGATTCAAAAATTATATGAAGCAAGTCAAGCTGGTGTGAAAGTCGACTTAATTGTTAGAGGTATTTGTTGTTTGCGTCCAGGTATACCAGGTATCTCAGAGAATATCCACGTACGCAGTATCGTTGGGCGATTCCTAGAACATAGTCGTGTTTATCACTTTAACCGTAATGGCAAAAAACACCTATTCCTATCTTCTGCCGATATGATGACACGTAATATGACAAAACGTGTTGAAATTGAGTTTCCAATTTTAGATCAAGATATCGAAGCGGAAATACTTAATATTCTTGAATTGCAATTAGCAGATACAATGAAAGCGCGCGTCTTGCAATATGACGGCGATTATGTTCGTCCAGACCGAACTGCCACTCATTTAAATTCTCAAAATGAATTAATGAAACGTGCGACTGCTGCTACTCAAGCGATTCAGACAATGACAATTGAAAGTAAGAAAAAAGAGTATTGGTTTACACGTATTTTACGTCGCTTTAATAACTAATTTTCTTAAACGAAAAGTGTTGGTGAGAGTTATTTCCCTGGCACTTTTTTCTGTGTAAATAAAGCTTGATTAGGCTGAGTATAAGCTATTTTAAAATATTTAAAATAAATCCCGATAATAATCAAAGCTTTTTTTGAATTTTTGTATATTTATGGTTTATTTATTAAGTTTTTGTGTTAATATATCTGGTGGTGCCAAAAAGTATTAAGGGCACGAATGAGTATTCCAATGGGAGGAAAAAGAATGATAAATGTATCTAACGTCAGTTTACAATTCCCAGATCGTAAGCTTTTTGATGAAGTAAATATTACGTTTACGCCTGGAAACTGCTACGGAGTTATCGGTGCGAATGGGGCTGGAAAATCAACATTTCTTAAAATTTTATCTGGTGACGTTACACCAACTACCGGAAACGTTAGTATGGACCCAGAAGAACGTCTGGCTGTATTAAGCCAAAACCATTATGGCTTCGAAGACCATACGGTGATTGAAACTGTCATGATGGGTTATAAAGAATTATACGAAACAATGAAAGAAAAAGATGCTATCTATATGAAGCCAGACTTCACAGATGAAGATGGTATTCGCGCAGG
Source organism: Ruoffia halotolerans (assembly GCF_014049385.1). GTDB lineage: Bacteria > Bacillota > Bacilli > Lactobacillales > Aerococcaceae > Ruoffia > Ruoffia halotolerans. The sequence continues at coordinate 2,365 of NZ_JACAOA010000041.1, read as the reverse complement.
TGAATTAGAAGGACTATTCGCAGAAATGGGCGGATGGGAAGCTGAATCTGAAGCGAGTGATATGCTTCAAGGTTTAGGTATCGATACAAGTATGCATAGTCAATTAATGCGTGAATTAAATGAAGCGGATAAAATCAAAGTTTTACTTGCTCAAGCATTATTCGGTAAACCAGATAACTTATTACTGGACGAGCCGACTAACGGTTTAGACGCACAAGCCATTGACTGGTTAAGTGATTTCATTATGGACTTCCCTAACACAGTGATTGTTGTTTCCCATGACCGTCACTTCTTAAATACAGTATGTACACACATGGCGGATGTGGACTTTGGTAAGATTAAACTATTCGTAGGTAACTATGATTTCTGGTTACAATCAAGCCAACTAGCTGCAAGAATGCAAGCTGACCAAAACGCTAAAAAAGAAGAGAAAATTAAAGAATTGCAAGACTTTATCGCTCGTTTCTCTGCGAACGCATCTAAGTCTAAACAAGCGACATCACGTAAAAAAATGTTAGATAAAATCACTTTAGATGATATCCAACCTTCTTCACGTCGCTATCCATTTGTTGGCTTCTCTCCGGAGCGTGAAATTGGTAATGACTTGTTACGCGTTGAAGGTGTTTCAAAAACCATTGATGGAGAAAAAGTATTAGACAACATTACTTTTACACTTAGCCGTGAAGATAAAGTTGCCTTTTCAAGTCGTAATGACAACGCAACAACTGCCCTATTTGAAATTCTTATGGGGAACATGAAACCAGATACCGGAACAGTTGAATGGGGAGTAACAACTTCTCAAACTTACTTACCACGTAACTCTGGTGATGAATTTGATGGTGTTGAATTAACTATTGTTGATTGGTTAAGACAATACGCTTCAAAAGAAGAACAAGACAATACTTTCTTACGCAGTTTCTTAGGAAGAATGTTGTTTAGTGGTGAAGATGTTATGAAACCAGTGAATGTATTATCTGGTGGTGAAAAAGTCCGTTGTCTACTTTCTAAGATGATGCTTTCTAAAGCAAACGTATTAGTCTTAGATCAACCGACAAATCACTTAGACTTAGAGTCAATCACTGCATTAAACGAAGGTTTAATTAAATTTAAAGGTGCCATTTTAATGGCTTCACATGACTTTGAAGTATTAAATACAACATGTAACCGAGTGATTGAAGTCACTTCAAACGGTTCATTTGATCGTATCAACTCAACATATGAAGAATATGTTAATGATCAAGATGTACAAAATCGTCTGGAAGCTTTATACAACGCCTAAAACAGATTAAAAGGAGACTTAATTAATATAATGGAAGTTTTTGATTTCGAAGATGTTCAAATGATTCCTAATAAAAGTATCGTACAAAGTCGTTCTGAGTGTGATACATCTATCAAGTTTGGTCCACGTGAATTTAAAATTCCGGTAGTACCTGCAAATATGCAAACAGTCATGAATGAAGAACTTGCAGTTTGGTTCGCTGAGAATGATTACTTTTATATTATGCACCGTTTTGACGAAGAAGGACGTATTCCATTCGTTAAAATGATGCACGAAAAAGGACTTTTCGCTTCAATAAGTGTTGGTATCAAAGACTATGAATATGACTTTGTTCGTCAACTTGCTGAAGAAAAAATTGTTCCTGAGTATATCACAATTGATGTTGCTCACGGTCATTCAGAATATGTTATCGATATGATTCGTTTTGTTAAAGAATACTTGCCTGAGACTTTCCTAATTGCTGGTAATGTGGGTACACCTGAAGCTGTTCGTGAATTAGAAAACGCTGGTGCAGACGCTACTAAAGTCGGCGTTGGACCAGGTCGTGTATGTATTACTAAGTTAAAAACTGGTTTTGGTACAGGCGGGTGGCAATTAGCTGCGGTTCGTGCTTGTGCGAAAGCTGCAACAAAACCAATTATTGCTGATGGTGGTATCCGTCACAATGGTGATATTGCTAAAGCTGTACGTTTCGGTGCTTCAATGGTAATGATTGGATCATTATTTGCAGCCCACGAAGAAAGCCCAGGTAAATCACGCGAAATCGATGGTAAAATGTACAAAGAATACTTCGGTAGTGCATCTGAACATCAAAAAGGTGAACACAAAAACGTCGAAGGAAAAATCGAAATGATCCGTGCACGCGGAAAATTAATTGATACATTAGTAGAAATGCAACAAGACTTACAATCAGCTATCTCTTATGCCGGTGGTAACAAATTGGAAGCGATTCGTCACGTTGATTATGTTTTAGTTCGTAATACTATTTATAACGGTGACAGATAATTACTTCACCCTATAAACAAAAAAAGGATGTTAGATGAGTTTCAAGACTCATTTAACATCCTTTTTGTATTGACTTATACC
>NZ_JACAOA010000040.1 GCF_014049385.1 Ruoffia halotolerans | reverse complement strand
CCAGAATTTGAAGTAAGTCTTCATTTTTTTAGCTCTTTTTTTATAATAAAAGGGCATGCTTTTGAAGACAGACTTATATTTTCAGGTAATAATTGAAAATATTAGCTAAATGAAAACCGATTAAATAAAAAAAGTTAAAAACATTAATAAAAAGTGTTGACAACACAGTCGGTATCCATTATGATGTTTTATGTGTTAAACGACCGAAGACAGTAAGTGGCAAATGCCTTAATTTCTTACCGAGGAAGTTCCTAAGTGATAAACAACAGGAATGTATCTCTATGTCTAAGGTGACATGGGGGTTTTTTTATTGGATAAAATAATCAATAAATACTCTCTATACCAAAATGACGGAGGTGAACTAATTGGGAAAAAGAAAAGTGACTCTTGAACAAAAACAAAACGAAGTTGCAGAAATCACTGAAGAACTTAAAGGTTCTGCAGGTGTTGTAATTATCGATTACCTAGGTCTTAACGTTACTGAAGTAACAGAATTACGTAAAAACTTACGTGATGCAGGCGTGAAAATGAAAGTTGTGAAAAACACAATCTTACGTAGAGCAGCTGCAGACGCAGGTATTGAAGGTTTAGATGAAGTTTTTGCTGGTCCTACTGCGATTGCTTTCCATTCTGAAGATGTTGTTGCTCCAGCTAAAATTATCGTTGAAGCTGCAAAAGATTTAGAGAAATTAGAAATCAAAGGTGGATTAATTGAAGGTGCTGTAGCTACAGTAGCTGAAATCGAAACATTATCTAAATTACCAAGTCGCGAAGGTCTATTATCTATGTTACTATCTGTACTGGAAGCTCCAATGCGCAATACAGCTTCAGTATTATCACAAATGAATCCTGCTCGCAAGATGGCTTATGCGCTTAAAGCTGTTGGTGAAGCAAAAGACGCTGCTTAATGTAGCATACTAAATAAATAAAAAAACACATATAAAACGGAGGAAACAAATCATGGCATTAAACATTGAACAAATTATTGAAGATATCAAATCAGCAACTGTTGTAGAATTAAACGAATTAGTAGAAGCAATCGAAGAAGAATTCGGTGTATCTGCTGCTGCTCCTGTAGCTGTAGCTGCTGCTGGTGGCGCTGGTGAAGCTGCTGCTGAAGAACAAACTGAATTCGACGTTGAATTAACTTCAGCTGGATCAGCTAAAATTAAAGTTATCAAAGCAGTTCGTGAAGCAACTGGTTTAGGACTTAAAGAAGCTAAAGAATTAGTAGATAACGCTCCAAAAGTGATCAAAGAAGGATTATCTAAAGAAGATGCAGAAGCATTAAAAGCTGCAATCGAAGAAGCTGGAGGAGCTGTAGAAGTAAAATAATCTTTGATTATTTAACTTTATACACTCTAAACCAGAGGTTTTTACCTCTGGTTTTTTTTGTACAAAAAAATAATTCCTACTATATAAGATACGAAAAGCGACACGGTAATTGAACCTTACTCAATTACTGTGTCGCTTTTTATTATTTAATCACCATAGCCTAATCTTTCTGAAGCTTCTTGGGCACCTTGACGTAAGATCCGCATATAGTCTTCTAATTTATCTTTATTCATACGAGTTAGAGGACCAACAATAGAAAGGGCGCAGACAACTTAATTCTCATAATTCAAAACTGGGAAAGCCAGTGAATAATTATTTTCAGTTAATTCACCCACACTAAAACTATACCCTTGGCTACGAACTTTTGATAATTCTTTCTTCAATTGATTTGGATTTGTAATTGTATGCTCTGTGAAAGCAGAGTGTGGAAAGTTAATCGCTTTCTCAATTGTTTCTTCATCTGAATAAGCGAGAAGCACTTTACCAGTACTGGTTGCATGTACCGGATTTTTCATTCCAATTTGTGTATAGATATCTGAGTAATATGGGCCGTTCATCTTATGGATGTAGAAGACATCTGTTTCATTGAACGCAGCGATTTGTGCACTTTCATTTGTTCTTTGAATAATATTGCTAAGTACTGGACCAACTTCGCGGTAGATTTTATTTGCATTTGCAAATATACCTACGTTAGTAACTTATTACCCAACATGTAACCTTGACTTTGGAAATCACGGGCTAGAAAGTTTTCTTTTTCTAATGGGTGCCATGGGTGTTGAAATGGATATGCCTTACGGACTGAATCAAGTTTGGGGTTATAAAGTTATAAAGGAACAAGAGAACATATGGCTGAGTTAATTGATTTCTTCGCCTATGACAAAAAGTTCACGACTGAAGAATTAATTACTGTTCGTCATGTTGCAAGTCAAGAGCCTGGCTTCCATGAAGCATTCAGTTCAATGTTCCCACATCCACGCCAAAGTTCTACGGATAACTTATCATTCCCAGACGAAGAAATTAAGAAAATCAAACATAAAACTTTATTAGTTCATGGACGTGAAGATAAAGTTGTTCCAGTCGATTAATCAATCTACTTGAAAACTCTGACTTATATATCTTCGGAAAATATGGTTACTGGGTACAAATTGAGAAATCTCTTGAATTCTCTATATTAGTTAATGACTTCGTAAAAGAAGACTAATATTTCATTCACACTTTATAAATGAAAAAACCGGAAGGACTCATGCTTGATGTGTTTTGTTCCGGTTTTTTATGCCCAAGCAAGCTGATCAAGGTAGTCAATTAAGGCTTCTTGAAAGTCACGAAAAGCCGGGCTGGTTGTTATGACATGGCGACCATCTTGGAAACTATCAAGGTGAACCGCTGTGTGAGTTAATTTACTTGCGATATCATCTTGTGTCTTAGGATTAATCAGCTCGTCTTGAATGGATTTAGCAATATAAGTAGGGGTCGTTATCTTTGGTAAGTTATCACGAACGCCTATAATTAACTCATCAATTTGCTTGATTTGTTGATTCATTAATGGGGTCAAGGTTTCAATTTCCTGTTGGATATCTTCATCTGACCATTTTCTATGTGAAAGAATGCGTCGAATCGAGCTTGTGATGTATCTTCGAATAGGTGTTGGGTCTAGGCCATTAATACATGGACTGTTGAAGGCGCCAATTGCGCTGAATTGATTTGGGTATTTTTGAGCAGCATTCAAAGCCAATATTCCCCCTAGAGAAAGTCCCATAATTGCAATTTGTTTATAACGCTCATCTTCCAAGAGTTGAATAGCTTCATCAACTTGGTGAGTCCATTCATTGGGATGGACCTGGAATAAATCGCCCACAGATTTTGTCCCATGTCCCGCTAGGTTAAAAGCATAGACACTGTAGCCTGCCTTGCGAAGCGCTCTAGCCGTTCGTCCAATTTCTTGAATACTTCCAACATAGCCGTGTAATAATAAAACACAGCGGGGACCTTCTTGATAATAGATCGTGTCTTTTGAGTCGGGCACGATAATCCTCTCCTTTAATAAAAAACAAGCAATATAACGAGTGTTATATTGCTTGTCGAAGTTTTATAATTGGTTTAATATTTCTTCGATGACAACAGCCACCCCGTCTTCACGGTGTGAAGGAGCAATAAACTTAGCCATTGCTTTCACTTCTGGTGATGCATTTTCCATGGCGTAACTATGACCTGCCATTTGTAACATAGAGCGATCGTTTAAAGAGTCCCCGATGGTAGCAACGTCTTCCATAGCAATACCGCGAGAAGCTGCATACTCAGCAACTGCAAACCCTTTTTGTGCTTTTGAATGTGTCACTTCTAAGTTATCTGGTCCCGAAGACGTAATGTCTAAATCTTCATAGCCTTCAAAAGTTTTAAGGAAGTGAGGCAACTTGCTATCGGAAGGTTCACCGAAAATCATAAATTTTAGAGCAGTAGTATCATCTGTATAACTAAACTCACTCATATCTTTAATGTAAGCAAGTTCATGAATGAACTGCGCATCACTGGAATAAGCATCGTCTGTTTCGATATTGGTATATTTCTCGATTTCTAATTTGCGAAGCATTCCCTTCACACGATTAACGAAAGCTTCTTTATCTCCTACATAGAAGTATTTATCCGTCATGACTGAATAAGCTGTTTCAGTTTCTTCTAGGTAGTTCAGCATCTCTTTAACAGTATCAATTTCTAACGGGATTTTTGTTTCGATGTCACCATCTAAGTTGTAGACGGCAGCCCCATTTAAGTTAATCATTTTACAGTTGATTTTATGAGCATCTAACATTGGTCTTGCTGAATTGTAGGCACGCCCAGTAGCGATCACAAATTCGATGTCTGCTTGTTGTAGCGCCTTAATTGCTTTCGCATTTCTTTCAGAAACCACGTGTTCTTCATTGAGAAGCGTCCCATCCATATCCGAGACAAATAACTTAACCATTTAATATCCTCCAATAATTTTTAGATTATTTTCTAGCTATAGTTTAACATGAATCAAAATAAAGTGATATGATATTGCTAAGTATATAAAGAGGTGAAGCATATGAATGAACAATATTTTTCTAATAATCCCCAAAGTCAACATCAAGAAAAGCAAATAGATACTGTAGTTAATGGGTTCAATCTTAAATTGATTACCGATAGCGGTGTGTTCTCAAAAGACCGCGTAGACTATGGATCACAGCGTTTAGTAGAGACGTTTATGGAAGAGAAACAAGTCCTTGAAGGTCAAAAAATTTTAGAATTAGGTAGTGGTTATGGACCAATCGTTATAACCTTAGCTAAAGCATTTCCTCAAGCCTCGATTACCGCTGTGGAATTAAACGAGCGAGCCTATCACCTTGCCCAGAGAAATAGCTCATTGAATCAAGTTGGGACGATTCAATGGTTATTAGATGATGCGACATCAGTCGATCTGAACGGAGAGGTTTTCGATTATGTCCTAACCAACCCACCGATTAGAGCAGGAAAGCAGACGGTTCATCAGTTTATTACCCATAGCTACAAGCAATTGAAACCAGGAGGCTCCTTATGGGTCGTCATCCAGAAGAAACAAGGAGCACCATCTTTATATAAACATATGGAAGAAATTTTTGGTAATGCTGAGAAAGTAAAGCAAGATAAAGGTTACTGGATATTAACGAGTGAGAAAATCGTGTAAAAAAATATAAAATATGACGATACAGCCTAATATTGGACTGTCATTTTAATCATGATATAATTATATTAAGGGCAAGCTAGTAGTTCCGTTACAGTGCCAATCAACCTATCAAAGATGCTAAGACAACATAATAGGAGGTTTGCTGTTATGAGTTTCAATAGTGTCCATGATGCACATCGACGAGCGGTTATACAAACGCAACAAGCAATAGCGAAAGAAAGTCGAGATAACAATAAGAAAGACAACAAGAAACATTTTAACGAAGATGATACTACACGAGTAGTGAAGAAAGATACATGGGTGGAGCGGTTAAAAAAAAGACTAGCTAAAAAATAGTAGACATGCGAACATTAAATAAGCTAAGAAGAGTGAGATTAACTTACTCTTCTTTGTATTGTTTCAACCAAAAAATTCGAAACGATTTGTAAGTAAGCGTGTTAATGATAAATAAGATAAAAAGTATTGACATAGGATTAAAATTCTAGTAATATAGATAAACGCAAAGAATAGGTATAGATGAAGAGATCACCGCTGAAATATTGTCCAGTCGGTGTTTTCGCCAGAATAAAACAAAAGATTGAGGCGCTTTTAACCTAAAGTTCACAATCCTTTGTTATTTTTTTGCCCAAAATTGAGTAAAAAAAGCAAGTGTAATGAAATGTTAATACTTGTAACAATTCTGTAATATCTAACTTAGTTCTAAAATTTATAAGGGGTGAAGAGCTTGAGTAATCATCATATTGTGAAATATGGTAAAAAAGCAGAGCGTCGTAGTTATTCACGTATTAACGAAGTACTAGAATCACCAAACTTAATCGAAATCCAAACTGATTCATATCAGTGGTTCCTTGAGGATGGGTTAAAAATTATGTTTGAGGATATCTCACCAATCGTTGACCACACAGAAAACTTAGAGTTACATTTTGTAGACTATGAATTTAGAGAAGCGAAATATAACGTCGACGAAGCAAGAAGTCATGATGCAAACTTTTCTCAGCCAATTTACGTAAAATTACGTTTAGTGAATCGTGAGACAAATGAAGTAAAAGAACAAGTTGTTTTCTTTGGGGATTTCCCAATGATGACAGAAATGGGAACATTCATTATTAATGGAGCGGAACGTGTTATCGTTTCTCAATTAGTACGTTCGCCGAGTGTATATTTCCATGATCGCCTAGATAAGAAAAATCGTCACACATTTACATCAACAGTCATTCCAAACCGTGGTGCATGGTTAGAATTTGAAACGGATGCTAAAGGTGTTGCGTATGTACGTATTGACCGTACACGTAAATTACCACTAACAGAATTAGTTCGTGCTTTAGGATTCGGATCAGATGAAGAAATCTATGATATCTTAACTGAATCAGAATTATTAAACACGACTATTGATAAAGACGTACATAAAAACGTTGCAGACTCTCGTGTAGAGGAAGCATTGAAAGATATTTATGAACGTCTGCGTCCCGGTGAGCCGAAAACGGCAGAAAGTGCGAGAAACTTATTAACAGCTCGTTTCTTCGATCCACGTCGTTATGATTTAGCGCCTGTTGGACGTTACAAGATCAACAAAAAACTTCACTTAAGATACCGTTTATTAGGCTTAACATTAGCTGAGACTTTAGCGGATCCAGAGACAGGAGAAGTTATCTTCCCAGAGGGAACAACCTTAGATCAAGCTAATATCGAAACCTTAATTCCTTACTTAGATAATGGAATTAATATGGTGACATTACACCCTTCACCAGAAGCGGTTGTAGCTGAGCCAATCGATGTACAAGTTGTTCGTGTTTATTCACCAGAAGATCCAGAGCAAATTATTAATATTATTGGTAATGGTCATCTGACTGAAGAAGTTAAGAGCTTAACACCAGCAGATATTATTGCTTCAATTAACTATTATTTATTCCTAGACTATGGTATTGGTGAGACAGACGACATCGACCACTTAGGTAACCGTCGCATTCGTTCAGTAGGTGAATTACTACAGAACCAATTCCGTATTGGATTATCTCGTATGGAACGTGTTGTTCGTGAGCGTATGTCACTGCAAGATACATCTTCAATGACACCTCAACAACTAATAAATATCCGCCCAGTTGTTGCAGCTATTAAAGAATTCTTTGGTTCATCTCAGCTATCTCAATTCATGGACCAATCAAACCCACTGGGTGAGTTAACACATAAACGACGTCTATCAGCCTTAGGACCTGGGGGATTAACCCGTGACCGTGCTGGATACGAGGTACGTGACGTGCATTACTCTCACTACGGGCGTATGTGTCCGATTGAGACACCAGAGGGACCAAACATTGGGTTAATTAACTCACTCGCAACTTATGCGAAAATCAATGAGTTTGGTTTCATAGAAACACCATTCCGTAAAGTTGACCGTGAAACAAACCGTGCAACAGAAGAGATTCATTATTTATCAGCAGATGAGGAAGATTTATATATCGTTGCGCAAGCAAACTCATTACTGAATGAAGATGGAACATTTACAAACGAAACTGTTATGGCTCGTTACAAGTCTGAGAATATCGAAGTTCCAAGAGAACAAGTCGATTTCATGGATGTATCACCTAAACAGGTTGTTTCAGTTGCGACGGCATCAATTCCTTTCTTGGAAAATGATGACTCGAACCGTGCCCTAATGGGAGCGAACATGCAACATCAAGCTGTTCCATTGATTAATCCTAAAGCACCATATATCGGTACTGGTATGGAATATCAAGCAGCACATGACTCGGGAGCAGCATTATTATGTAAACGTCCTGGTACAGTCACTTATGTAGATGCAGACCGTATTCGCGTTAAATTAGAAGACGGATCATTCGATGATTACCGTTTAACTAAATTTGCTCGTTCGAATGCTGGTACATGTTATAACCAACGACCAATTATTGAATCAGGTGAAACTGTTGCTAAAGGAGATATCTTAGCGGATGGACCTTCAATGGAAAATGGAGAAATGGCCTTAGGTCAAAACCCATTAGTAGCCTTCATGACTTGGGATGGATATAACTACGAGGATGCGATCATCATGTCAGAACGACTTGTTAAAGATGACGTATATACTTCAATTCATATTGAAGAATATGAATCAGAAGCTCGTGATACTAAGTTAGGACCTGAAGAAATTACACGCGAAATCCCGAACGTAGGTGAAGACGCACTTAAATATCTAGACAAAGACGGAATCATTGCTATCGGTGCTGAAGTTCGTGATGGGGACATTTTAGTAGGTAAAGTAACACCTAAAGGTGTAACAGAATTATCTGCAGAAGAACGCCTATTACATGCAATCTTCGGTGAGAAAGCACGTGAAGTCCGCGATACATCACTACGTGTACCACATGGTGGAGGCGGAATCGTTCATGACGTGAAGATCTTTACGCGTGAAAACGGAGACGAATTATCACCAGGAGTAAACATGTTAGTACGTGTTTACATTGTACAAAAACGTAAAATTAGTGAAGGGGATAAAATGGCCGGACGTCACGGTAATAAAGGGGTTGTCTCTTTGATCGTGCCTGAAGAAGATATGCCATTCTTACCTGATGGAACACCAGTGGACATTATGCTGAACCCATTAGGGGTACCTTCACGTATGAACATCGGACAAGTATTCGAACTTCACCTTGGAATGGCAGCGCGTGAGATGGGTATTAATATCTCTACACCTGTATTCGATGGTGCAAGTGAAGAAGACGTTTGGGAGACAATCAAAGAGGCTGGATTAGCAGAGGATGCTAAAACTACTTTATATGATGGTCGAACAGGGGAGCCGTTTGATCGTAAAGTATCAGTTGGTGTTATGTACATGCTTAAATTAGGACACATGGTTGACGACAAAATCCATGCTCGTTCAACTGGACCTTACTCATTAGTAACGCAACAACCATTAGGTGGTAAAGCACAATTTGGTGGACAGCGTTTTGGTGAGATGGAGGTTTGGGCCCTTGAAGCTTATGGTGCAGCTTACACATTACAAGAGATTCTAACTTACAAGTCAGATGACGTTGTAGGACGTGTGAAAACTTATGAAGCCATTGTAAAAGGTGAGCCAATTCCAAAACCAGGTGTACCTGAGTCATTCCGAGTATTAGTAAAAGAATTACAATCTCTAGGATTAGACCTACAAGTACTTGATGCAGATCACAAAGAAATCGACTTACAAGATGATGAAGAAGATGACGATATCATCAACTTTAATGCCTTAGAAAAATACAAAGAAGATCAAAAGCAAACAGGTAATAAACCAGTTGCTGCAAGTGAAGCTGTAGAGAAAAACACTGATAAATAAATTTAAGATAGTATAACGGGATAGAATGATGAGAGACCCACTCTTTAAACGAGTGGCTCCGTCGACTATCGGCAATTTTATAAGGAGGTTGGCCCTTTGATAGATGTTAATACTTTTGAATCAATGCAAATTGGTTTAGCATCCCCAGAGAAAATCCGTAGTTGGTCATACGGTGAAGTTAAAAAGCCAGAAACAATTAATTACCGCACACTAAAACCAGAAAAAGATGGCTTATTCTGCGAGCGTATTTTTGGTCCGTCAAAAGACTGGGAATGCGCGTGTGGTAAGTACAAACGTATTCGCTATAAAGGTCGTGTTTGTGAACGTTGTGGTGTAGAAGTAACGCGTTCTAAAGTACGTCGTGAACGCATGGGGCATATTGAATTAGCAGCTCCAGTAACTCACGTTTGGTATTTCAAAGGAATTCCAAGTCGTATGGGTCTTATTCTTGATTTAAGCCCACGTTTATTAGAAGAAGTTATTTACTTTGCTTCTTATATCGTAATTGAATCAGGTGATACACCTTTAGAAGTTAAATCATTATTAACTGAGACAGAGTACCGTGAAAAACGTCGTGAATTTGGTAATCGATTTAAAGCTAAGATGGGTGCCGAAGCAATTCGTGACTTACTAGAAGCAGTAGACATTGAAGCAGAAGCAGCAGAATTAAAAGAGGCATTGAAGACAGCGACAGGACAAAAACGTACGCGTGCCATTCGTCGTCTTGATATTCTAGACTCATTCTTAGAATCAGGTAATGATCCAACTTGGATGATTATGGATGCACTACCAGTTATTCCGCCAGAGTTACGTCCAATGGTACAACTTGAAGGTGGACGTTTTGCAACAAGTGACTTGAACGATTTATACCGTCGTGTTATTAACCGTAACAACCGTCTAAAACGTTTATTAGATCTTGGAGCACCAAACATCATCGTTCAAAACGAGAAACGTATGCTACAAGAAGCTGTTGACTCATTAGTTGATAACGGTCGTCGTGGTCGTGCTGTAACTGGACCGGGTAACCGTCCATTGAAATCATTATCACACATGTTAAAAGGTAAGCAAGGACGTTTCCGTCAAAACTTACTTGGTAAACGTGTTGACTATTCAGGACGTTCAGTAATCGTCGTTGGACCATCATTAAAAATGTACCAATGTGGATTACCAAAAGAAATGGCTATTGAATTATTCAAACCATTTGTAATGAAAGAATTAGTTGAACGAGATATCGCAGGAAATATTAAAAATGCGAAAAAAATGATCGAAACTCAAGATGACGCTATTTGGCCAGTCATTGAAGACGTGATTAAAGAACACCCGGTTCTATTAAACAGAGCACCTACGCTTCACCGTTTAGGTATTCAAGCTTTCGAACCAGTGATCGTTGAAGGTAAAGCGATTCGTCTTCACCCATTAGTATGTGAAGCCTATAACGCTGACTTTGATGGTGACCAAATGGCTGTTCACGTTCCGTTATCTGAAGAAGCACAAGCAGAAGCAAGACTATTAATGTTAGCTGCACAACATATCCTGAACCCTAAAGATGGTAAACCAGTTGTAACACCATCACAAGATATGGTTTTAGGTAACTACTACTTAACATTAGAAGAAGAAGGACGTATCGGAGAAGGTATGGTGTTCTCTTCTGTAAGTGAAGTTGAATTAGCTTACCAAAATGGATATGTACACTTACATTCACGTATTGCTATCCCAGCGGCTTCATTAGAAGGAAAACCATTTACAGATTGGCAAAAAGAACGTTTAATGGTAACGACTGTTGGTAAAGTGATTATTAACCAAATCATGCCAGAAGAGTTCCCTTACTTAAACGAGCCAACAACTGAAAACTTAATTGAACGCATACCTGATAAATACTTCCTTGAACATGGAGTAGATGTCAAAGAAGCGATTAAAGAAATGGACTTAGTACCTCCATTCAAGAAAAAACATTTAGGTAACGTCATCGCAGAAGTGTTCAAACGTTATCAAGTAACTGAAACATCTATCATGCTTGATAAGATGAAAGATTTAGGTTATAAATACTCAACTCGTTCAGGTATTACTGTTGGGGTTGCGGACGTTATTAACTTAGATACTAAAGAAGGAATCATTACAGATGCTCATGACCGCGTTGAGAAAATCACTAAGCAATATCGCCGTGGTTTAATTACTGAAGATGAGCGTTATAACAATGTTATCCGTACTTGGGAACGTGCGAAAGACCAAATTCAAAACGAACTGGTTGAAAAACTACCACGTCTTAACCCAATTAACATGATGTCTGACTCTGGTGCCCGTGGTAATATCTCTAACTTCACTCAGTTAGCTGGTATGCGTGGTAACATGGCGGCTCCAAGTGGTAAGATTATCGAATTACCGATTACTTCGAACTTCCGTGAGGGATTAAACGTACAAGAAATGTTTATCTCTACCCATGGTGCTCGTAAAGGTATGACCGATACTGCCTTGAAGACAGCCGATTCAGGATACTTAACACGTCGTTTAGTTGATGTGGCACAAGATGTTATTGTTCGTGAAGATGACTGTGGAACAGACAAAGGTCTAGTAATTAGAGCGATTAAAGATGGAAATAGTGTCATTGAATCACTAGAAGAACGTCTAATCGGTCGTTACTTACAAAAAACGATTCGTCACCCAAAAACGAACGAAGTTATTATCTCTAATAACGAATTAATTACAGAAGATATCGCGCAACAAATTATTGCTGCTGGTATCGAAGAAGTAACGATTCGCTCAGTATTCACTTGTGATACGATTCATGGTGTATGTAAACACTGTTATGGACGTAACTTAGCGACTGGAGATGAAGTTGAAGTTGGTGAAGCAGTTGGTACAATCGCTGCCCAATCAATCGGTGAGCCTGGTACACAATTAACAATGCGTACATTCCATACAGGTGGGGTTGCCGGTGGTGGAGATATCACTCAAGGTCTTCCTCGTATCCAAGAGATCTTTGAAGCACGTAACCCTAAAGGGTTAGCTCAAATCACGGAAGTGGCTGGAGAGATTGAAGCGATCGAAGAGAAAGCTTCAGACCGTACTAAAGATATTACTGTTCGTGGTATTACAGATACACGTACATATAACGTGCCATTCCAATCAAGACTTAAAATTACTGTTGGAGAAACTGTAGAACGGGGTCAAGCCTTAACAGAAGGTTCAATTGATCCGAAAGAATTACTACGTGTAACTGATGTTATCACTGTCGAAAACTACCTATTACATGAAGTACAAAATGTTTACCGTGGACAAGGGGTAGAAATCGGGGATAAACATGTGGAAGTAATGGTTCGTCAAATGCTTCGTAAAGTACGTGTTATGGACCCAGCCTCTACAGATATCTTGCCAGGAGCATTATTAGATATTGCTGACTTCTCTAAAGCCAACGAAGCAGCAATCAAAGCAGGAGAAGTTCCTGCAACTGCACGTCCAGTTTTACTAGGAATTACAAAAGCAGCTCTAGAGACAAATTCATTTATCTCTGCTGCATCATTCCAAGAAACGACACGTGTCTTAACTGACGCTGCTATTCGTGGAGATCGTGACGAATTGATCGGATTGAAAGAGAACGTTATTATCGGTAAACTAATTCCTGCCGGAACTGGTATGAACCGTTACCGTTCACTTGAAACGTCAACTTCTGAAGGTATCGAACGAATTTTAGAAGAAGAAAGAATCGCGAAAGAAAAAGTCGAAGCTGAAAAAGCAGAAGCCGAAAAAGAAGAGGAAGACGCTAAGTCTTCATTTAAATAATTAAATATCTTCAAATACAAACGCCTGCTCACTGAGTTAAATTAGTGAGCGGGTGTTTTTTTGTATTCATATTCTAGATAGAGAGGATACAATACAGACCGAAAAATATAAATGGAAAAAAAGGTAAAGCGCCAGTGAACTTAAAACTGAATAAGTATCTCAATAAGAAATAACATAGTGCTGTAGTCGATGTAATAAATAAAAACATAGGGAATAGAGATACAGGGATACATAATGAAAGGATAGTAAAGACTTTAATATCAGCTCCTCCAATAGAGGCAGGCCTTAGCGTGTTAAAAATGAAGAAAGAAACAAAGGTTACCGATGAAAGCAATAATTGCATATCAAATTCAAGCTCGCTGACGTAAACAATATACAAAACAAGACATAAAAGAATGAACTGAAGCAAATCAGGTACCATCATAGCGTGTATATCACAGTAGATCATTAACAAGCTTACTAAGTTAAAGATCAAGATAAAGTAGAAGTGATACTCATTAAACACAAAGCTAGACCATACGAACAGAAGACCACTTATGATTTCAACTATTATATAGTAGGAAGTCGTTGGCTTCTGACAATAACGACACTTAAATCGACTTAAAACTTGAGAAAAAATTGGAACTAAATCAATAGCTTTGAGTGTAGTAGAGCAATGATCACAAGTAGAACGACGAGTTAAACGAATTTGCTGGTGTACCCAATCAAAGGCAAAGCAATAAGTAAAGGAGCCAAGACAACTACCGATAATAAACTGAATAATATATATCATATAAAAACCTCCTAATGATATATACAAGAAAAAAGGTCAATTCCATTATTAAATTTACATAAAGTCGAAAATAATATATAAAAGACAAAAAAAGGTTGACCATTAGCTGAATTTCATGCTATATTATTTCTTGTTGTTATGAGAAAAAGTAACTATTACCTAACAATAGAGAATGTTTACATTAAATTAATGTTTACATTAAATTTACAAATAATTTTCAAAACTATTGACAGGTTGTGAATGCAATGTTACACTTACAGAAGTCGTTACAGTAATGTTTGTAGCGGTTACAAAAAAGTCAAAAGCGAATAAACATTCAAAAGCTTTAACTAGTTATTGATATCGTTATATCGTATATGTTATTATTCAAAAGTTGTCTTGCAGACAACAAGCACAAGAAAGTGAATTAAATACTTAAAAAAGTTATTGACTTTAATTTCTTAAACGTGCTATAATAATGAAGTTGCATCACAAGCG
>NZ_JACAOA010000039.1 GCF_014049385.1 Ruoffia halotolerans | reverse complement strand
AGAATATTATAAAAATATTGAATTTACTAATAAATAATATTTAACTTTGTTTCAATAAAGTTACATATATGAATGATTTGTTTAAAAATGATTAAAGCGCTTATATCAATATGTTATAAGGTCTTTTGCTCGAGGTATATCATTTGTAAAAAATAATAATAATGATTATGATGTATACAACATAAATAATTTATTTCTTTTTATTTATGATTAAAAGGAGGATTAATTATGAAAAAACAATTGAAAAAATTAATTTTAGGGACATTAAGTGCAGGTTTAGTATTATCATTAGTACCAGCAACAATCTTTGCAAGTGAGACTACTGAGACAAGTGAAGAAACTGAAGAGGTAGCAACAGAAGAGACAGAAGAATCTACTGAATCTTCTGAAGAAACTGAAGAAACTGAATCAACTGAGGAAACTTCAGAAGAGTCTACAGAAGACACAGAAGCAACTGAAGGTGAAGAAGATTTAACACCAAGTGCAGACAACCCTTACACTGAAGCTGAAATCACAGAATTAATCAAACCAACTGAAGAATGGGATCCAAACTTAGTATTAGAAAGAGCTGACTTAGAAGCTGGTTATCAAGAAGTATTAGATACTGCGAAAGAACGCTCGATGAATGGCGAAGTGAATTTAACGTTTGATGAAGTGGTAGAAATTATGGGTGACGATCCAACATCGGTATCTGAAACAGATAATGGTGAAATCTTTAGATACGTTTCAATTGAAGATGACATCGTACAAGTTGTTCGTTTCCAAACATATGTGAATTCTGAAGAAGATGGACCAGAATTAACAAACGTTGAATACCAATACAAGACAGCAAAAATGTTCGAACGCTTAGAAACAACTGTTGAAGATTTACAAACATTATTTAACGAAGGTGACTTAGCCGCATTTACTGATACATTTGGCCAACCAGAAGTGGTAACAACATCACTATTCCCTGAACGTTACACTGAAGCATTCTTATGGTCAGTTGTTGGGAATGAAGACGTTGAAGTTGGAGAAATTGCTGCGGTTGAAGTTCAAACTGAAAATGATGAGTTAACTAACTTAGCATACTATGAACAAGAAGAATTAGAAGACGAAGCATCTACTGAATCAGAAGATTCAGCAACAGAAGAAGATTCAGATGCTGAAACTTCAGAAGAATCTACTGAAGAAGAAAGTGCAGAATAATATAATTGTATCAAACTAACTCTAATTAGCTTGTAGCAAATTAAAACGAGTCCTTTCCATATAGGAAGGGACTCGTTATTTTTATTTAATCTTTTTGGCAAGTTCAAGGGCTTTGGTCGTATTTTTAAAATGTAATTTGGCAGTTTTATATAGGGCACTTTTACCATATTTTTTAATGAGTTGAGCAGCAAGTACATCACTTGCTTTGCCTGCACCAGACGGCAATACTTTATTAAATGGTTTTCCGAGTGTTTCAAGGGATTCTAAGAAAGCAGCTCTGGCTATAATTGACGCACTTGCGACTGCTAAATGATGACTTTCTCCTTTTTTGACAAAGTAGACATCATCTTTAATTGGATGTTGTTCTTTTTGTAAGTACTTAAAGTAGTTATTTGCGGGCGTAAATTGATCAATTAATACACCACGCATCTCCTCTTTTTGCTCTGGATTCAATTTATTTAATAATTTTCCGATAGTGAAATTATGTAACGACACTTTAATACTCACTGCATTATAGCCTTTTTCAATCGCTTGATTATACTTTTCAGGCGTACAGACTGTTAGGTGATAGGGTACGGACATTTTTAACTCTTCTGCAATTTTTACAATTTCCTTATCATTCAGGAGTTTTGAATCTTTTACGCCTAATAATTTAACCAAATCAAATTGACTTGGTGATAAATAAACACTACAGACAGTCAAAGAGCCAAAGTAGCTACCATTACCAACTTCATCACTCCCGATTATTGGCCAATTAGCAAAGCCTTCTGGAAGGCCAGATTCCGATGGTCTTGTACTGCTTTTGGTCTTTGAGCTCGTTGAGGAGGTTGCTGAATGATTATTTTGCCATTTTGCTAACTCAACGTGGCTATCATTTCCTTGGAATAGTACTTTTCCGCTTGTATAACCAGTAATCGTTGTCGATCCTACTTTGGCACGAAATTCGCTATAAGGGACCGGTTCAACTAAATATTTTTTGTAATGTTCGTGCATTTTGTTAAAGGTTGTTTTATTTACTTTTATACTTTCTGAGGCCATTCACTTCATCCTTTTCGATTGTTCTGTGATATATTATAATGAACATTGGGCAAATTGTGAAATAGATTTGAGTATTGTAAGACTATTTCAGATAAAAATGAATTTATAACAAAAATTTGGTAAAATAAGACAAGCAGTTGAAAAGGATGAGTAATGATGGAACGAAATTTACGATTTAAAGCAAAAATTGCAGGAAAAGAATACACAATTGTGGGGCAAAAATCAGCGCTACATCTAAATTCAGTGGTTGATATTGTAAATAATCAACTACAACAATTAACTGAACTGACACCGGAGTTATCGAATGAAGATCGAAGTATCTTAATGTCAGTAAATGCTATATCGGATCAGCTTATGAAAGAACAACAAATTCTGGAGCTGGAGAAAGAAATTGAACAGTTAAAGACACAAATAGAATCTAAACAATCAGCACGTCCGAATTATTCGAGAAGAGATCAAAGTAATTCGCATCAAGTACCATATGAGCGTGAGTGATTAGTCAGATAGGAGAGATGCTATGTTAACAATTATTATTCTTATTGCCTTACTTATTAGTTTTTATACAGGTTATCGTCGAGGTTTAGTATTACAACTGATTCGTTTAGTAGGGTATATTATTACCTTTGTACTTGCGACACGTTATTTTCAACCATTATCTGAGATTGTTGAAATGCTCATACCATTTCCCTCAGTTCAACCGGATACAAATTTAGCTTTTTATGATGAGGCGACGAGCTTCTATATCGATGATGCTTTCTATCGTGTGATTACTTTTATCCTTATCGGTTTAATTGGTTGGATTATCACTAACTTTTTATCATTATTATTCACTCGTGTCATGTATTATGATTTACTCAACCATTTAAATGCTATTGGTGGTGGAGTAGTGAATGTATTAATTACCTATGTTATTGTCTTTTTCTTTTTATTCGTTTTATCACTGATTCCAATTGAATTTATACAACAACAGTTTGTTGATAATCCGATAGCGTATCAAATAGTTTCGAATACGCCATTTTTCTCAGATTTTGCTGCAGAGACTTGGTTCAATTTTAATCCGTTTTCTTAATAAATGGCAGTGTTCCTATGAATGGCATAGGGACACTTTTTTTGTTATAATATATAGTTGATAGTAAGAGATAGGAAGGAATGATGTTTTCTGTGAGTAATGAGAAGATTTTTGACACCTTAGAATTCGACAAAGTACGACAACGTATCAAACAATATACTCAAACAGAACTTGCTCAGAGTAAGATAGCTAATATGAAACCATCGAATAATTACGAAACGATTCAAACGTGGCAGGATGAGACTGAGCAATCACTAGGTCTATTGTTACAAGATCGTCTTATTCCGGTACCACGGTTACGCTCATTGGATCAACCTTTGAAGAGATTAGAATTAGGTGCCAGTCTCAATGGTAAAGAACTCGCAGAAGTTGGTAAATTGTTAACGTCAACGAAGCAAGTCATTCAATTCTTTGAGATTTTAGCGGAAGATGAAAAGTTTTTCCCGGCATTACAAGACTGGGTGGATCAATGTATTCATCTTCCAGAAGTTGAGAAACTAATTCATAATGCCATTGATGAAGATGGTAGTGTCTTATCATCGGCATCGAGTCAATTAGCATCTATAAGAAGAAATCAATCCAATACTGAACAACAAGTGCGTAATCAATTGAATCAAATTTTAAAAAGCCGTGCGAACCAATTAACGGATACTTTAATTACGATTCGTAACGGACGCTACGTTGTCCCTGTGAAAGCAGAGTATCGGAACCAAATGGGCGGAACGGTCCACGATCAGAGTAGTTCTGGACAGACATTATATATGGAACCACAAAGTGTAGTTAATTTAAATAACCGTTTAGCTGAATTAAAAGTAGCTGAGCGTAAAGAAATCGAACGGATTCTGGATGAAATTTCGCAAAGCTTAATGGCGTATACAAATGAAATTCGAACAAATCAAGAGATGTTAGCCCAATTAGACTTTATTCAAGCAAGAGCAGGGTATAGCCGTGAGATTGATGCTACTAAGCCAATCTTATCAAAGGACTTAATTGTCGCCTTATGGCAGGCTAGACACCCACTTATTGCTTCAGAAGATATCGTTGCGAATGATATTTTACTTGGAGAGGAATATAAAGCTTTAATTATTACAGGACCAAATACGGGTGGTAAGACAATCTTACTTAAGACGTTGGGGCTATTGCATTTGATGGGACAATCAGGCTTACATATTCCAGCTGAAGCTGGCAGTCAAATTGGGGTGTTTGATAATGTTTACGCTGATATTGGTGACGAGCAGTCAATCGAACAAAGTTTAAGTACGTTCTCAAGTCATATGACGAACAATGTAAGAATTATTAATGATGCGACGCATGAATCTTTAGTTTTATTCGATGAGTTAGGTTCAGGGACGGACCCTCAAGAAGGTGCTGCGTTAGCGATGGCAATTCTTGAACATTTTAGAAAGATGGGTACAACCATTATGGCAACGACTCACTATCCTGAATTGAAATTATATGCCAATGATGCCAAGGACACGATTAATGCGAGTATGGAATTTAATTCGGATACATTATCACCGACATATCGCTTATTAATTGGTGTCCCAGGTAGATCTAACGCACTAGAAATTTCTAAACGATTAGGACTGCCCAATGCGATTCTTCAAACTGCTCAAGAAGGTGTGTCTAGAGATGATCAATCTATTAACGAGATGGTGGCCAATCTTGAGTTTGAACGTCGTTCAGCTGAACAAGATCATATAAAAGCAGAAAAGTTCTTGGAAGATGCAGAACAATTACATAAAGATTTACGATACGAATACAATCGTTGGTTAGAGCAAAAGAGTAAAATCGTCGAAAAAGCAAAACAAGATGCTAATGAACTCGTGCGCGAGAAACAGGATCAAGCAGAAAAAATATTAAGTGAAATAAGAGAATTACAACTCGAACAAGGACAAAGTAATACGATTAAAGAACACGTACTTATTGATAAACGATCATCCTTTGATGACTTGAAATTGCCAGAAGAACTTAAGAAGAATAAAGTGCTTAAACGCGCAAAAGAGAAGAAGAAACTTAAACCAGGTGATGACGTAGAAGTACTTTCATATGGCCAAAGAGGATCCATTGTTGAACAATCTGGAAAAGATGAATATGTTGTTCAAATGGGAATATTAAAGATGAAGATTGCCGAAAAAGATTTAGAACCACTTAAGAAAGTTGAAAAACCAACGAAAGTAAATGTACAACGAAGTGTCGGACCAAAAGTTAAAACTTCGCTTGATTTACGTGGTCAACGGTATGATGCGGGCTTATCTAAATTAGAAGAGTATCTAGACTCTGCCTTATTATCAAATCATCCAATGGTAACAATTATTCATGGTAAAGGGACAGGTGCTTTAAGAAACGGTGTTCAAAAAGCACTTAAAGAGCATCCGCAAGTCGATCGCTTTGAATACTCACCACCAAACGCAGGTGGCGATGGGTCAACGATTGTTTATTTTAAATAATAAATTTAATCATTATAATAAGTATTTGAGCAATTAGATAGTCTTCAATACTATGAGATGTTATAATAGTTTTATGAAAAGGGAGGAATGTAATCATGACACAAGCAATATCTGATGATCAATTTAATGCAAAAACAGACGAAGGGATTACCTTAACGGACTTTTGGGCACCTTGGTGTGGTCCTTGTCGTATGCAATCACCTATCGTGGATGAATTAGCTGAAGAAATGGACGACGTTGAATTTTACAAAATGAACGTAGACGACGAACCTAAGACAGCTCAATCTTTTGGAATTATGTCAATTCCAACACTTTTAATCAAAAAAGATGGCGAAGTTGTTGAAAAATTAGTAGGATACCACGACAAAGCCCGTTTGACTGAGATTTTAAATCAATATAAATAGATAGACTAGATTTTAGCACTCATCTTACTTTTAAGGTGAGTGCTTTTTTTGATTTTTGGGAAGAATTAGATATACTGATAGTATTTCTATAAGTCAAAAGGGACTTGAATTCCCTCTAGTTATATAAGGAAAACTAGACTATAATTGATATGAGAGGTGTATAAAAGATGTCAAAAAGAGTTTTAGTCGTAAATGATATTCCAGGAGCAGGTAAAGTAGCTGCAAATATAAACATTCCAATATTATCCGCTGGTGGATTGGAAGTATCCATTCTTCCTACAATGTTTGTATCAACCCAAACAGGAGAAAGTTATGCCAATATTATTCGTCATGAAATGAATGAAGATTTCAAACGAACGGTTGAAGTTTGGAAGGCAAATGACATCCATTTTGATGTCATAATGACTGGGTATTTTTCAACGACAGAGCAAGTTGAATTATTTACCCAATATTATCGTGAGGAGAAACGGTTGAATCCAGAACTAATCTTGTTAATGGATCCGATTATGGCTGATCACGGGAAATATTATCCAGGTTTTGACCACCAAATCGCCGAAAAATTCTCAGCTTTAATGAAAGAAGCGGATATTGTCTTTCCGAATATTACAGAAGCTTGCTTTATTACGAATACACCTTATTCAGAATCGATGACGGTTGAAGAGTTAGACAAAGTGAGTCTTAAATTAATTGAGTCTGGTGCAAAGTATGTGGCTATTACTGGCGTTCGTTTACCTGATAAAATGCCAGATCAAATAGGCTTTTATGTTAGAGGACACAATGATTACCAAAAGTTACTGATGCATAGATATTATCCGCAACATTTCTTTGGTACCGGAGATATTGCCGTGAGTTCGACAACGGTTTGGTATAGTAGAGGGCTTTCCATTGAAGAGTCTCTAGTGAAGACAGGAAGCATTATTGAGCAATCACTAGACAATACGTTAGCCTTGAATCGAGATATCAAATGGGGTATTTATTTCGAGCCAACTTTAAAGGAATTTTTCCCACAATAAAATATAGAAAGGAATTTTTTAATGAAAGATGTAACCGATACATTTAAAAACAGGAATTGGAAAGAATCTTTCCAAAATAGGATGTCCAAAAATAAATTAAGTGGAGGAAAAGTACGTTATTTATATATAGTACTAGCGATGTTAATAGCTCTTTACTACTATATTATGCTACCACCATTACATTATGCTTCGCTTGATTTTTGGTTTTTTTTATTCCTTATTGTAGCTGGCGTTTTAATTATTGAATTGTTAGCAGATAGTGTAAAAACATTTTCCAAACTTAAAAACGGAGAAACTGGCTTTAGTATGCCAAAATTCTCTCTGAAATATAAATTATTAGTGTACCCATGGCCAATCTTATTAGTTATTGGTGTGGTTACTTACTTAGTCTTATCACCTGTATTCTTTTCAGATGGGTATTCAAATATGATTACAGTGGATCAAGCTTCTTTCGAAGAAGATTTTCCTGAGACAAATATTAATCAAATTCCTTTAGTTGACCGTGATACGGCTGAACGATTGGGAAATAGACAATTAGGTAATATAACAGAACTTGTTTCTCAATTTGAAGTAGCTGGAGATTATACACAAATTACAATTGATTCCGCTCCTTACCGTGTATCACCACTGGAATATGCTGGTTTCTTCCGTTGGTTAAATAATTTTCAAACAGGGATTCCACATTATATCCAAGTTGATAATGTCACGGGTGAGGTTCAATTACAAACACCACCTGAACCTATTCGCTATAGTCACTCAGAAATTTTAAACCGAGACGTCATGCGTAAGTTGCGTTTTTCAAATCCATTTGCATTATTTGAAGCACCAACTTTTGAAATTGATGATGAAGGAAATCCTTATTATATAGCCTCAACTTATACGCGTAATTTCTTTATTAGAGAACCAGAAGTAAATGGTGTCATTGTCTTGAATGCGATGACTGGTGAAACGAATACGTATTCTTTAGAAGAAATTCCAAGTTGGATCGACCGAGTGTACGGTGCAGATTTAATTATGCATCAATTAACAATGCAAGGTTACTACCGTAACGGCTTCTTTAACTCACTCTTTGCTCAAAAAGGAGTCACTGAACCAACGGCAGGTTATAACTACTTACCAATTGGTGACGATTTATACTTATATACTGGTATTACATCCGTAGTTGCAGATGAGTCGAATATTGGTTTCGTCTTAGTAAACTTAAGAACAAAAGAAGCACAAATGTATCCGTTAAGTGCTGCTGAAGAGTTCTCGGCAATGCGTTCAGCGGAAGGGAGTGTTCAAGAAACAAGCTACACAGCGACATTCCCATTACTAATAAACATTAATGGAAATCCGATGTATATCCTTACATTGAAAGATAATTCAGGATTAATTAAAGAATATGCATTAGTTGATGTTCAAAACTATCAAAGTGTTTATGTCGAATCAAGTGTGTCTCAATTAATGCAAGCTTACGCAGTTGATAATCCATTAGACATTGAAGAAATCGAAACTGAAGATGACTTGAATGAATTTACAGGAGAAGTGGATGCTGTTCAAGCGGTTGTAGTCGAAGGAAATACGGTTTATTACTTTACATTTGATGGAACAGTTTATAAAGCTGACATATCATTAAATGATCACTTACCGTTTTTAGAAGCAGGAACAGAAGTTGACTTTACAGCTACAGAGTCTGGAGAAGTCAGAGAAATTGAATGGTAAACATTTATATGAATTAAACACTAGACCTACATATTTGAAAATATGTGGGTCTTTTTACGTAATTATGATAAAGAATATGATTTGTCATATGAAAATGAATTCGATATACTTAAACCGTTAAAGGAGGCTATTATGTTAACAGTAAGCAATTTAGTGAAAAGCTTTGGCGATTTACGAGCAGTCGATGGCGTATCATTTGAGATTGAGGATGGAATAATTCTAGGAATGATTGGCCAAAATGGATCCGGTAAAACGACAATCTTTCGAATGATTTTAGATTTTTTAACTCCAGAAGAAGGCGGTAAGGTTAACTGGAACGGGGAAAAATTGGGCAATAATTTGTATGATATTATCGGTTATTTACCAGAAGAACGTGGATTATATGAAACAATGACCATCGAACAACAAATCATCTATTTTGCCCAATTGCGTGGAATGCAAAAAAATGATATTGACAATAAAATCGATGAATGGATGATAAAGTTTGATGTTAAAGGGACTCGAACTGATAAGATTAAGACTTTATCTAAAGGGAATCAGCAAAAGGTCCAACTCATTGCGACGTTAATTCATGAGCCTAAATTAGTTATCTTAGATGAGCCCTTTAGTGGACTTGATCCGGTGAATGCTGAGTTATTAGAACAAGGCATTTTAGACTTGAAAGAAAAGGGTAGTGCAATCATCTTCTCAAGTCATAATATGAATAATATCGAAGAGATTTGTGATAAATTAGTCATGATTCACCACGGAAAACAATTATTGTATGGTGAAATTAATGAAGTGAGAGAAAGCTTTGGAAGAACATTTATCTATATAGAAACACCAGATTGGACACTTGATGAACTCAAAGAATTAGAGGGGGTCATCGATGTGAAGGAAACGAGTAAAAACCAATATACATTGAAACTCGAGGATGCATCTTATGGTGAACCTTTATTTAAAACAATATCTAAAGGTGAATATTTACCGAAGTTCAGTCAACAGCCGCCGACATTAGAGGAAATATTTAAGATGAAAGCAGGTGAAGCCATTCATGAATAGATTAGGAGTTATTATTAAAGAAGTGTATCGAAAAAATGTCCTATCTTGGTCATTTTTCTGGATGATTGCCTCGCCAATTATAATGGTTGGTGTTGTGTTAGCTATTGGTTATTTCATCGGCAGCAGTCAGTCAGATTCATCCGTGGGTAATATTGCAGTGATTGACGCGAATGCTGAAGTCCAAGAAATTATTGAGGAAGCTAATGTTGGAAATCAAATACAATTTGATTATAATCGTGGCCAAGCAGAAGAAGCTTTACAGACAGATGATTTAGACGGTTATTTAATATTTGGAGATGGTGATTCTAATCCAATGTATTACCGTAAAACTACAAGCAAGGATATTTCATTAG
Organism: Ruoffia halotolerans; assembly: GCF_014049385.1. Taxonomy (GTDB): domain Bacteria; phylum Bacillota; class Bacilli; order Lactobacillales; family Aerococcaceae; genus Ruoffia; species Ruoffia halotolerans. The sequence continues at coordinate 5,329 of NZ_JACAOA010000039.1, read as the reverse complement.
CACCTTTTGAAGAAGCCTTAAGTCAATATAATTTTATCAATTCAGCGGAAGAAATGGGCTTAACGGGTGAACAATTAACTCAAATTCAAGATACAGCCGTATCGATTAATAGTATTAATGTGAGTAGGAATGAGGCTGGCGAAGTAGTAGAACAATCTGCTCAAGATCCTGTGAGGTTTGTTAGAATTGGGATTGCTTATGCTGTTTCGATTATTGTATTCATATTTATTATGAATTATGTGAGTATTATTTCTCAAGAAATCGCAGTTGAAAAAGGGTCACGAATTATGGAAATTATACTTTCTAGTGTGTCACCTACTGCCCATTTCTTAGGCAAATTGATTGGGATATTATTAGTGATTCTGACTCAAATCGTTATTTATATCGGTTTGTATTTCTTAATTTCTTTAGTTTTACGTCAATTAAATTTACTTGATTCTTTTGAGGAATTTAATATTGGTGAATTGTTACAAGGTAGTAGTAATGTCATTATCATAGGTATTATCTATGCGGTCAGTGGTATATTAATTTATACTGTTCTTGCCGGTTTCTTAGGTTCTTTAGTGTCTAAGACGGAAGATGTTAATAAAACGATTACACCGATAGTATTTATAGCCTTAGGTGGATTTTATGTTGGGATGTTTGCACTGGATTCAACAAATAATTCATTAGTCCGAATTACATCGCAAATTCCATTATTTACACCATTTATCATGCCGTTTAGAGTCGCTGCAGAGACCGTGAGTTCAACTGAAATCGTCATATCAATTATTGTTTCCGTCTTATTTATGGCCTTTGTACTTTGGTTCTCACTTTTATTCTATAAGAGCAATGTTCTTGTCTATAGTGATAAAGGGATGGTGAATGCATTCAAGCGTTCTTTTGCCTTAGGGAAAAGTGAAAGAGCAAGTAAATAAAATTTGTTAAAAAAAACAATCCATGTGAATGGATTGTTTTTTTGTGAAATTTTAGAAACATTTTTTAGCATTATTTTGTAATCAGCGTTATACTATAAGTTAATAATTATTTGTTTACTTTCGGAGTGATTTATTCACTCCACTTAATATCGATGCGATATTATTAATACGGTACTATTAGAAAAGAGATGAATGTATGAAAGAATTACCCATAGGCTTCATTGATTCAGGTTTTGGTGGTTTAACAGTTGTAAAGCAAAGTTTAAAACAACTACCCAATGAATCCATCATCTATCTAGGTGACAGTGCACGCGCACCATATGGACCGAGGTCATTACAAGAAGTTAAACGATATATATGGCAGATGACGAATTTCTTACGAGAAAAGGGCATTAAAATGCTTGTCATTGCTTGTAATACAGGGACAGCAGCTGCGTTAGAAGAGATTCGAGCGACATTGGCAATACCAGTGGTTGGTGTGATTCATTCTGGCTGCCGTACAGCCATTAAGAATACGACCGGCGGACACGTCGGTGTTATCGGAACTCAAGGAACAATTAATAGTAATATGTACAAAGAGGTGATGCTTGAAAAAGCTGACACACTAGATATAACAAGTATTGCTTGTCCTGAGTTTGTTGAACTCGTAGAGTCTCAAAATATTGAAACAGATGAAGCTTTTGATATTATAAATCACCGATTAGAGCCCTTAAAAGAGGCGAAAGTAGACAGCCTTGTCCTAGGCTGTACGCATTATCCTTTACTGATTGACAAGATTCAACAGGTTATGGGACCTGAGGTTACATTGATTGATTCTGGAGTTGAAACGATTAATGAAGTGAGCACCTTACTCGATTACTTTAGTTTAAGTCGTACTGCAGAAGAAGCAGCACTCACGCCAGCAACTCAAGCAATTTATACAACGGGCAATGCTTCGGAATTTGAAATCTTCGCCCGCGAATGGTTAAAGCAACCTGAACTTAAAGTTCAAGAATGTGATATAAAAGGAGAGATTATCGTTGATCGTCATGATAGCTAGTCATAATCAAGGGAAAATTAAAGAATTTAAAGAGATGTTCAAAAATACTGATATCGAAGTAAAATCATTATTAGATTACCCTGACGTTGAAGAAGTTGAGGAAACTGGAACAACATTTGAAGAAAATGCCCGTTTAAAAGCTGAGACAATAGCTAATGAATTGCAGGTCATTGCTTTAGCCGATGACTCAGGCTTAGTTGTTCCATCATTAAACGGCGAACCGGGTGTATACAGTGCAAGATACAGCGGGGAACCGAAAGATGATCAACGAAATAATCAGAAATTATTAACCGAAATGGCAAGTTTTGAAGGGGAAGACCGCCAAGCATACTTTCAATCTGTATTAGTGTTAGCTTATCCAAATAATGAAAGTCTAGTGGTTGAAGGGAAAGCTCAAGGTTATATTCTCAAAGAATTAAGTGGCGACGATGGATTCGGCTATGATCCGTTATTTTATTATCCTGAGAAAGACCAGACATTTGCTGAAATGCCTCTGGCTGAAAAGAATAAAATAAGTCACAGAGCAAAGGCTATGCAAGAATTAAATAAAAAAATAGATACATGGATGAAGGAGCTGGATATTTATGAAAATGATGATATTAAGTGATAATCACGGACGTTGGAAAAAAGTATACGACATTGTTAAAGAAGTTAGACCAACAGTAGATTATATCTTCCATCTAGGAGATTCAGAATTTGAACAAGATGATTCGATATGGGAATTAATCGATGGAGCGGTGGAAGGGAACATGGATGGTACTCATTATTATCCTATGGAACAAATTATCGATACACCTGAAGGTAAAGTATACTTAGTTCACGGACACGTTCAAAGTGTAAATCGTACAAACAGCGCCGTCATTGAATTGGCTAAAGAACGCGGAGCGAACTTTGTGTTTCATGGCCATACTCATCAATTAAAGAGCGAATTGATTGATGATGAATTACTATTAGTTAATCCTGGTAGTTTAAATAATTCAAGAGGCATTCATCCATATAAAACATATGCGATTGTTAATGTAACTAAAGATGAATATGAAGTGACGTTCTATGATGAGGATATGAAGCTATTAGAAGAATTAACACAAACCTATCCAAGATAAGAAAAATGCGATGAGTTTTTAAGCTCATCGCATTTTTTATTATGTTTCGTCGTAAACAGAACTTGGAATTTTGAAATCTTGTTCTTGTAAAGCAAATAAATATTCACGGTAGAAAATACTTGTATGCATATAATCTTCTCCCGTTGCTACAGTAAAAGCAATACGGTAATTGAATGTTTGATCAACTCCTCGAACGAAACCAACAATGGTTGGTTCATCGCGCATGACTTCATTATATTTTTCATAAATCATTTGAGTTATGTCTTCCATTTCTGCTTCAAATGTTTTAAATTCAGTTTCGTCTGCTACAGGGATTTCAATCGTCACTTGGCGTGTACTACGGCTTTTATTGTTGATAGTTGTAATTACACTATTGGGAACATAAAACTTATCCCCACTTGCTGCCTGAATTGTTGTTGTACGTATACCAACATCCTCAATTGTACCAGTAATTTCTTCTGTCGGAATTTCCACAAAATCTCCCACTTCAAAGTGATTCTCAAAGATAATGAAGAAACCATTAATCATATCATTAATCAAATCTTGCGCACCAAGACCAATCGCAACCCCAGCTATTCCAGCCCCAGCTAATAGCGTTCCAACAGGAAAACCTAAAGCAGTTAGTAGATAGTATACAAATAGGAAGTATAAGATATACATTGAAAAATTACGAAGTAAAGTATTAATTGTCTTAATTCGTTGTGGTGATTGCTTCCCTGTAATACTAATACGTCCTGCAGGGTTTGCATCAAAGAATGATTCAACTAAGTATTTCACGACTAAAAAAATAACTGTGATTATGATTAAACGGAATAATATTGTTCCGAAAAAAATAATATTCTCAGATGTTTCTTCTGGCATAAAATTCCTTAGAATTGCCTCTAAGTTTAGTTGTCCGATTACCAATTTAACACGCTCCTTTACTAAAATATAACAGAATTATTATGAATTAAATAGTTTTTTGCATGATTAGAAAGATACTTCAAATATATTTTATATAAAAATTCACTTAATAAGTATCCTATTATTTGTACAATATCATAAAAAATGATATATTTATCCTATAAGAACAGGGAAGGAGTGAGTTAGTAGTATGACAATAGGAGAATTAGCTGGTATTATTGCAGCGCTTGCATTCGTGGTATTAGTTGTATTTATTTGTTTAAATTTATCAAAATTATCACAAATTTTAAAAGATGTAAATGAAACGGTTGAAAAACTTAATACTACTATTGATGTCGTAACAAAAGACGTAGATAATCTATCAATTGAAGTTGAGGGTTTATTGAACAAAGCGAACACATTAGTAGACGATGTAAATGGTAAATTAAGCAAAACAGACCCACTATTTGTTGCTATCGGAGATATAGGTACATCCGTATCTGATTTAAATGATTCAACTAAAAATATGACTTCAAATTTATTGAAAGGGGTAGGGAAGAAACGCCAATCACCTATCGAAAAATTTGTTAATTCAGCTAAAGGAGTAGCACGCAAACGACCTTCAGCAGGAGAAGCGGCACCGTCACCCAGAACAGAAACGACTAATCGACCGGCGACAAAACCAAAACCACCTGTACCAACGGTAGATTCTTTAGAGAAACAATTATATGAATCAGAATTATTTGATATTAAAAATAAACCAGCATCAAAGACTGCTGGAGAAATAAAAATAAAAAACTAAAAGAATGATAATAGAAAGGATGATTTGAATGAGTAAAAATGGAGGATTTTTCTTAGGAGCATTATTTGGCGCTTCAGTAGCAGGAATTGCTGCTTTATTATACGCACCAAAATCAGGGAAAGAGCTACGTCGTGATATAGCTGTAGAAGTTGATCAGTTTTTAGATAGCGCTGGAGAATATACTGACTATGCAGTAGAACGTGGTGTTGAATTATATGATGCTGCTTATGAAACAACTGAAGATATTAAAGTAAATCTAAAAGATTCAGCGGATCAATTTAAATCTCAATTTGACGATATTCGTCAAGAAGCATCAACAGAATGGAATCGTGTAAAAAGCGATATGAAAGATTCAAAAGATGAATTAAGTAAAGATGCACAAAAATTAAAAGAAGATGCAGAAGACTTAGCAGATACAATTTCTGTTGAAGCTAAAGACTTATCAGACGATGTAAGTGACTCAGCACAACATGTAAAAGCGTCAACTGAAGACGCTGTTGATAACGTGAAAGATGAAGTAAATAAATAATTTATTACTAATGTGAATGATACATTAATTGGCTCTTTGTCAAATAAGGTTGATGGG
>NZ_JACAOA010000038.1 GCF_014049385.1 Ruoffia halotolerans | reverse complement strand
ATGAATTTATAATAAGATATATAAATAAATAAGTCAACATTTTTAATTCAATTTTAATAAAAGGTTTTTTAACCATAAAAAAACACCCCCTAATTTCTTAGGAGGCATCGTCCTTAAATTGTAAATTATAAGGCTGCAACAGTTGCCATCACCATTGTGGCAGATACTTTACCTGCAGTAACAATGAATTCATCGAATGTAACTGAAGCTTCATCATTAGCTGAATCTGAAATCGCACGAATAATAACAAATGGGACTCCCATAACATATGCTGCTTGAGCAATCGCAGTTGATTCCATTTCAGCCGCTCGAGCTAACGGGAAATTATTTAATATTTCTGACTTTTGTTCTTGTGTTGAAATAAATTGATCTCCCGAAACAATTTGTCCGATATAAGGTTCTAAGCCAATCTCACGACATGCATTTTGAGCTATTCTTACCATTTCAGTATCGGGATAATATTGCGCTGGCATTCCAGCCATTTGTCCAAGCTCATAATTAAAGCCGGTCACATCGACATCATGATAAGTTAATGAATGGGCGATTACAATATCTCCAACTTCTAAAGCAGAGTCCAGTGCTCCAGCTGATCCTGTATTAATAATATGTGTCACACTGAATAATTGTTTTAATAATGTCACTGTGATTGTTACGTTTACTTTCCCAATCCCTGATAATACGAGAACAACTTCTTTGCCTTCCATATTACCTCTAATAAATTCTACACCGAATTGCTCAGTGTGTTCTTGATTTTTAATCGTTTTTTTTAACTCGCGAATCTCTTCTTCCATCGCTCCAATTAGCCCAATAATCATAATTATTCCTCTTTCTTTTATGTATTTTATAGTAAGAATGCAATGACTAACACGATAATTAATAATACGCCAACAATGATAATCCCATTGTTTAAGAAGCGATCGATTCGAGCATTATACTTCGCACGTCTTGGCATTGCATTGTTTTGACTCATTCTTGATGCTTCTTGCTCGTCATTATCTTCTGTATATTCTTCTGGTATTTCACTTTCATAATTTGTTTCATATGGAATTTCTTGTTCATCATTTGCATATCTTTGACTTCTTGTTTCATATTCAGGATTGAAGTCATCTTGTTGCTCTTGATAATAGGAGTAATCCTCTTCACTTGGCCACTGATTCTCCTCATATGTTTCATCTGGATTAATCTGATATTCACGTGTTTCATCAAATTCTAGCTCTTCTTCTTGATTATTATCATAATCTAAATAATCTTCATAGTCACTATTTCGTTTTCTATTAAACATTTTATTCACCCTTTTGATATAGCCAGTAATTTAAAGCAAGTGAAGTCTTCATATCCCTCACTTCGTCATTTTCTAACATAGTCTTCACTTCTTGACGAGTATATTCAACTAATTCAATCTGTTCGTCCTCATCTTGAGCAAGTGGATTTTCGACTTTAATTAAGCCTTCCGCAACAAATACGGTTACCTTTTCATTAATAAAACCTGGAGACACATAAAAACTACCTAATTCCGTCCAATCGTTCGCCTGATAGCCAGTCTCTTCTTCAAGTTCACGCTTAGCTGCTAGGAGTGCATCTTCTTCTCTACCCTCAATGTAATCTCTTAAACCCGCAGGTATTTCAATAATGTGATCGACTACTGCAGGTCGATATTGCTTCACAAGTATTGCAGTATCGCGCGGTGTGATCGCTAAAATACCGACTGCTGATTGATGATTAATTAATTCACGGTAAGCAAGTCGCCCGTTCTCTAATTCGATTTGATTTCGATACAATTGTAAGATTGCCCCATCATAGATTAATTCACTTTCTCTTAAAGCTCCATCTTGTAAGAATGGGATATGTTCTGGATTCGAATACATCATCTACCTCCTAATAAATATAAGACAAATTGTAGCGCCTCTTCCTCTATAATACAAGTAAAGACTTCAATCCACCTTTCAATCTTCTGTAAATGTAAGTATAGACAAGTTCTGTGTGTAATGCATGACTTTTTGGTTAAATTTATATGCCCAATTTTTAAATATGGGTCTCTAGTCCGATAAATGATTCAATGCTCTATGATAAACTTAAATTATGATGAACATTAAAAAAAAAAATTAAATGGAGGATTAATTATGAAACGACCACATACAAATAAATCAAGTCGTAAGCGCAGAAATGTTCCCATGATTATTGTAATTTTACTATTCCTTGGGATACTGCTATCCGGCTCAACATATTTACCCTACTCACTTATTTACCTAACCATCGTCATCGTTATGACCCTTGGTTCAATTTCAACATTATCACGTCTATATAACCATCAAACTAATGACAATCCCCATGTTTTACAAACCATTGTCTATTTATTTTCGCTTTTAAGTCTTGCGGGGGCAGGTCTTAATGCGATTTTTGAAGTGGATTATCATATGATAAATAATATAATATTACTCTTTATCTTATGTCTAACCACCCTTTTTGGGTTTGGAGTTATGACTTTTATCATTGATAAGATATTTGTGAATCAGCCAAAATCTTTTACCAAAAACCCTTTTTATAGATCCAAAGCAACAGATAAAATTCAACATTATCGTGAAGCTGGTTTAAGTGATGAAGAGATTTCATACTTTAGAGAACAATTAGCCCAAGCGCGTGAACATATTATCTCGATTGAAAAACAAATGAGCGCCACTGCTAAATTACGTGCCATTGATGTTAGACACAATACGATTGAAATAAGTAAGCAATTCTTTCAAGACATTGTCAAAGAACCTAAACGCTTCAGTGAAGCCGGAGATGTTATATACCGTATTTTCCCTTCCTTAGATGATTTAACTAAGAAATACAATGAAGTAAGCAAACACATTGCTAAGAACAAACAAACGTATCTGATTCTAGAAAAAAGTGCTCAAACAATTGAAGAATTAGCTGAACGCTTAACTGAAGATTATATTAGCTTCCACAAAGCGACTTATCAAGATTTAGATGACGAGATTAATTTAGCTAACCGTACTTTAAATCGCCAGCAAACAAATGAACCGTCTAAATCAGTTGATGATATATTAGAAGATTGGAATAATATGGACAAAGATGATGACATCGAGACGAAGGAGTAGAAAAATATGACTGAAGAAAAAGACTTATTCGACGAACTATTAGAACAAGAACACGGTTCTATTAATGAACCTGTTCAACCAACGCAACAAGAATCATCTGAATTTGATGAATTACTAGCCAATCCCTTCGATGAAACTATCGAGCAAACGCTTGAAAAAGACCTAGCTGATCAAGAAATGATTGCTAAACGTCAAGTAACCAATGAAAAGTTAATCGAACGTTTACCAGAACATCGTCAAAAACAAGCGCAAGACTTAGCTAAACAAATTGATGAAACGAATATGGGTGCCATCATCGCTTATGGATCAAATGCACAGAAAAAATTAAGTGAATTCTCCCGCTCAATCCTTCAACAAGTCCAATTAAAAGATACGGGAGAAGTCGGTGATGTTCTTACAGAGTTAATGACTAAACTACAAGAATCTGACCCACGTCAACTAACAGCTGAACCAAACATCTTCCAACGTGTTTTCAAACGTGTAAAGAGTTCAATTACTGAAACTCAAATGCGTTACCAACAAATTGGGAGCCAAATTGACCGAGTGGCTATTCGCTTAGAACGCGAAAAAACGGAATTGTTAAATGACAATCAGATGTTAGAACAATTCTATAATAAAAATAAAGATTACTTTGACGCTTTAAATGTCTACATTGCTGCCGGAGAAGTTAAGATGGAACAACTTCAAAACGAAGTCATCCCAGCAGCCATCGAAAAAGCACGTCAGACTCAAGATCAAATGGAAGTTCAAAAAGTGAACGACTTAAATCAATTCTTAGACCGCTTGGACAAGCGAACACATGATCTACGCTTAACACGTCAAATGACTATTCAACAAGCACCACAAATTCGAATGATTCAAAACACGAACCAAGTTCTGGCAGAAAAGATTCAAGTATCCGTCCATACGGCTATCCCATTATGGGAGAACCAAATTACAATTGCCCTAGCCTTACTTAGACAACAAAACGCGGCCACATCACAACGCCAAGTGTCTGAGACAACGAACAACTTGTTACTTAAGAATTCTGAAATGTTGAAACAAAGTACAGTTGATATTGCTCGCGAAGCAGAACGAGGAGTGATTGATATCGATACATTACGTAAAACTCAAGCCAACCTTGTTGGAGCCTTAGAAGAAACCTTAGAAATCCAAAAAACAGGTCGCCAACAACGTCGTCTAGCTGAACAAGAATTAACAGCTATGGAGAATGAATTACATGACAAACTCCTAGCTATCTCAGACGAACAAAAGAGACAACGACAAGATAACCAAACTGAATATTAATAAATAAAATACATCAATTCATAGAGATTTGCTCTCTTATGGATCGATGTATTTTTTATACTAGTTAGCATTACATATCTTTTTGTTTCTTCAAATCTTTTATAAGAATCATCGCAGCTAAGACAACAATCCACCCCACAACCACTATAATACCAGTGGTGAAATTCAAGTTTAAATTCCCCAGCAAGAATGCTGATTCGTAACTAATGATGGACTTCGCATCCAAATACAAGAAAGGAAATAAATGACTTATACCATATAATGGCGGAACTAAAGGTATCACTAATACTTGAGAAAAGACAAGCAATAACATTACAAAGAATAAATAAAGACGATTACGGATATAATCAGAAAGCAACAAAACGAGTAAGACTAGTAGTACTAACAATAAGAAATGTAGGATGATACTTCCTTGTAAAATGGTCAACGTATCATAAACATGCATTGATATACCATCTTTAGCATAAGCTACGAATGGATAGTCTAAAGACCCTACCCCGGAGATTAACGAGGAAAGACCAAAGCTTATTAACATATAAAGTAAGTAACTGATTACAGAGTAAAATAAAGCAGTGGTGAATTTACTCATTCTTAATTCTGTTAACTTAAGTGGATAAGTTAGATCAATATTGAGATTACGTTTATAAGAATCAGTAAACAAACTTGCCATTATTAGTATTAAAGAAGGGATTAATAAGTAAGGAATCAAAGAATTGGCTGTCGAATATGTCATAAATTGAAAGCCTTTTGTTGGAGAATGAACTGAGTCATATTGCAGGTTATGCTCTGCAAGTACTTCAAGCTCAGCAATTGATTCATCCCATTGTCTTAATTCGCTATCATTATTCGTTGTTCTCACTGTAATATCTCTTACTCTGTGTAATTTTTCAATTCGCGTCTTGTAGGCTTCAGAATATTGACCCGATTCATAATAAGCTAAAAACAGTTCATTATTTTCAATCTGTTGTTCAATAGATGCGATTTGTTCTTGATTCGTCGTCGTAGCTAGTTGCTCGTTCATAGCCCCAAGCTCTGATTCAACAAAGAGAGCTAGCGTATTGGATAAGGTATTAAAATATAACAACACACCCATAACTACCCCTAGAACCACTAATAAGATCAAGTTGAACTTATTCCGATAAATCTTTTTACTATAAAAATCTAATAATATCATAGCTTACCCTCCTCACTGATCTACGAGATTCAATTGATGGTTTTCAATCTCATACACTGCATCACACAATTCAAAAATAGTATCATGATAGTGTGAGGTAAATACAATGAGTTTGCCTGATACTTTTTCTTTTTCTAGCCATTGTTTGAATAAAATAACAGCATCTTTATCTAAGCCATTAGTCGGTTCATCCATAATCAGATATCTTGACGTAGAAAGTGCATATAAACTTAGCAGTAGTTTTTGGCGCATCCCTAAAGAATATTTGCCAATCTTGCGATTAACATAATCTTCCATACCCCAATAAGATACCACTTCTTTCAACTCTACTTCAGACTTCCATAATTTTGAATATAGCTTAAGGTAGTCCATTGCTGTTAAGTTATAGTCAAACCACTCAGAATGTTCAAAATACATTACCTTTTGAAATCCACTCTGAGCCTGCGTTACGTTTGAACCACCTACCTCAATCTTCCCTTCATACTTGATTAGCCTTGCAATAGCACGAAGAACTGAGCTCTTGCCGGAACCATTAGCTCCAACAAGACCATAAATCTTCCCTTCTTGGAATGTAACACTAACATTCGTTAGAATGGGCTCTTCAAATTGAATGGATACATCCGATAACTGAATCATTGATGATACCTCCCCTGATAATACTGACAAGAAACAATTTTTATGAACGTTCTTAAATTTAGTAATTCCTATTCTCCATTGTCTACTAATACAATTATATAGTAATAGTATTAAATATCATCTTGAATGTACCAAATCACTCTAAAATGCAACAAAACATTTTGTGATCAACTAAAGAATAGTTGTCACAATCTATTAAGTTTGTAAATATTCTTTATAGTACTAATCATTGAATAGTTATATGAAATTTTTAGTTATATCTTGAATAAAAGTAATTTCTTTTGTGAGTGATATAAGTTAAATTCTCACTAATAAAATTGTCAGCAATTTCAGTGATGTATGCTGAGGCAGGCACAAAAATCCATGTATACCCATAATTTCTAGTATTACCAGTGAACTTATTATATTCATAATAGTAAGAACTTATAACCTCTTTCGTAACTTGTGCACTAGCTGAAGTAGCTCCTACACTTGTAATTGTAACTAATACAAATAATAAACATAGTAATTTTTTCATTTTAATTCTCCATCCTTTTCTGATTTTTAAAATTGTTCGTAAAAATTATCGAAGATAATAAAACAATATAACCTGTAATCACTAATATACCTGTTTTAAAATTCAAATTTAAATTACCTAGTAAGAAAGCTGATTCATAACTAATGATGGACTTCGCATTTAAATAGTAGAAAGGAAATAAATGACTTATTCCATATAAAGGCGGAATTAAAGGTACAACTAAAACTTGAGAATAGACAATCAGTAAAATTACAAAAAATAAATAGAGACGATTACGGATATAATCTGAAAGCAACAAAACAAGTAATACCAATAGTACTAACAATAAGAAATGTATGGCAATACTTCCTAGCATAATAGTCAATGTATCGTAAACATGCATTGATATGCCATCTTCACCATAAGCTACTAATGGGTAATTAAAAGACCCTATTCCAGAAATTAATGAAGACAACCCAAAACTGACTAACATATAGATTAAGTAACTGATGATTGAATAGAATAAGGCAGTGACAAATTTACTCATTCTTAATTCTGTTAACTTAAGTGGATACGTCAGATCAATATTAAGATTACGCTTATAAGAGTCAGTAAACAAACTAGTCATTATTAATATTAAAGATGGAATTAACAAATACGGCACCAGAGAATTAACTGTTGAATAGGCCATAAAGTTAAATCCTTTGGTTGGGGTAAAGACAGAATCATACTCTAGGTTATGTTCAGCCAGTGCTTCTAACTCCGCTATTATCTCATCTAAAACCCTTAAATCGCTTTCAATATTAGTAGTGTTAGCACTAATTTCTCTAATCTTGACTAATTTTTCAATTCGCGTCGCATAGGCTTTTGAATACTCTCCTGATTCATAATATGAAAAAAACCGCTCATTATTTTCTATCTGTTCTGTAAAAGCTGCATTTTGTTCTGCGTTATTAGCTATATTGCTTTGCATCGCTTTTAAATCATTTTGCTCCATCTTAACAGTAGAAATCAGTGAGTTGGAATTGTTATTAAAATAAAGTGAAAGTCCCATAATTACAGCTAAAATCACCAATAGAATCAAATTAAATTTATTACGGTAAATTTTTTTACTATAAAACTCTAACAATATCATGGATTATCCTCCTCACTGCTCTACAGGCTTCAATTGATAGTTTTCAATCTCCTACACCGCATCACACAATTCAAAAATAGTATCATGATAGTGCGAAGTAAATAAGATTTGTTTTCCTGATATTTTTTTCCAGCCACCGTTTGAACAAGACAACTGTATCCTAGTTTAAGTCGTTAATCAGTTCATCCATAATTAGATATCTTGCCGAGGAAAGTGCACATAAACTTGGCAGTAGTTTTTTCCGCATTTCTAAAGAGTATTTGTCAATCTTTCGATTGACATAGTCTTTCATGCCCCAATAATTAATCTCTCCATCCAAGTCAAGCTCAGACTTCCATAATTTTGAATATAGCTTATGGTAGTCCATTGCTGTTAAGTTATAGTCAAACCACTCGGAATATTCTAAATACATTACCTTTTGAATAGAACTTTGAGCCTGCGTTACGTTTAGACCACTCACTTCAATCTATCCTTCATACTCAATTAGCTTAACTATAGCATTAAGGACTGAGCTCATTCTTGAACCATTGGCTCCACCAAGACCATAAAAATTGCCCTCTTGGAACGTAACACTAACATTTATTAGAATGGACTTTTAAATTTAATGGGTATGTCTAATAACTCAATCACTGATGACACCTACTTAAACTACATAAATCACCAATTATAATTATTAATTTTCTCAAACCTAATGTAATTCCATCCCTCTTCTACAATACGAGTTATCGTTGAAGATATATATGCATTATCTGGAACATCGCGATATAAATAATTATGATAATTTGTAAGATTTCCAGTAATTTTGTTTTCATCATATCTATATGATATGAGAACTAATTTAGCAGATACCGTTGTAGTGAATGTCCCAAGCTGAATTAATGTTATCGCAAGAATTAATAATCTAAATATTTTATAATTGTTACTTCTTAATTTATTCATCTTTTTCCTCCTAATGTACATTCAGTTACTTATTTTATCGATTACTAATAATTATCTGAACTTTTTAATGACAATTGGCATAGTTCTAATTAAATATTTTGAATAGTATATTGAATTCTAAGTTACATTGAACTAAGAAAAAGTAGAACCAACATCAACCTTCTCCTTGTAATATATTATTAAAGATCTTTTTAAGTCATAAATGTTTAATAATATACGGGACATAATCATCATCATCATCCATTGGAAATGATATTACTTTTGAATAACTAGTGATATTGAGAGTGACTAATAAAAAACAGACGGCAGTAAAAAACTTAAGCTTGATTATATTATCCCTCCTTGACATTTTATAAATTCATCTTATCATAAGTATTATTAACATATTCTAATATTTGACTATAGTTCAAACGCAAAGGAGTATATATCATGCAGCATATTGGTCCACTCTTTAAACGAATTCGAAAATCGAAAGGCTTAACTCTTGAAGAAGTTAGTAAGGATATTGTATCTGTCTCTTTTCTTTCTAAATTTGAAAATGAAAAAAATGATATTTCTGCCTCCAACTTATTAGCTTTACTTCAACGATTAAAAGTTGATCCCAAAGAGTTCTACCGTTTAGTGTCTAATTATAATTCTACACCGATTCAAGAATTTATTGCGAGTTTAACACCCGCTTTTCGTAATGATGATGTACGCCTACTTAATCAAAAATTAACTGAGCTTGATGAGAATAAAAATAAATATGATTCCTTATTCTATACTCACTACAAAATCCTTATAACTCACTTTATCGATCACTTAACTGATCTACCCATCAATCAAACAAATACAAACACAATCATCAATTATTTGATGGCCAATGATTACTGGGGGAGCTATGAAGTATATCTCTACACTAACTTTATTAAGTTTATCCCCTTAGATATTAATAGGCTTCTCTTAAAGAAAGCTAAGACATCTGCAGCCAATTATGTTGATGAAGGAAATTATAAGCACTCTGTTGTTATCATCCAAACTAACTTCATCAATAAATTAATTAAGGAACGAGAAACATTTCTAGCAATTGATATGATTAACGAACTGCTTGATGATTTAAACAATACACCTTATTTCTATGAGATCAATAAATTACAATACCTAAAAGGCAAAGCAATGATTGCGCAAGGCAAGATTACTGAAGGCAAAAAATACACAGACCGCGCTATTGATATCATCTACCAGTTTAATAATGACACATTAGGTCGGGCTTATGAAAAAACAATCAATAATTTGATAAATTCTGTTGAACTTGAACTAAAGGAAAATTCCTAAAAGAAGAAACTACTAACTGCTTATTAATATCTAATACAACATTTTTGTATCCTACATTTTTTAGTAAGCATCAATTTCAACAAATCCGATTGCATCCTCTCTTTGCATCAAAAAAATCTAGGTTACTCAACCTGAATACCTAGGTTCCTAGCTCATCAAACAAAAAAAGAAGCAATCACTTGGCTCCTCCTACTCCCCCATATTCTTAAAATAATAAATCGCTAGTTGTGTGCGGTCTCTTAATTCTAACTTCTCTAATAGGTTCGATAAGTAGTTTCTGATTGTTCCTTCTGAGAAATGCATTTGCTCAGCGATTTCTTTATTATTTAATCCTTGGGCTACCCAATGTATTAACTCCACTTCTTGTTCACTGAGGGATTGATGTTCTGTCTGGCTTTGCCCTTTTTCTTTTTGATCTGAGGATAGAAATGATGGAATCTTCGCGACAATCTCATCTCCGTATACTCTATGTCCGTTAGATACAGGTTCAATTGCTGGTATTAAGCTATCGAAGTCTGTTTTCATTAAGTAACCCTTAGCCCCAATCTTTAATGCTTCAATAATATACTCATCTTCCAAGAATGTAGTTAAGTAAATAATCTTAGCATTTGGGTACTCTTTAATTAGGGTTCGCCCTGCATCAATGCCATTCATAATCGGCATGCGAATATCTAATAAGACTATATCAGGATTGTGTAGTGGATATAATGTTAGTGCATCTTCCCCAGTCTTACCAGTTGCTACTACTTTATAAGGATTGTCATTGTTTTGAGTGACCATCTCGATAATGGTCTTAATACCATTTGTTACCATCGCATCATCATCGATAACTATAATCTTCATTCTTCCATTTCCTCCATAGGTATTGTAATGAATATTCTAAAGCCTTTCTCATTGCTTATAAATAGCGTCCCATTTAACATTTTCACACGTTCTTCCATATTCAAAAGTCCGATCCCCTCTGATTTTAATGGGCTATCTTTATGACTGGAATTCTTCCCATTATCTAAGATAAGTAAAGTCCATTTATCAACTAGTTCAATAAAGCAAATGGTTACAGCGGTCGCATCAGAATGTTTATTAATATTCGTAAAGGCCTCTGTCACGATCGTAACAATCGAATGTGTTAGTTGATTAGTCAGAGCTTTAGTATTACGGTAAGTAAAGTCAACCGGTGCTGTGGTGAAAGATTGGATGATTTGCTGCAATTCTTGTTCTAAGTTAATCGCAGACTCTCTTTCAGTATGAATGACAGACTTGACATTTTATAATTGCTCTTTACACTAATAAGATATCAGTTATCCAGGTATTCAAAATAGGTAAAAACGTCCTATTAAAAGTGCAGCGGTCAATAATATCAAACCAATCCATGTCATTCGATTCATGATGTCCTCCATTCTATTTTACTAAAATCATTACCTATATTAGCATTGATATAAACGTTTATTACAGGAGATATCTAATCGATCGATGTGGTTATGATATCCACTGCTGCTAGAAAGCATGCCACTCATCTACAGTGCCCTTCTTCCTCAATTAGATACGGTAGGAAATAATAAGCCTCTCTTATTAGCGATGACCACCCTCCCACTAATCAATAGAGCCATTCCATTGTTAAAACGCTTTAACATCATATTATAAATAATATAGTTTATCCAATTTTTTCACGAATAACTTCTCGCAACTGATGGGTTACTTATTACCTACAATTCTAACTCAATTTCCTATCATCAACCATTAAACAAATACTCATTTTTGTTTAAGCACTTTGATAAAATATTTCAACAAATTTTTATTTATTTGCGTTGAGGCAAGTAAGTATACAATGATGCCTAATGAAATTTCTAAGATTAACTTATAGTACATACTGATCGTTAAAAAATTTATTGGGTAAACGATGATTAACATCACAATAGCTGAAGTTAATGAGGGTAATGTTACCATAAACTGCTCAGAGAGTGTAAAATTAATCAATTTCCTATTGGGATACGCATTGATAAACAATTCAATAATTCTCTCTATCAAAGTTCCTAAAGCGATATAATAAGGCCCATATGGGAGAGTAATAATAATCAGTAATAAACCAACGACCCTTTTAGTAAATTCCATTTTTACAATTAAATCGCTTTTACCAAGTGCCTTAATTGACTGTAAATTTAATGAAAGTAAGGGCCATAAAGAATACGTTATCGCAAATACCCTTAAATACGGTACCGCCTCCAGCCATTCGTCCGTTAATATAACAATGATTAACGGCTCAGAGACTATAAATAAACCAATACCTATGGGATAAATAATAAAAGCTGAGACTTCCATCGTCTTTTTTATTATATGCTTCATTTTGCTGTGTTCATCTTGTAATGAAGATAGCGTTGGAAAAATAATACTTTGTAAAACTTTATCAAAGTTTGTGACGACTGATTTTGGTATTAGCTCACCTCTTTGATAAAAACCTAAATCTTCGGTACTATATACTTTTCCAATTAATAATTTTCTCAAATCCAAATAAAGACTGTAGATTAAGTTACCTGCCAATATACCAATCCCAAATTTAAACATACTCCTAAGGCGATTCAGTGAGAATTTAAGATTCACTTTAAATTTAATGATACGATTTAATAATATCGGGTTTAAATAACTACTTATAATTTGCTGTATCACTAAAACCCATATACCAAAACCATTTAGTGCTAATACAACAGCAACACCACCAGAAATAAACAAGGACATCGAGCTTGATAAGAAAAGTGGTTTGAAATTCTGATTTCTAGATATATAAGCAATTTGGATTGAATTGTAACCTAGTGGAAACAATACAACGCCTAAAATTCGAATGATTGTACTGAGTTCATTATCATTGTAAAAGTTTCCTATAATGGGAGCCAATACATATAATAATAGATAAAAAAATATCGACACCAATACACTGAATACTAGAACTGTTGAATAATCTAATGCATCCACTTTCTTCTTCTGGATTAGTGCAGTATTGAATCCACCTTCTATGAAAACTAAAAAAATATTAGTGAATACTAATATTATAGCCATTCTTCCTAGAATTTCAGGACCAAGTAATCTAGCTAAAATGAGTTGCATGAATACTTGTACAGCCTGAGCTCCACCTCTCTCTAGTAATTTCCATACAAATGAATTTAAAATTTTTCTATTCAATATTATCTTCCTTTATACATTATTAAATCAACGCTTCGCAATTTATAATAGTATGTTTTTTTCTAAATCAATTTTTCATAAACCCTTTATGTTCTTAATCTTAACATACAAAAAGATTAGAACTTGGTAAAATTCAAATTCTAATCTAAAACTGATTAATAATGAAAAAAAATCGATTACGCTTAATTATTCTGATTCAGGTATAACACTATATCCTACTGACGGTCCACCACCTTTTGGATAAACCCATCCAGAATATTTATAAGCATTGTAAAAAAAGTCATTGCTCACTCTATCATTAAAATATAATGTTCCATATAGCCCATTTTTATCGTAAATAATGCTTGAAGGCGGAAACCAAAAGGTTTCATATACATTTACGTAAATACCTTGACTATTCGGAACGGAATTATTTACTTCACTTGAGGATTCAACTTCTTGAGCACTTACAGTTTCAACCTCATGCACTGGCATGCCTACCAGAAAACCTATAATCCCCAATACTAATACTATTTTTTTCATGTTCTAGTCTCCTATCTCATTTTTATTTAATTACAAATTTATAGTTATATATTCAAACTGAAAAATAAATATCTTGAAATATAAGCTGATTTTGAAAGTAATAGAAGTATCTAAGCTCCTTCAGCCACTCAAGAATAATATCTGCGTAAGGATCCATTTTCTTGGTTCGATTTTGTAATATATATGTCCCTTCAGTCATTTCCTCAAAGTCTTTTTCTAGATATTTTCTCACCGTATCTTGATTTACGCCAACCTTTCGTTCAATTTGACTTTTGTTGAATCCCAATCGATGCAATCGATGGATTTCGTGATAAATACTCATCTTTTTTTCGTTCACCTTTCATCACCCAATTCAATTGATACTGTAAAAGTATAACTGAATTATTTTTTTATGAAATAAAGTGCCGAAACTTATCTAGCAAATATTGTTGAATCTAATTTAGCATTAACATTTGTGCTCCTCTTGAATATTTTTGTGAATCTCTAGTATACTTTTCTATGTAAGTTTAAAGTATTACATGGTTTATTTAGTCATTTTATTAAATTTACTTTATTTAATGGCCAATAAATAAGTAATGCTTCTGATAAAATATTTTTCTTAGGTATAGTCCCCATATCTCTACTATCTTTTGAATTTCGACGATTATCACCTAGAACAAAATATTCATCATCAGGTACTTTTTCAATAATAAGATCTTCTGTAAACTGCTTCCATTCTTCTTTTTTAGTTTCTAAATATGGCTCTGTTACCAACTCATTGTTTATATAAAGTTCATCATTTTTGTATTCAATACGATCACCTGGTAATCCAATAATTCTTTTAATATAGTACTTATCTAATTCTGGAACATCCATAATGACTATATCAAATCGATCGATTTCAAAATAATTTGTTCCAATTACCTTCTCTCCATGTTCTAATGTATAATCCATTGAAGCTCCTTCGATACTATAGAACGGAAATATAAGACTTCTAATAATTATGAATATAATGAAAATAATTATTAATATCTTATTTTCTAATATCGTATCTTTTATATAATCGAACATCAGAATTCTCCTTTTAAAATATAAAATTTTTAAGTATAATTGTTAATGTGTACTTTTGAATTTTCCTTCTATTGCAAAATTCAAATATCATCATTGAGTCGCATAACAATGATAACTAAATAACAATAAACCTGTAACAGTTATACTAATGTGGAATCAATAAAACTTTATTCCTCAATATTACTCATTCTGGGAGCACTATTACTTCGTCATCATCAGTAGGTATAAATTGGCCATTTTGAAACCCATCAACAGAAATTAAACACACTAAAATCAGACAAATAAGCTTTAACGCCTTACTTTTAATACTTACGCCTCCTTGAGTTTTAATAACTCTATAGTATCATGCAACCATTTTATGATTTTAATAATTTAATTTTACTTTAATTTATTTGGGAAGGATAAATTCATATGCAATCATTAGGACCAATTTTCAGAAATTTACGATTAGAAAAACAATTAACTTTAAAAGATACTGCCAAAGGTATTGTTTCACAACCATTTCTTTCAAATTTTGAAACTGGTAAATCTGGCATTTCAGCTGATAAATTATTTGCTTTACTTCAAAGGTTAAAGGTAAGCCCTGAAGAGTTTTATAGATTAGCTTCATTTTACAATTCTGTTTCAATATATGAGTTTTAAATAGCTTAGCCCCTGGATTAGTAAATGAAGATATTTACTTTTTGAATAAAAAATTAGAAGAATTAAACGAAAAAAAAGAGAATTTCGACAGCATATTTTATACTCATTTTAGAATATTTATTGAACAATCTATAAATTTATATAGTAATACACCATTGAACACATCTGAAATCAATATTATTAGCCAATATCTCCTATATAATGACAATTGGGGTAATTATGAAATACATCTTTATGCTAATTTCATTAAATTCATACCTTTAAAAATAAATAAAATTTTAATAA
>NZ_JACAOA010000037.1 GCF_014049385.1 Ruoffia halotolerans | reverse complement strand
ATACTATTTTGAAATTTAAAGCAAAAAAATAGAGCTAATCAAAAAGATTAGCTCAACAAAATTATTCAGCTGTATTAGATACAACTTCTTTTCCATCGTAGTGTCCACATGAGGAACATACACGGTGGCTTAATTTTAATTCTCCACAGTTAGCACAAGTGTTCATTCCTGGTACTTGTAACTTGTAGTGTGTACGACGTGCTCTTTTCTTTGCTTTTGATGTTTTACGTTTAGGTACTGCCATTCTCTACACCTCCTAGTTGATGTTTGAGGTTATTCTTCCTCATCTTCGTTATCTAATAGCGTTTTTAAGGCTGCAAAGCGAGGATCAACCGATTCGGCTTTCTCTTCCGCTAAGTTTTGCTCGTATTCTTCTTCGGTGACGAGTGTCCAATCATTACCCGACGGTAAATCTCCGTCTTCTTCTCCTGGTTTCAATACTCTTGTAGGTATATTAATCGCGATGTTATCAGTCACTGCTTCATCTAAATCAATATAATCATACTGAAGTACAATCGTAGTCTCTTCATATTCCCCGACGTTTCCATCATATTCCTCATACACATAACGTTCGCTAATTGGAATGTTTAAGTGTAATGATACTGGTTCTAATGATCTCGATGACGGCACCGTCAGTCGAGTATCGATTTGACCATGAAGAATGATATCTTCATTAGAAGGTACGAAATATCCGTTTACCATCACTGATTCCACATCTAAGATTGAAGGATTTCGCTCCATGAGCTGTTCTTTAATATCTAAAGATTCTTCAAAATTAATAATATCATCAGGATGATCTTTTAATTGGCGGATTGTCCATTTCATCTATTATCACCTCTAAAACGACAAGATTTATTATATTGAAGTTTACAATTCTTGTCAAGATTATTTTAATATTAACACGATTCCTTTTCAATTAATAGTGAATTGGGAATCTTCCTGTGTTTTGTTGCATTATTCTATGTTTTGGATTGAGTGAATAGACTGTGTCCGCACGCAAATTTAATTGATAATTTCGTGCGTTGTCTTGAGTCAAATTACTAAATAAATTCAATCCTGTTTGGTTTCGCTTCACCTTAAGTACTTTTCTTCCCGCATCCGAGTAACCAAGTACGCGAATCGTAAGTAGATCATTGTTTAATTTAATGCTTTCTTGCCATTCTTTGTTTGTTATATTTAACAGAATCATCATAAGCTTTCTTTGGATGGATGCTTTCGTCCATCTTTTAGATGTGAGTGTATCAATTAAAGATTCGAAATTATCGGTTTCCAAAATTTGCTGATTAATATAATGTTCAACACCATGATCAATGCCTTGATATTGAGTTAAGCGGTCGGCACTTTGACTTTGTACTTGGTACTTTAGTAAATCATAATAATCAGCAAGTTGTACGTTTGGATGACTTACTAGTTTTTGATATGTCCGCTTTGGTACAGTATCCTCGGTGACTAATTGTTGACGATTCAATTCTCGTATTTGGCTGCCACTTAAGACTTCTTGCATATTTTCATTGTGTTTAATTCTAGAAATAGCTAAGACATCCATCTTAGAATTTAATTGCTTCAAAGCCCTAATGTATTGAATTCCTAATAAATGATTCGGTGAGTCTGTTAAAAGTTTCGCCTTTTCAGAAGAGTTATCTATAGCTTCTACAGCAGATTGATAACTCGCTACATAAGAATAGCCGTCGTTAAGATAAGTTTTAACACTTCTATCGATTGCTTCTTCATTCTCAACTAACCAATGAACATAAGCATTCAAGTCTTCATAGGAAGCAGATTCTGTTCCAAAAACAAGCTGATCTGAACCTAATAATTCTAGTGTCTTAACCGACCAATACGCGAAGTAATCCGCTGCTTGTAAACTAGCTAAGAGTGGTAACTCTAAGACGAGGTCAGCACCGTATTCCAATGCAATCTCAGCTCTTTGCCATTTATCAATTACAGCAAATTCTCCGCGTTGAACAACGTTTCCACTCATCAATACAACGAGCGCATCTGCCGAAGTTCTTTGCTTGATTTGTTCTAATTGATATTGGTGGCCAAGATGGAAAGGATTATATTCGGCAATGACTGAAACAATCTTCATCTTATAACACTCCCCAACTCTTACTTAATACATCTAAAGAACCAACGGTCTGCCTCTTCATCTGTTCTCTTGTCATAATATTTACTTCCGTAATCAACAAACACTTCAATCTTATCCGCTTGAAAGCCTGCTTCAATTAAAGCATCCATATACTTCTCTAGTGGGAAAGTTTGCTCTTGAAGTTTAACATCGACGCGTTCAAACTGCGACCCCTCAACTTGTCTATAGACAGTCAAGTAATGCTCAACGCTTAGTGATTCAGCATCACTGGCGCTTTCCCAAATTAAAGTTGCTGACTCGTCTTGATCAAAGTATTCAAATTCAGAAAAGACATCCGTCATTTGATACGGCGTCCAAACATCAAACAATAACGTTCCATGCTCAGACAAAGTGCGATACATCCCTTGTAACGCCTCTTTAACGGCCTCGTAGTCGTTTAGAAAGCATAGTGAGTCCAAGTAACAAGTGACTAAGTCAAAGCCCCTTAAATCCGCTGATAAACACGTCATATCACCATACATGAATTCAACATTCGGTAAATTAACTACTTCTTGACGAGCAACCTCTAACATATCCTCATCAATATCAATCCCAATGACTGAATCAACGAAAGGAATCATCAGTTGCGTAAACCATCCTGTTCCACAGGCGATATCTAACATTTTTTTAGGCTTCCGGTCTAAACTATTTAAAGTATAGTCTACCCAATATTCATACACAGATAGATCATTGAATCGATCATATACATCTGCTATTTGGCTGAAACTCATTGTTCTGAGATCCAGTCGCTAACATTAACTAATGGTGCATCTTGCCAAATTTTTTCTAAGTTATAATTTGCACGTTCAGAATAGTGGAACACATGAATAATAATATCATTCATATCAATTAAAACCCATTTACCACCGTTTTTTCCTTCAACGTTTTTTAATTCGAAATTATTCTCTTCAATCACGCTAGTAATTTCATTAATAATTGCTGATAATTGTCGGTCATTTTTAGCATCCATGACGACAAAGTACTCTGCTAATGGTGTCAATTGTGCGACGTCTAAGACCATGATATCATGTGCTAAACGATCATCTGCGGCGCGTACAATTACTTCTAATTTTTCTTTTGTGTTTATAATAATTAACCCTCCTGTTTTTTTGCCCAGTGGTTATAAATAACCACACTTTCAACATATACTTTCTTATTCGTTTCAACAAGATGTTTGATTGTTTCTCTCATCTTGTAAAAGACAACTGCATCCAAATCTGTTTCGGCTAATTTTCTAGCTTCATCCACCCCATCAAAGTTGCGACCAGGTTCAATATAATCTGCCACAAAAAGTAATTTGCTCAATAAGCTCATTTCCTTAGCGCCAATCGTGTGTTGTGCAATGGCATGAATGATTTCATCGTCAAACACACTATATTTCGCATGCGCTAATTCTGCCGCAGCTAGGCCGTGCCATACTGCTTCGTTCGCAACTCTTAAGGGCTCATAAGGTGCATACATTGTCGCAAGTTGATACATCTTTTCGTCTGCATAATCTTTACAATGATCATGCATTAAAGCAGAGATACTCACTTTTTCTAGATCTTTGTAATCATATTGTCCTGCTAATTCTAACGCTGTTTCTTCGACTCGAAGAACATGTTTAAATCGTTTTGGTTTGAGTTCTTCTTTAAGATTATTAATTAGTTCCTCTCGCGTCACGTTTATATAATCTTTAGTGTATAGAATTTCTGATACCAAACTCTTGCCTTCTTTCTTTAATCTATCTCATAAAGTCTGTGTTCTTGGATATAGGCTGCCACTTTACTTGGTACTTGATAGCGGATTGATTGTTCTAAGTATACTCTGAGTCGTATCTCTGTTGAACTCAATTCAATCAAAGGTGAATCGACCCAAAGAATAGGATATTGACCTTGGTAAGGGAATTCACCCGGACGTCTGACTCCAACAAATTGAACTAATTGAACTAATTCATCAATTTGCTTCCAAGTTGACAAATCGTTCGCGCTATCCGAACCGATAATGAAATAAAAATCAGATTCTGGATAAGTCTCCACGAAATGTCTCATTGTATCAACAGTATAATTCACGCCACCACGATGAATTTCATAAGGTTGAACTTTGAATAGTGGATTGTTTTCAATTGCTAATTGAATCATTTGAACACGATGTTGTGAAGCAATGGTTGTCTTTCCAGGTGCATGAGGCGGTTTAGCTGTAGGCATAAACCAAACTTCATCTAATTCCAATTGGTTCCCAACTTGTTCTGCCATTAATAAATGACCGAGATGAGGTGGATTAAATGTTCCACCTAAAATACCAATCCGTTTACGCTCATCTCCCGATGCATCCGGAGTAAATTGGCTCAGAATAATCGGTTCGAGTGCTTCTTCAATTGACATAAACTCTTGCGCATTTAATGTGCCATTTGAAATACCCATTCTACACGTCCCCTTAGCTTAATCGATTTACTTGTTGACTGATTTCCTGATGTTTTTCTTTTGATGATGGACGGTATAATATCGCTGTACTACCAATTGTTTGGATAATTACGCCACCGATTTCGTCTGCAATTTTATTTGCAACGTCGTCTAGATCTTCATCACTGTTTTGTAAGATAACGAATTTAATTAATTCACGTTTCTCAATTGCGTTTTCTACTTGCTCAATAAATACATCTGTTAAACCTAATTTTCCCATCTGGAAAAGAGGTTTTAAATTATGCGAGTATTTACGCAAAAATTTTGTTTGTGCTTTATTTAATGTGATCATATAAATTCCTTTCGCTTATATTATGGCTGTTCGTTTAGATACGCTAATTTCTTTAGGCAGCCAAACTTTTATATCTACTTTTGCGTTTACTGTTAACCAACCTAAACCTGTGATACTAATGTCTTGGGTTGGGTCGAGTGTGAATGTTTGTTCTACCAGCTCTGGATACTCATCTACATAATCCTTGCTTGGTGGTGCTAGCATCTCACCAACATGTTTCTGATACAGCTCATCTGCATTCTCAGTTTTAGTCCGATGCAAGTACAATTCAGTTGAAACGTAGAAAGTCATCGCAGTCTTTTCAACTTCTGATTGAACGAGATCCACTCGCCCCACACCGGCTAAAAAGATTGTTTGTCCTTCGTTTAATTGGAAGGTTTTTGGTTTGAGAGGTTTACTTGGTAGCACTTTTTGGTTGTCTGAACGACTTAAATGATGTGCTAATTGAGTACGACGGATGATACCTGGTGTATCAATGATAGCATGTGCATCCGTTAATGGAATTTGAATTAAATCCAACGTAGTACCAGGATGGTTTGACGTTGTAATCACTTCTTTATCTCCACCGTAGTAACCAATCAATTGATTAATCAATGTTGATTTTCCAACGTTCGTTACCCCAACGATATATACATTGCGGTCGCTAATCACTTCTTCAATCTTCTCAGCTAAAGTATAAATCCCCGCGCGCTTTGTCCCGTAAGTTAATACGATATCTTCAGGATACAAACCATGACGGTTTACTGTTTGTCTTATCCAGTCTTTTACTTTTGATTTACGCGTTACTTTAGGAAGTAAATCAAATTTGTTTGCTGCGATGATAAATGGTTGGTTCCCGATAAACCGATGTAAACCAGAGATTAAACTTCCTTCAACATCAAAGATGTCTACAACTAATACAACAAAGGCATCATCATTAGCAATTTCACCCAATTTATTTAAAAATACATCATCATCAATATCTAAATCTTGTAATTGATTGTAATGTCTTAGTTTAAAACAACGTTGGCAGTAAAATTCACCTTTTTCAATTCCTTTATTTAACGCAGATTGTGGTAAGTAACCTATCTCATCTGGATTCTCTGTTTGAATGGTTGCCCCGCAACCGATACATTGAAATGTTTCTTGCTCACTCAAGCGTATTCCCCCAATCACCTGTTCGGTCTATGCCGACGATTTTAAATGCTAGCTTTTCTAATATACGATTAATTATTGTATATATATTATCATTTGGTGCAATAGGTTTGACTAAGATACTCTTAAGATGATTACGATTCGCACCAATCACATCTGTCATAACTTGATCTCCAATAACAGCGACATTCTCCTTAGGTACTTGTAAATCCTCGATAGCAAGTACAAAATGCTTTCTGCGTGGTTTTAAAGCACTTGAAGTAAATCTTAACTCTAATGGTTCTGCTACTTTAAGTACTCGATCATAGTTGTTGTTTGATAAGAGATAAATACCAATCCCTTCTTCTTTAAATCTTGTTAACCATTCAGCCATCTCTTCAGTATGCTCCCACTGATTCCACGCAATAAGCGTATTATCTAAGTCGCATATGATTGCTTTAATATCATGTCTCAATAAATCATCTGGCTTAATTGCGTAAATTGAATTGATGGTCCAGGTTGGAGTCAATAATTTTTTCATATAGTCCCCTTTTAAATTCTTATATTGTCTTTGATATTATAACATATTCTTCCAACATTCTATAATAACATATCATATCAGAGTACTGAACACTATTTGATCACAGTGACAAATAAAACTTCTATCTAACAAAAAAATAATCCTAATAAATTATTACTTCATGTTATAAATCTATAACATTGAATAATTTATTGGGATTATTTGCTGAGTTTAATTAACCTAATAATTCGTAAATTTCAATTGCTACTAAATCGATATCGTCGAACCGGTAAGTTGTTCCTCGTTGACTATCTGATAATTCGAATGCTTTATCATCTGCATGATAAGTTACTTGGCATTTTTCAATACCATCTAGTTCAAAACGGCGAACCTCTGGTTCACTATTATTAGCATTTACCATAGCTTCTAAGCGTTGGATAATACCTGTCAAAACTGAAGTTTTCATAGTTGATTCCTTTCGTTAACAGAATTGCTCAATATGTGAGCAGCAAAACTAAACAAGGTTAGTTTTTCAATATAGTATATGTTAACAAAATGCATTGAAATTGCAAGAATTTAAATAAACTATTTTTGATAAATTCTTATTTTACTACATCTACTAAATAAGTTACGTATTGCTCCATGGCTCTTTAAACTCACTTAACATTTTATCAAAGAAATTTGAGCGTGACTGATTTGTATTTTGAATAATATCTTCATAAAACGCATAAACATTCTCTACAAAGCGTTCAGCAGAGATAGTTTCTAATGAATCCGGTTTAATATTCTCAACTTCACCCGCGTATTTCTTGTTTAAATATTTAACGATGGCTTCTGATAATGACCCATTCGGTGCATAGAGTTGTCCAAATTCGCCTGATTGAATAATTAAGTTTAAGTAATCATTTTCCTTTGCCACAATTGGCAATCGATTCGCGATTGACTCTAAGTATGTTAAACCTTGGGACTCCGATTCACTCGCATTTATGTATAAATCAGCCATTTGGTAATATTGATTGACTTCATTATGTGAAATTTCACCAATGAAGTGAACATTCTCCAAGTCATATCCTTTAGCAATGGTTTCTAGAGTCTCTCGGTAAGGTCCGTCTCCAACTATGACTAAATGAGCCGCTGGATAGGCTTCTTGAACCGCCGGGAATGCCATAATAACCTCGTCTAAAGACTTCTCTTTCGATAAGCGCGATAATGATAGTAATACCGGTGCATCTTGTGGTATATTCAATTTCTTACGGATCATCGCACGATAATTTTCGTTGAATTCTGGTAAAAGAACGCCTGTGGGAATAATGCGCATCGGCGCTTCAACACCATAGTCTTTTAACGTTGCGTAAGTTAATTCACTTGGTGTAATCACTCCATCTGCTTGTCCACAGAATACTTTTGAAAACCAACGTACGTGCTGTCGTTTAATTAAACGCCCATCCCAAATGTAGTGAGTGTAATTTTCATACATCGTATGATAAGTATGAATCGTTGGAATTTTTAATCGACTTGCAACATATTTACCTGCTAAACCTAAGCTAAATTCTGTATGTGTATGGACTATATCTAAGTCATATTCTCTTGATATCTTTACGCATCGTTCTAACCCACCAAAGGCAATTCGGCGATCTTCAAAACTCGCAAAAGGTATACTTGGCAATCTAACTACGCCATTTTCTGGCCGTGCGTCTGGATCTGTTGTTGTAAATATTATGACTTCATGGCCAACTTTTCTTAACTGATCACAAAGTATCTTGATTGAAGTCGATACTCCACTTACTTGTGGAAAATATGTATCAGTAAACATGCCAATTCGCATCAAATACCCCTCTCAACTATAATTTATCTTTTAAACTATAGTACTTTTTAAAGTGTAAAGCTATTGTATCACAAGGTATTTTCAATGTGTAGATTTACATTTATAAGATGCGTTGAAGTCTTTTATAGATAAAGATCGCTAAGAGCGCTTTAAATATATCTCCTGGGATAAAAGGTATCAACCCTAGTTGTAAAACATGCATAAAGCCAGTTTCAATATCTAATACGTTTCGAAAGATAATATACATGTAACTTAAACCAATTATATATAAAATAACCGTTCCAATTAATATGATACCAATAAGTTTCGAATTTGTTTCAGGTTTCAATCGTTGTTTGAGATAACTAATAATAAAACTCGCTGGAATAAAACCAATCACAAACCCAAAGGATGGCGATATGAATGATCCAAATCCCCCAGTTCCACCACTAAAAACCGGCAGTCCGAATAGTCCAATAACTAAATAAGTTAACGTCGTTAATCCCGCGTATTTCGGTGGTAATACTAAACCTATCATTAATACCGCAAATGTTTGTAATGTTAATGGGACCGGACCAAAAGGAATGGTTAGTTGTGAACATATAATTAGTAAAGCTAGCATTAAAGCCATTTGTGTCAATTGTCTTGTTTTCATTTAGTTTCCTCCCTTAGTAAACTGACTACTTGATAAATGAATTTCTTGTCCGAATAATTCTTCTATCTCACCTGAAGGCAACTCCACAATTAAGTGACCTTCTTCGTTTATTCCGCGTATGATACCATGTCTTTCCTCAGTTTTAACGGAATACTTAACAGGTTTGTTAATTCCTAATAGATGATTCGAATAGTAAGATAAATATTCTTTCTTATCAATCTCTTGAATATAAGTTAGGAGACGACTGACATAATTTGAAAGTAAGTCATTTAAATTTAATTCTTTTGGTAACTCACCCTCATATAAAGTACCCGCAACACCTTGTGTCATCTCATCGGCTTCATTAAAGTCCCCCGCTAGATTCAACCCTAAACCTATAACTACCGATGTAATCTGGCCACTTTCGATATCACTGATTGCTTCACATAGAATCCCGCTGACTTTTTTTCCTTTATAAAATAAGTCATTAACCCATTTGATATCAATGACTTTCCCAGTGACTTCCTCAATCGCTTCTGACATCGCAGTAGCCGTTGCAATCGTGAATAAAGGAATATGGTCGGGTTGTGTTTGGTTAACAGGAACGAGTAAAGACGAGTAGAGTCCTTCTTTGATCGTAGAATGAAAGCTCTTTCCATAACGGCCTCTTCCCTTTGTCTGCTTTCTAGCAATCACGTATTTACTGTCATTAGGGTGATTAGCTGCATGAACTTTAGCCACATCGTTCGTTGAAGTGACTTCATCATAAAGTGTGATTTTTAAGTCTGATCCATGTTCGCCTAGTAATAAACTTATTTGTTCTGGATCAATACTTTTCGAACTTTGAATGTATTGATAACCTTTTCTTGGGATACTTTGGATAACATAACCTTGTTCCCGTAATTCTTCAATTGCTTTCCAAACAGCGCTTCGAGTCACAGCAAATTCGGTGGCTAATTCTTGACCTGAATGGACAGTGTTGTTTCCTTCAGATAATTTCTTTAATAATTTATTTTTTAATGCCATCTTTTACTCCCTTGGTCAACCATAAATAATATATGGTTGACGTATAGTGAATAATAAAATCCTAGGCTAAGTAAATAACCTAGGATGTTTTATTAAATTTATTTTGTTGCTTCTTCAACTAATGCGACAACTTCTTCAGATGATGTACATTCATTAATTGCTTTTTCAGCTAATGCTTGCATATCAGTTAAGTTTAAACGTCTCACTAAACTACGTGTTTTTAATACACTTGAAGCACTCATAGAGAACTCATCTAAGCCTAAACCAAGTAATAATGGTACAGCCGTTTGATCTCCTGCCATCTCACCACACATACCTGTCCATTTACCTTCAGCGTGTGAAGCATCAATCACGTTCTTAATTAAACGTAGAATTGATGGGTTATACGGTTGGTATAAGTAAGAGACACGTTCATTCATACGGTCTGCTGCCATTGAATATTGAATTAAGTCGTTTGTTCCTATACTGAAGAAGTCAACTTCTTTGGCGAATTGATCTGCTAACATTGCTGCTGCAGGAATCTCAACCATAATACCAATTTGAATATCTTCTGAAACTTCTACACCTTCAGATAATAATTCTTCTTTAACTTCTAGTAAGAATGATTTTGCTTCACGGAATTCTTGTAAAGTAGCAATCATCGGGAACATTATACGTAACTTACCATGTACAGAAGCACGTAGTAAAGCACGTAATTGAGTTTTGAACATATCTTTCTTGTCTAACGAGATACGAATTGCTCGGTATCCTAAGAATGGGTTCATCTCTTCTGGCAATTCTAAATATGGTAACTCTTTATCTCCACCAATATCCATCGTACGAACAACAACTGCTTTACCATCCATTGCTTCTAGCACTTCACGGTATGCATCGTATTGTTCGTCTTCAGTTGGGAAGTCAGAAGAATCCATATATAAGAACTCAGTACGGTATAAACCAATCGCTTCGGCTCCGTTCTCAAGAACAGCCGTCACGTCTTTAGGTGTACCAATGTTGGCAGCAAGTTCAACAGTGTGGCCATCTTTAGTTTCTGATGGTGAATCCACAAGTTTAGCCCATTCTGCTTTTTGTTCTTCAAAAGCTTGTGCTTTCTCTTGGTATTCTTTCACTTGTTCTTCTGTCGGGTCAACAATAATATGACCTTCTATTGCGTCAACGATAACTAAATCGCCATCTTTAACTTGAGATACAATTGAGTTTGTACCAACAATTGCGGGAATCTCTAAAGAACGCGCCATGATTGCTGAGTGAGAAGTACGTCCACCAATATTTGTAACGAACGCTTTTACAAACTGCTTGTTTAATTGAGCAGTATCACTTGGTGTTAAATCATGTGCAACAATTACAACTTCTTCGCTAATTGTCGCTGGGCTTGGTAATTTAACGCCTAATAATGCAGCGAGAATACGTGTTGAAACATCTTTAACGTCTGCAGCCCGTTCTTGCATATATGCGTTATCTTCCATTGCACTAAACATTTGAATGAACATGTCACTCACGTCGCCTAATGCAGCTTCAGCGTTGATTGCTTCGCTCGAAACTTTCTCTCTTACCTGCCCAGTAAATTCTGGGTCAGCTAAGAACATTAAGTGAGCATCGAAAACTTGCGCTTCTTCTGCACCTAATGATTTTTCAGCAATTGAGCGAATTTGTGTGATTTCAGCTGTTGCTTGTTCAACCGCTTTATCAAAGCGAACTGCTTCTGCTTCAGCATCTTCCACTGTAGTGCGATCAAAAGTTAAATCTGGTTCTGTTAATAGATACACTGGTGCAATTGCAATACCATCACTAGCAGCAATCCCAGTAACTTCGATTTTTGTCATTATGCAGATAATCCTTCGTTTTTCATTGTCTCTGCAACAGCTTCAATGGCTTCTTTTTCGTCGTCACCTTCAGCAGTGATTACAACATCAGCACCTTGCCCAACACCTAAAGACATAACCCCCATGATAGACTTAAGGTTAACTGATTTACCTTTATACTCTAAGTTAATGTCAGAAGCAAATTTACTTGCAGTTTGCACCAATAATGTCGCGGGACGTGCGTGAATCCCAGTCTCAGCAATTACGTTAAATTCTTTCTTTTCCATTCGAAAAATCTCCTTTATAAATGAAATTTTAATACGAGTTTTTAAAAAATAAAACCCTTACTTATATAAGAATACCATTTTTTAAGCGTTTCAACAATATAAAACTATCGATTTATAATCTTTAATGTTTAAAGATGCCTTTAATGTATAAGTTAACAACGGTTAACTGTGATTATAATAGTTGTTCTAACTCAATATCTGGATATTTATCTTGGAACCAACGCTCAGCAAATTGATTCTCAAATAAGAATACTGGAGCTCCAAAGCGGTCACGAACAAGCAAATTACGACTCGAGGACATACTTGGATCTAAGTCTTCCTCTTTAATCCAACGTGCAATTTTATTCCCCATTGGAGTCATATCAACTTCGGCATTATATTCGTTCAATAAGCGGTATTGGAAGACTTCGAATTGAAGTTGTCCAACGGCACCGATAATATATTCTTCCGTATGATATGTTTTGTATAACTGAATCGCACCTTCTTGAACTAATTGTTCAATTCCTTTGTGGAATGATTTTTGTTTCATAACATTTCTAGGACTTACTTTCATGAACATCTCAGGCGTAAATTGTGGTAGAGGTGGGAAAGCAACAGCCTTCTTTCCTGAATACAAAGTATCTCCAATTTGCAGATTTCCTGTATCATATAGACCGATAATATCTCCAGCAACGGCTGTACTCACTTCTTCACGAGTATCTGCCATGAATTGAGTCGTATGAGCCATGCGAATTTTCTTTTGTGTACGGTTTAAGGTCACATTCATACCCGGTTCAAACTGCCCAGAAGCAATACGAATAAAAGCAATACGATCTCGGTGTGCCGGGTTCATGTTTGCTTGAATCTTGAAGACAAAACCTGTGAAGTCATCTTCAACTGGATCGACTTCATCGCCACTTTCAAGTTCAATCGCTGCCGGTGCTGGCGCTAACTCTACGAAAGCATCTAAGAATGTTTGAACACCAAAACCAGTTAAAGCTGATCCGAAGAAGACGGGCGTTAACTTACCGTTAGCAATCTTGTCAAAATCAAATTCGTTCCCTGCTTCATGCAATAATTGTGCATCTTCTAAAGCTTGAGAATAGATTGATGATTCTTTAAACGTATGCTCACCTTGAGCTTCTCCATCTTCATCTAAAGGAATAAAGATATCATCCTCTTCTTCATCATTCCCTCTTAATTCAACGCGCTCATTATATAAATCATAAAGACCGATTAAATTACGTCCCATACCCATCGGCCAATTCATTGGATACGCATCAATACCTAAGACCTCTTCCAATTCAGCCACTAACTCTAAGGGCTCACGGCCATCACGGTCTAATTTGTTAATAAAGGTAAAGATTGGAATTCCACGGTGACTTACAACTTCGAATAATCGTTTCGTCTGTGGCTCAATCCCTTTACCAGAATCAACGACCATGACTGCCGCATCCACGGCCATTAATGTACGATACGTATCCTCTGAGAAATCCTCATGTCCCGGTGTATCGACAATATTTACTTGATGTCCGTCATAGTCTACTTGCATTACCGAACTGGTTACAGAGATCCCTCTTTGTTTCTCGATTTCCATCCAGTCAGATTTAGCGAATTTATTTGATTTTTTACCCTTTGCTTTAACTGTTCCTGCTTCACGAATGGCTCCACTGTATAACAGCATCGCTTCGGTAATGGTTGTTTTACCCGCATCCGGATGAGAGATAATTGCAAACGTACGTCTTCTTTTGACTTCTTGCTCTAAATTATTTACCAAATAGTTACTTCCTTTCATTATTGTTCGTTTCAAAAAAATGGAACAATGCAATGTGATTGAGTTCATCATTGCATTGTTCATAACATAAAAATTATCCGTTGAGTGTTCTCAACTCGATTAATTTTTTCTCGGTATTACGTTCTGGGCCTTGAGTCTCTTTTGAAGCTGCATCATTAGCAATCACCTCATGAATTAATTTCTCTAATTCACGTTTCTCTTCATCAGTTAAAGTACTCTCAGATACTGGCCCTTCTTCGTTATCTTTGCGTTTTTCCACTTTGCCATCTGAAAATTCGTTAATCTGCATCGTATATTGATCCACTTCACTTTTAGGGAATAGTGATTCAAAATCTGTGCCATCAATAAACTCTGATACTTGATCAACCATTTCACGCATCTCATCTTTCATGAATGTTAAGCGATCTCTTAAAGCATTCCCACCATTCAATAAATCATTTCCGCGATTAATTGTTTCTTCTTTTAATTGAGCTGCTTGCTCATTCGCTTTATTAATGATTTGCTCCGCTTGTCCAGCTGATTCTTCGATTATTTGTGAACCTTTTTGTCTTGCATCAACGATACCTTCTTTTAAGGCTGACTCTAATTCGATATAGGTTGCAAGTTGGCTTTCTAAGCTTTCAATCTTCTTTTCCAACTCGTCAATTTTACTTGTCTGTTGACTCATCATCGAATCTACTTGACTTGTGTTATAGCCAAATAAACTTTTCGATATATCTACCACTCATATCACTCCTCTACACTCTAACTCACTCACTGTTATGTACTTCTTATAGTAGCAAATTTCAAGGCATTTTACACGTTCTTTTTACATATTAATTTAATCAATCATTTCTGATTCTAAATATCTTGCAATTAACTCATAGGTAGCATCTACTGATTCGTAGTGTGTACGTTCATAAGCATGACTAGAATCAATTCCAGCACCGATTAAACCGTGGCGAACATCTGCCCCAGCTCTCATAGCTGCGGATGCATCACTTGAATAGAATGGGTAAATATCTAATTGATATGGAATATCATTTGCTTTACAAATATTAACCAACTGATTACGCAAGCCTAAGTGATATGGACCTGATCCGTCTTTAGCACAAATCGAGACACTATATTCATCCGTTCGTTGGTCATCTCCCATAGCTCCCATATCTACCGCAAGATATTCCTTGACTTCAGAAGCAATATTAGAATTTCCTCCGTAACCAATCTCTTCGTTGGTTGAGATATAGAAATGCGTCGTATGTGCTAACTCAATCTGATTACGGTGAATATTCTCAACCAATTCAATTAATAAAGCGACACTGACTTTATCATCTAAATGACGGGATTTAATAAAGCCTTCGTCCGTAATCGTAGCTCTTGGGTCAAAAGAGATAAAATCCCCCACATGAATACCAAGTTTTTCAACATCCTCTTGATTCTTCACTTTATAATCTAAGCGGATTTCCATATTATCTTGATTCCGTTCGGCTGTACGCGCGTCCTTATAGACGTGAACACTCGTTTGGTGCATGAGGATTGTTCCGTTATATTTTTTATCTTCTAAACTAGAATGAACGGTACAGTACTCTCCTTCAATCGCGTTAAAAGTAAAGCCACCAATCAAATCAAGTTTTAAGCGACCATTCGGTTTAATCGCACGAGCCATTCCCCCTAAAGTATCCACATGAGCTGTCACAAAGCGGTGACTTTCTTTATTCTTACCATCGATACTTACAAGTAACCCGCCCTTGGGCGTCACTTCATAAGAGACACCTATCTCATCAAACAAACCACCAATATATTGGATAATATCTGCTGTATAGCCCGTTGGTGATGGAATTGTTGTTAAGTTTTTTACATTTTCTAATCGTTTTTTTGATACTTCTTTTATTTCTGTCATAAAAAAACACCCTTTGCTCATTGTATTTATATTCTCTATTATAGTAAAATAACATCAATAATGTCACTGAGATTAATTATACATGAAATCGTGGAGGGTTTTAAATGAAATTTACTTGGGTATTAGATGGAGACACTTCGATTCTAAAGGATGCATTCGACATTCGTAAGAAAGTCTTTATTTACGAACAACATGTTGATCCGGGAATTGAATTAGATGGTTTGGATCAACAACTAATTCACCTTATTGGATATATTGACAATCGTCCCGTCGCAACCGCACGCATCAATCTTAATGATGCTAAAACTAAAGCTAAAATCCAACGTGTGGCTGTCATCAAAGAACATAGAGGTCAGGGCTTAGGTTTTGAATTAATGGAGGAAATTGAAAGATGGGCTAAAGAAACCAACCCTTCCATTGAGGTACTCAGCTTATCTGCTCAAGATCCAGCCATCCCCTTCTATGAGAAACTAAATTACAGAATCACTAATGAAAAAGGCTATTTGGATGCCAACATCCCTCATCATGACATGGAAAAACAACTCAATTAAAAAACGACCCTTTGACTGTTTTAAAATAGTCGAAGGGTCGTTCATTTTGTATAACTTTAAATAATGG
>NZ_JACAOA010000036.1 GCF_014049385.1 Ruoffia halotolerans | reverse complement strand
GAGATTGTCATTTGGCTTGAGTTGAGTGAACTCAAGACAAACGGGATTGTCATTTGGCTTGAGTTGAGTGAACTTGAGACAAACGGAGTTGTCATTTGGCTTGAGTTGAGTGAACTCGAGACAAACGGAGTGGTCATTCGTCTTGAGTTGAGCGATTTCTTGCCACACGCATGCGCGATTGCACTCTAGCCTCCGACCAAATCCATTCCAATACAAAAAGGAAGGGCTTTACGCCCTTCCCTTATAAATTTAGTAATGTCATTCCGTTTGGTACTATATGTCTGAATAAACGAGTGTGTTGCTTATCGTTTTTCTAGGTGTTAATTTATACTTTGCTCGCATCGGAACCACATTACTTTCTGCGTATTGGTCACTACCTGTTGAAATGCAAATTTCTTCACACTTGCACATCTAAACTTAATTATACACCACTGTCATTTATATACATCTACTAGCCTTCGCTATTTCTTTACACAGTTACTTCTAGCATTATGGTAAACAACAGATAGTCCTGATACGCTGAGTAGCACTTTCACTGCTACTGCGAACCTTTAAGACGGTTCTGTCGTAAAGAGTGAAACGCCAATCTTTACTTACAGTTGCATCTCTCTCTTTACTAACTACATAGTACTATGTAAGCGTTTACTTGTCAAGCGTTTTATTCATCTTTTTTCACTTTTTCTTTATAAATTATTGATTCAATCTCTTCGTCCAAAAGAACCTGTCGAATCAGGTTAAATGCACTCCAAACAGAGTATTCACGGTTCTGATTTCGCTTGTATCCAAAGTGGAATTTCTTCGCAAAAGTAGACTTCTCTTTAACCGCCACACCAATCCAGACAGTTCCCGGTATCTCACCCTCTAGTGAACTTGGCCCTGCCGCTCCCGTTAAGGATACAGCGAGATCTGCCCCAAACGCTTCAAGTGCCTTTTCAGCCATCTCAAATGCACACTCTGCACTCACTACGCCATGCGTTTCAATGACTTCCTCATCTACACCTAGAACTTCTTTTTTAATGGATTCATCATACGTAACCATCCCTCCATCAAAAAATAGGCCGGCTTCAAATAAGCTCGACAATTCACTTAAAAATGCGCCCCCTGTTAAACTCTCAGCCCCAGTTATTTTAAGCTCCTTCTCTTTGAGTAGCTTTCTTACAATATTAGGTAAATTTTGATCACCGTAGCCAATAATATAAGGAGCAACACTTTTTTCAATCTCACTCTCAGCTTTAGCAATGAGTTGATGAACCTCATCGGCGTCAAGACCTCTCGCAGTAATCTGAACTTCAATCTCTAAACCCGCTGGAAAAATCTCAATAAATGTCGTGTCGTCAGATACCAAAATATCACCGAGATTTCTCTGCGCTTGAGCCATTGTTAAACCAAACAGTCGGACAAGCTTTGTTGAGACGACTTGTCCATTCAAAAGATGCTCAATAATAAGTGGCCAAGCTTTCTCAGTAAACATGGGTTTTAATTCATCAGTTGGTCCTGGTAGTAAGATATACGTATGGGTATCAGATTGATAAAACATTCCCAAAGCTAGACCTGTGACATTCACTAACGGAATCGAATCAAGTAAAGTTAGCGCTTGAAGTTGGTTATTTTTTGGCATGATTAAGTCTGAATTTTTATGGTAAGTAATAATTCGGTTTTGTGTGTCATCATCTAAGACCAGTGGTTTATCGAGATGCTCTGATAGGGTTGTTTTGACGATATCGTCATCATCAGGACCTAAGCCACCTGTAAACACGAGTACATCTGCTTGTTGCTCTGCTTTCTCAATCGTTTCCAATAGTTTTTCTTTAGAATTATCAATCATAACTGCTTGAGTCACATTAATACCTACAGAAGTCAACTCGCGAGCAATAAAAGCTGCATTTTTATTCTCAACTAAGCCTTTTAACAAACTCGAACCGACTGATATAATCTCTGCTTTCATTCAATCAACCTCCCAAATTTTTTTACTTTTATTATCTTTCAGTTTACCACAATTGTGTAGTGGATAGAAAAACTGTACGAGTGCATTTTACGAGAATGGTCGCCTAAGTAAATGGATATCATTTGCAGATAAAGCGTATATATAGTAAGCTTATTGTACAATAATAATAAAGATAATAGAAAAATAAGGAGGAAAAATTATGGTACAAGCAAAAGAGAAATTAATCGAAAAAGTAATTGCATGCCAAAAAGCTTGCGAGCACTGTTTTGATAGATGCTTACAAGAAGAAGACGTAAAAATGATGGCGGAATGTATTCGGACAGACCGAGACTGTGCTGATATATGTGGTATGGTTGTATCTTTCTCACATCGTCAAAGTCCATTGTTAGATGAATTGATTGCGTTGTGTATTAAAGCTTGTGATACTTGTGCAAGTGAATGTGAACAACATGATCACGATCACTGTAAAGAATGCGCTAAAGCGTGTCGTGAATGCGAATCAGCATGTAAAGAATATTTAGCAGTATAATTTATTAGAAGACGAGTATAAGTTCCTAAAGGAGGCTTATACTCATTTTTTGTCTCAACTTTAAAAACAGAATCGTTTCATTTTGTCTTATCTATATTGCTCCGTTATACTTACGGTACAAACATCTAAGGAGACTATCGCCATGAAAAAAATCAATTACAAACACATAAATAATCAACAACTTATCGATATCCGTGGACAACTGGACTATCAAGCTGGACATGGTCCAAAGACGCTGAATCTTAATCCAAGTAATTTCAAAAATTACGCCTCATCATTTATCGCATCGGATCAAGCTATCATTTTTATTATTGATGAAGAATCAAAAGATTTCATTGATGAGCTTGAATTATTGAGCCAAGAAGTCGGATTTATTGATGTTCAAGGATATATTTTAGCACACGATATTCCGATAGAAAGCAGACAACAAATCAAATCCATCAACGTACATGATTTTCTTGCAGTAGAAGATGACTATATTTTACTTGATCTCAGACATCCTGATGAGATTACACGTCCTGCCCCTGAAGAGAATTTAATTAATATTCCACTTGAAGACTTACCTTCCACTTACCAAAAGTTAGATAAAGACCAGAAGATTTATACACTATGTGGCTCAGGTAATCGCGCAACTGCAGCTGCTTCTTTTCTAGCTAATAAAGGCTATAAACCTGTCGTCATTGAAGGTGGGATGAAAGCCGTTCAAGAGGCAGTTTATTAACTTTTTTCAATGTTGATAAAGTCAGTGTATCCAAAGATAGTATTTATAGATATAATAGGTTACATAACAATACACTTTATTAACAAATAAAAAAGGAGAAAGCGATGTTAACACCCATCATTTTACTTATTGTCTTTACTCTGTTAAATGGTTTTTTCTCTGGTTCAGAGATGGCATTTATAACTGCGAATAAAGACAAATTAGAGAAAGAAGCCGAATCTGGGAGCAAAAAGGCTCAACTCGCATTAAAGCTATATAACAATCAAGATCGCGTTTTAGCGGTTGTCCAAGTGGCGATTACTTTAATCGGAACGTTAAACTCATCTTTTGCAACGAGTGGGTTATCACAATTCATTTCACCTTATCTTGGTGCACAAGGTGCGGCGATCGTTATTTCGCTCATTGTAACTGTATTAACTTTAATTTTCGGGGAATTATTACCTAAATCAATTGGGCAAGCCATTCCTGAAAAATATTCAAAAGCATCGGCACGTATTTTAAATCTGATTTACACGATTTTTAAACCGGTCGTTTGGTTTTTAACTGTCACGTTAAACTTCTTTCAATCGCTTCTTCCGATTGACTTTTCCAATGAAGATGAGAAATTAACTTTCTCAAATATCCGTGAAATTGTGATTCGAGGTGGTGAAGAAGGAGCGCTTGAATCGGATGAAGTTGGCATGATGCAAGGTGTTCTGAAACTGAACCGGAAAAATGTTCGTGAGGTGATGGTGCCTCGTAATCAAGCATTGATGATTGATATTAATAAAGAACGCGAAGTGAATCACGAAATCATCGTCAATTCGACATTTTCAAGACTGCCTGTGTATCAAGATGACAAAGATAATATTTTAGGTGTAGTTTTAGTGAAGGACTACTTGCGTGCGAGTGTCCTGGTCGGCGATTACACCCAAGTCGATTTAAAAGATTTAGCTCATGATCCTTTAAATGTTCCTGAAACTTTACTATTAGATGATTTATTCTCGCAAATTCAACAAACGAGCAATCATATTGCGGTTGTAAAAGACGAATACGGTCAAACCGTTGGGCTCGTTACTTTAGAAGATATTATCGAGGAAATTGTTGGAGAGATTTATGATGAATATGATACGGTCGAAGAAGATGCTCTAGTGCAAAAACTAGACGAATCATCATGGCTAGTCAACGGTATTATGAATATCAATGACTTCAATGAATACTTTGGTACCATTGTGACAAGTAACGAAGTGGACACAATTGGTGGCTACTTCACATATAAATCCGAAATTATTCCAAGCGAAGATAAGATTGGCACAAGCCTTGAAATTGAAATGCTGATGCTTGAATTAATGCAAGTCAATGAAGCAACTGTAACTCAATTAAAAGTTACTCGCATTAAA
This sequence comes from Ruoffia halotolerans, assembly GCF_014049385.1. GTDB lineage: Bacteria > Bacillota > Bacilli > Lactobacillales > Aerococcaceae > Ruoffia > Ruoffia halotolerans. The sequence goes on along the minus strand of NZ_JACAOA010000036.1, from coordinate 13,095 downwards.
GAATAACATAAATAAAGGCTCAAGAATGGTGATGAATTTATCACGGTTCTTGAGCCTTTTTAAATTATTTAGTTGTTGTCGCTAAGTCCCAATAAGTGACTTTTCCGGTTCCATCTCCAGTTATTTGTATCTTATCTTGGTTCGCATCGGGATAGACGCGTGAAGTAAAGACGGCTTCACCATCATTGACAAAGATTTCTAATGAGGACGTATCAGAGAAAATGTGTAATTGCGATAGTGATTCAAGTGGAAGCGTGCGCTTACGACGACCGTAGCCACTTTCTCCATGTCTTAATGTTAGTTCTCCGTCTTGATAAGTTACCGAAGTATCTTGTCGCAGTAGTAGTTCAAAATCTTTCGGTCGTTCATCAAAATCAATCAATAGTTCGTAGACTTCACCTCTTAATGTGTCAGAAGACAATTCAGTCAGTGAATACGACTGTTCTTGGCCACGCAGAGTTTGATCTTCCACTAAGGGGCGTTGTTTTAACATGCCGTCTTCAAAGTTTAACTCACGCGGTAAAGCCATCGCATGTTGCCAACCTCTCGCAATCGTTGGGTTATTGTATTCCGGCTGAGTATCGCCAATGCCCATCCAAACCCACATAATGCGGCGACCTTGGTCGTCTTCAAACGTTTGAGGTGCATAGAAATCAAATCCATGGTCCAACTCTCTAAAATCTTCTTCCACTTGGAACTTTAACTCATCCCAGTTCACTTGCCCGGTTAAGTAAGTGGCCGCATGTGGGTTATGATAGTTGTATGTTGTTGGCAGGATTCCTTGTGGTGAAAAAACTAAGATATCTTTACCTGACACATTAAAGTAATCCGGACATTCCCACATGTACCCTTGCTCTTCATCCCCTTCTAGAAATATACCTTCATATTCCCAATCATATAAATTAGGTGAGCTATAAATCAAGATGCTTCCCACATTAGTACGGCGTCTCGCACCTAAAATCAAGTAATATTTTCCATTTAATTCAAATACTTTTGGATCGCGAATATGATCCGTAAAACCTTCTGGGTATTCTGAGTGCGGAATGATCACTTCTCTTGATTCAATTGTAAAACCATCGGGCGAAACTACATGGACAGTATTTTGTTCGCGTCCACTAAAAGTATAATCATGGTCACCTTCATTTTTAACGTTACCTGTATAGAAGAAATGAATCTTATCGTCTAATACAATGGCACTGCCTGAATATACACCATCTTGGTCAAACGCTTGATCAGGTGACATAAAGATCTCTTCATCTTTAAAATGCACCATATCTGTCGACGTCTTGTGTCCCCAATGAGTTGCGCCACCTTTAGGGTCTTGGGGAACATATTGATGGTATAAATGATAGACACCATCAAATTGCACCGCCCCATTCGGGTCATTCAACCAGCCTGTTTCAGGCATTTGGTGATAACTGAGTCGCCATGGATCTGCCTCTACACTTGCCTTTAATTTTGCTTGAGCTGCTTGAATGTGTTTCCAGTTAATATATGCTTTTTTACTCATCAATTCGTCTCCTTTACCTCGATTTTAAACTTCTTCACGAATGGCTTTTCCTTGTAAACGAACTAAGATGAAGCCAACTATGAAAGCTGCTAAGCTCACGATAATGTATTGTGCTAAAGCTGTTAAGCTACCTGTATAAAGTAATAATCCAGGAATAAAAGTAATTCCCATACCAGTTGCTGCTAAGTCGAAGAGGTAAATTAAAAATCCTCCAACCGCACCCGCGACAATCCCTGAACCAAATATACGAAGTGATCTCATGTTAACACCGAATAATAAGGGTTCTGTAATCCCAAATAAAGTAGGCACCGCTGAACTGATCATGTTTGTACGTTTCACTTGGTCTTTCATTAAAAAAGCTGTTCCAATCGCAGCGCCAAATTGACCTGCCATACTCACTGTAGTTAAAGGCTGAATCACATTCAATCCCGTATCACTCAACAACGTTATTTCGATTAAACCAATTGAATGGTGTAAACCAGTAATAACAATTAATTGTTGAAGTGCTCCAAAGACTATGTAGCCAATACCTAACGGCGCATTGATTAAAGTGACGATACCATCAATGACAAAACTTTCAATTACTTGAATGATTGGACCTAACAGAAATAATATAACACCAATTGTAATCGTAATCGTTAAGAACGGCGTCACAATCAGATCCATCACTTTAGGCACCCATGTACGTAACCATTTGTCCAATTTACTAATCATCCAACCCGCAAGAATCGCCGGGAAAATCGAACCTTGATAGCCATAAATATCAATCCCGAAAATATTTATCGGACTCGCACTGCCGCCTCGAACGTCATAGGCATTCGGTAATTGTGGTGCTACCATCATCAACCCAACAACAATACCCAACAATGGGTTCCCACCAAATTTACGCGTTGCACTGTAGGCAATTAACACTGGTAAGAATGCAAAAGCCGTATCTGTTAGCATCGCAAAGAGTCCTGCAACATCTTCAGTCATCTCTAGACCAAGTTCAACTAGTAAACCACGCAGACCCATTAATAGCCCTGTCGTTACTAGCGCTGGAATTAAAGGCACTAAAATATCTGCTAAAATTCGAACAACTTTTTGAACAGGATTTAAGTTTGCATAAATATCATCTTTCATCGACCCATCATCATCTGAACTTGATTTTCCTAAATATTCATCTAATTCTTTAGTGACTTCATTGACTTTTCCTGTACCAAAAATAAACTGATGTTGCCCTGTTGAGAAGAAATATCCTTTACTCTCTTCAATATTATCTGCTTTCTCTTTATCTAACTTACTATCGTCTTTAAGCACGACACGCAAGCGCGTAGCACAGTGCTCATAGTTTTTTATATTCTCTTTACCACCAATGACATCCAACAACTGTTCAATTGATTTATCATATTTCCCCATGTTTATCCCTCCAGATAATTACAAAACTTGAAAACGGAACCGGTTCCATTAAATAGTAAAGCAAACGCTTGCAAATTGCAAGCGTTTTGTTATTTTATTTTTTTAGTGGATTGTTTTACATTTAATTGATTGGGCATCGTTTCCAGTAAGCTAACTGGATCCTCTTTCATCATCTGTTCGATCCGATTCAACGCTTTAATCCCTAAGCCATAAAACGGGTAATCGATGGTCGTAATACTTGGAAATGTATAATCAGATTCGCTATATCCCCCAAAACCGGATAAAGAAAAATCATCTGGAACAGATAGATTTAATTCGTTGGCTGCATTCAATATTCCGATCGCTATATGGTCCGTTGCAGCCGCGATATAAGTTGCCTCAGTCGTTGGTAAATAGTCTAAAGCTTGTTGATAAGCTTCTTTTCTTGAGAAACTCGTCTCATGGAATGCTGCTTCAAAACCTGCTTCTTTTACTGTATCCATAAACCCATTTCGTCTCAAAACCCCCACCGCATTGTCCTCTTCTGTGACGCCGACGTATAATATTTTTGTATGCCCTAATTCCAAGGCATGTTCAGCAATCAATCTGCCCGCTTCATAATCTTGATGGACAAGACTTGGAACGCCCTCAATTTGTTGGCCTAGAATGAGGGTAGGAATGCTTAATTGAGTTACTTGTTTCTTTAAGTCCTCATCCATCATACTCGCGATGAGAATGATGCCTCCGACTTTTTGCCTTTCCAATAAAGAGATATTCTCTTTCTCACGTTCAATACTCAAGTTGGAATTGGTTAACATTAGTTGATAGCCTTTTTCATGCGCAACGTCATCGAGCCCTTTTAACACTTGATTTGTCGATGGGGAATCGAATCTTGGCAGAACCACACCAATCATATTTGAGTGCTGGGCTTTTAAACTTTGGGCAAATTGATTCGGCACGTAGCCAGTTTCTTCGATGATGGCTTGGATTTTTTCACGTGTCTTATCACTCACAGATCCATTATTTAAATACCGGGATACCGTGCTTTTTGCCACTCCCGCACGCTTCGCAATGTCATTTAATGTCGTCAATTCTTTCACCTCTTCATCTATTTAACATTATATTACCATATCGGACCAATAAACTCATTGTCCAAATTCAAATCCTAACATTCCATTAGAATAATCCACCACACTTCGGTATAACTATCAAATTAAATGAAATTTTAGTATATTAGAGATACTTAATTAATCATTGGAGGTCATTACTATCAAATTCGAACATAAAATGCGTGGAAATGTGTCAGTTGGTGTTAACCCAATTGGGTGTAAACAAGAAGTGAATAATCAAATTGACTTTGTTAAAGAACAAGGTGCTTATGAAGGCCCTAAAAAAGTTTTAATCATTGGTGCGTCTTCAAGTTACGGTTTAGCGACACGTATTAGCCTCGCTTTCGGTGCGAATGCGGATACGATTGGTGTATCATTTGAAAAAGGTCCTAAATCAGAAAAAAACTTAGGGACAGCAGGTTGGTATAACAATATCTACTTTAAACAAGCCGCAGAAGCCGAAGATTTAATCGCGAAAAACTTCGTCCAAGATGCTTTCAGTCACGAAACGAAGCAAGATGTTATTAAATACATCAAAGAAGAATTTGGTGGTAAAGTTGATCTGGTTGTATACAGTCTTGCGTCAAGTGTCCGCACAGATCCTGATACCGGCGAACGCTTTAATTCAGTGATTAAATCGATTGACCAAACAGTTGTCGGACCGAATGTAAATATTCAAAAACAAGAGTTCTTTGAGCACGTCTTAGAACCTGCGACACAAGAAGAAATTGCCGATACAGTCAAAGTGATGGGGGGCGAAGATTGGCAATTATGGATGGAAGCTTTAAAAGAAGCAGGTGTCCTAGAAGAAGATGTTTTAACAGTAAATTACTCATACTTAGGTTCTGATCTAAACCGTCCTTACTATGGTGGCGGTACTTTAGGTCAAGCAAAAGCAGACTGTGAAGTGAAAGCTGATAATGTCAACGAATTATTAACTGACATTGGTGGTAAAGCAACAATCGTTGTCGCAACAGCTGTAACGACCAAGGCAAGTTCAGTGATTCCATTCTTCCCAGTGTATTGCATGGGGATTTATCGCATCATGGCTGATAACGGAACGCACGAAACACCAATTATGCACCAAGACCGTATTTACCGTGATATGTTATATGGTAACAATGCAATGTATGATGACAAAGGACGCCTACGTCCAGATAGTTGGGAGTTAGATCCAGAAGTTCAAAAAGAAGCCGAAACTTTAACTCACACGATTAATGAAGATAATTTCACTTCGGATAAAACCGGTTATAGTATCTTTATGAAAGAATATTTAAACTTGGCTGGCTTTGACGTTGACGGTTATAACGAAGCCGAAGGCGAAGAAACAACTCTAGATGATTTACTTGCTTTAGAATTCTAAAAATTCAAACACAAAATCAGTTCGCCTGTCCTTCGCGAACTGTTTTTTGCTGTCTGAGGCCTTTCATTTGGCTTTTATTCACTATATACTTAAGATTAATTAAAGGATAAGGAGAATGAAAGCTGCCATTATTGTGGATAGTACTGCAGGATTAACTGAAGAAACGATAAAATTCTCGAATGTTTACCAAGTATATCTTAGTACCATATTTGAAGATGGAACTGTGTATGCTGATTCTCCCGATGAGACTTTAACGAAAGACGTTTACGAGAGAATGGACACTGAGAAAAACCTACCAAAAACTGCTCAATCCGATACGAAACACATTAACGATGTATTTGAGCAACTCATTCAAGAGGGCTACGACACGGTCTTTGGTATTTTACTCTCTGAGAAAATCAGTGGAACATTTCATTCTGTTCAAGCGACTTCCTGAGAATTCAGCGATCAATTAGACATTCATTTAATTGATTCACAGCTGACTTCTTTTGTGATGGAGGCTATGGTACTGAATTTAGTTGAACTCATTCAACGTCAATTTGAACCAAATGACATTGTTACTCGTATCAAGCATTTGCTTGAACAATCAGCCTTTTACTTCACTACAGCAAAACTGGATAACTTAGTGAAAGGTGGGCGCGTTAACCCCTTAAGCGGTTTACTTAGCAATGCCCTCGAAATCATCCCGATCATTACAATGAGTGCAGAATCAGATGGGGAAGTTAGTGTTCCAGATGAAATCCGAACGAAGAAAAGAGCACAAGACCGCTTGTTTGAAATTGCGGATGCACACATTCAACAATATCCGAAATACGCATACGTGGCGGTTGGACATACAGGGGGAGAAGCGAATGCCCTAGTCATGCGAAATCGTATTTAAGCTGATTACCCAGATTTAGCCATTCGATTTAGCTTTATTTCGCCCTTCCGCACACACTAATTAAATAGAATCATTCGCTAGCCATTCAGCAATCACTTTGACTGTCAAGTCAGGTTGATCTTCATATAGATTGTGGCTAGCTTTTTGTATGACTTTATAATCGACATAAGGATTTTGACGTTCTTTAAGTCTTTGCATTTTAATCGGTAACTCCTCTTCGGAATCACTTAATAGCAATAAGGTCGGAGTTTTGTAATCCGGTCGGATAATTGTTAATTTCATCGCATCATTTAACTCTAGTAATTCAAGTAAGGCTTCTTCAGACAACTCATCGTTATCTATATTTCTTAGTACTTCTTTCGTCTCTTCCATAGATTCTACGAGTGTCTTACCGACATCTTCATTGGTTAAGATTCCCCCATCCAACATAATCACTCGTTCAATTTGGGTCAGGCGGGTAGATAAGTATGCTGCGATTTCGGCCCCGATAGAATGCCCCATCAAGATGATCTCTTCATCTGGAAAATACCCTTCAAAATAAGCTAGTAACTCTTCAAAATCATAAATGGTGATATCTTTCGCACCGAACTGTCCCGGTAAATCTAGATAAGTAAATTCATAGCCTTTTTCTTCCAATGAATCTCGTAACTCCAATGCATCTTCTCGACCGCCTCCAAAACCATTAATAAAAAATATTTTCTTACTCATCTTTATGACCTCTTTTCTATAATGACTCTTCACCAAGTAGGTTGCGTTAGTATAACACATCGCCTTTAAAAAACATCCTTAAAGACTTTTACTTAATTTAACCCTGAGCGAATGGCTTGAGTCCATTGTTCCATGCGTTCTTTTTCACGGCCGTTATTTAGACCGCTCGTTGATAAGACACTGACGACTTCATAAGATTGAAACACTGGGTGTTTAATAATTTCTTTATAGGCTGTTTTCCCATTCGCAATAATGAGTTTGATTGGAATACCTTTTAACACGGTTTCAAAATCATTTAAGGTTGGATTCTTTATCTTATGATCTAAACTTCCCTCTCTTTGCGCCGTCGCATACACATCCCAAAGACCGATGCCGTGGGCTTGTAAGGTTTCTAAGCGTTCTTGGTAATCCACGGGGTCAGGAATTTCTAAGGCATTAAAAACAACCCGCCAAAATGCATTCCCGGGGTTGCCGTAGTATTGTTGCTTTCGTAAAGACGGCACACCTGGGTGGCTACCCAAAATGAGGATGCGCGTTGCTTGATTGACGACTGGTCCAAAACTATGCGTATCTTCCATATCACATTCTCCTTAAGCCTATTTTTGTTGCAAAAAGCTCCTTCTAAAGAAGCCTAAGCTTTTACTTTAGAAAGAGCGACTAATTACTTATTAATTTAGTCTTTGATTGGTTTGTATTCGACTTCTAAACCTTTCTTCACAGCAGGACGCTCTGCAATGCGGCGAGCCCATTCTAATACATTTGGGTATGAATCGATGTCTAAGAATTCAGCTGAACCTTCATATAAATCATCTAGAACAAGACGGCCATACCACGACCAGTTTACGATATCTGCAATGGTATATTCTTCACCTGCAATATATGGACGTTTCCCTAAAGTCTTATCTAGTAAGTCTAATTGGCGTTTTGTTTCCATTGTGAAGCGATCAATCGGGTATTTCATTTTTTCTGGTGCATAGGCAAAGAAGTGTCCAAAGCCTCCACCAACATAAGGTCCTGCACCAATTTGCCAGAATAGCCAATTCATCGTCTCAGTGCGACCATGGATGTCTGTTGGAATTAATTTATTAAATTTCTCAGCTAAATAAAGTAAAATTGAACCCGATTCAAAGATTTCTAATCGTGGCTCTTGGCTTTGATCAACCAAGGCCGGAATCTTAGAGTTTGGATTGATTTCTACAAAATCCGAACCAAATTGGTCCCCGTCGCCGATATTTATTAGATACACATCATAATCAACATCCACACCTAATTCTTTTAATTCTTCAAACATAATTGTTGCTTTAATTCCATTTGGTGTTGCTAGCGAATAGAGTTGGAATGGCGCTTCTCCTACAGGCAATGTTTGTTCGAAACGACTCCCTGCAGTTGGGCGATTACCCCCTAAATCTGAATTTTCGTCTTCCCATTTCCACACTTTTGGTAATTCATATGCCGTCATTATAACACTCCTTATATAGTTTATTCGTAGCTTTATCATACTACTTTTACTGAGCTTTTCCCAAGTATTCGCTTAGAAATTATTCCCGCTAATTTTATAGGTAATTTCACTAAGGTCTCTACCTAACTGTGCTATAATAGTCTTTAGCAATAATATTTAAGGAGAGATTACAATTTATATATTAACTATTTCACTTGTGCTTATCTTGGCTTTGATTGCTATGCGCATTTCAAGTGATTTAAAGATACCACAATTACTTTTGTTCATGCTCTTAGGTGTTTCTTTTAATTTTTTTGGCGCAGATTTCACGAATTATAATTTTTCCAATCAAGTATCTTCCATAGCTCTGATGTTCATTATTTTCTACGGAGGGTTTGGTACAAAATGGAAGATGTCAAAGCCAGTTGCAAAAGAAGCTATTACTTTAAGTTTCCTCGGAACGGTTCTAACCGCTTTGATCACCGGACTCTTCGTTTATTTAGTCTTTGATTTTTCTTTACTTGAGGCTATGTTACTTGGATCCATTGTTGGTTCGACCGATTATGCCAGTGTATCGGACGTTCTCGTCTCTCGACGCTTAAAATTAAGATACAATACAGACTCATTACTAGAGTTAGAATCAGGATCGAATGACCCGACCGCTTATACGATGGTCGTACTATTCTCCACGCTACTTCAAGGAAAAAACGTCAATGTTCCTGTCTTAATTATCTTACAAGTTGGGATCGGTTTATTACTCGGCTTTGCTTTAGGGTGGGTATTCATCCGTATTCTCGACTACTTAAATACTCGAGAAAATATGGAAGTCATTCTGTTAGCTGCCGCTGCGTTATTCACTTATGAATTCACAAACCAAATTGGTGGTAACGGCTACTTAGCGGTTTATATCTTTGGTATTTATATTGGTAATAAAGAATTCGTTGGTAAGCGTGAGGTTGTCTTCTTCTTTGATAGCTTTACAAACTTAGCGCAAATTGGACTATTCTTCTTACTTGGTCTTTTATCTGATCCAAGTTCGATTATTGCTATGTTGCCGATTGCCTTAGTGATTATGTTATTTATGACATTTATTGCGCGTCCTGCCTCAGTTTATGGTTTAATGGCGCCCTTTAAGTTGAATAAAAATCAACTGCCTGTCATTGCCTTTGCCGGACTACGAGGAGCTGCGGCAATTGCCTTCGCCATTAGTGTGGTCAATTCTGACACACCATTCTTGAACGACCTCTATCATATTGTCTTTGATATTTGTCTGTTATCATCGCTCATTCAAGGAGGTTATTTACCAACCTTATCTAAGAAAATGGATATGGTTGATCCTGAAGATGCGTCTTTACGTAACTTCAACTCGTTACAAGATAAGAGTGACGTCGGCTTTTTAGCTACTAAGATAGAAGCAGACAGTGACTTAGTGAATTCTTATATTCGAGATATCACAATGGCTTTTGATTTTATTATCGCAAAAGTCCTTCGTCACGGCGAAACGATTGTCCCGAACGGCGATGTGCAGCTTAAAGTTGGCGATGTGATTGTCTTAGCTGGACGTTCTTACTTCGATGTGGTCGGAACGGACTTACTAGAATTTCGAATCAACAGCCACCACAATTGGGTTAATAAACAGATTAAAAATATTCGCTTAGAACGTGACTCCTTAATCGTCTTAGTCTTAAGAGGCGATAATGAGTTGATTGTTCCAAATGGGGATACAACTATCCTTGATCAGGATACCGTCTTAGTTTTAGAAGCATCTAATGCGAAGTAAATAGAAAAATAGCGAGGCGTGAATGCCTCGCGATTTTTGTGTGCACTGACTTGAGTTGGGGCGTCTTGTGCCATACCGAACGTCCATTTGGCTTAAATTTGTCAATCTTGTGCCATACCACACGTCCATTTGCTCAAGTTCCGCTTACTGACCTTCTTCAAAAGCGATACAAATGCTTACCAAACCGATTCATGTTAGAATGAAGTTAAGAAACTTTAGGAGGATGATTTTTTTGAATCAAGAACTCGTTGAAATTTGCTTACGCGTGAGAGACATTGAAGCTACATTAGACTTTTATACGAATTTGTTCGACTTTGAGGTGGCAAGTCGTAGAGAATTCCCAGAGAATAGGTTTGATTTAATCTACTTAAACTCACCTGGTTCATCAGTACAAATTGAATTAACTTACAATTATGATGCTGAGCCATATAATGTGGGAGATGGATTTAGTCATTTAGGGGTGACTGTTAGTGATTTAGAAAAAATGCATGAAGTGTGTAAAGCTTCAGCTTATGAAACAGGTGACCTAAGAGGTTTAACAGGAGGCACACCAACTTACTTCTTCGTAACAGATCCAGACGGATACCGTATTGAAGTTAAACGTGCAAAATAAGTCATAAAACAAAAATGTCAGTGTATTGGAAAAATAACCAATGCACTGACATTTTTTGCCTTTATTTAGTTAAGCTGTCTTAGCTTTATCTCGACCAGACTCAGCTCGGTAAGCTTTATAATGTTCTGGGTCTTTTTTGTAGAAATCTTGGTGATATTCTTCTGCTTCATAGAACACATCTGCGGGTGTGATTTCTGTAACGATTGGTTTATCATAAGCGCCGCTTTGTTCTAATGCCTCTTTAGACGCTTCTGCCTTTAATTTTTGTTCTTCTGTTAAGTAGAAGATACCAGGTCGATAGGATGAACCACGGTCAATAAACTGTCCACCCGCATCAGTTGGGTCACTAATATTCCAATAAATATCTAAGATTTTCTCATAAGAAATGATACTTGGATCAAATTCAATTTGAACTGCTTCAGTGTGTCCCGTTTCTCCACTTTTAACAGCTTCATATGTTGGATTCACAACATGCCCGCCTGTATAACCTGAAGTTACTGAATGAACGCCATCCCATTGATCGAATGGTTGAATCATACACCAGAAGCATCCGCCTGCTAAAATTGCTGTTTCGTGTCGTTTTGTCATATAAATCCCCTTCTCTTCTATGTATTCAAGTTCTTAGTTTTCTAATTCTGGTAATGGCACATCGAACATTGGATATGTCTCACCGTTATATACTTCATGTATTTTCTCTTCAACATCATCTGTTTGGTAAATTTCTGCTATTTTTAAGTATAATGGGTTATCTTTATTCTCTTCTAAAGTTGTAATGGTATTGATGTACATTGGATTAACTTTACCCACATCTTCTGCATCATTGAAGATAGCGTCATTAATGGATAAACCTGCATCATTGGCAAAATTTGTATTAATTAAAGCTGCATCCACATCTGGTAAAGATAGTGCCGCAAAGTTTGGTTCAACAAGCACCATTTCTAAATTCTTAGGGTTCGCTGTAATATCTTCCTCATCCGCGTAAATCCCAACTTCATCATCAACTTCAATTAATCCAGCAATCTCTAAAGCTAAAAGCGCCCGTCCTAACGTTGAGGGATCGTTTGGTAAAGCAATGCTTCCGCCTTCTGGAATATCGTCTGGAGAGGCATATTTCTCAGAATATAGACCTAAGGGCATTAAGATTGTATTGGCAATCGCATAGACCGTGCCGTCATTATCTTCGTTCCAAGATTTAATAAACGGATGCCCTTGGAAACCACTCATATCAAGCGAGCCATTTTGCAGTGCGACGTTTGGTTGATTGTAATCATTAAACAGAACCAGTTCTAAAGTAATTCCTTCCTCTTCCAAAGCTTTCTCTGCTACATATTCCCATAGTTCAAGTCCTGTATCACTTACAACACCGACGATAACCGTTTCACCTTCAAACTCTTTTGTTTCCTCAGCTGAAGCAGCTGGTAAAAGCCATTGGCCACTCACTAATAGGATACTTAATACGATACCAAATACACGTTTGATATGTTTCATTATATTCTCTCCCTTAAGCTATTATTCTTCCAGACCTTGCAACTTTTTTGAATAAAAAAAGTGGTTCTACAATTTTTGATGTTGGTGAGAAAGTCTCACTGACATCTTTTTTTACATCTAAAATGAAATAGCCAGTGAATTCTACTATAATTTAGTTACGACACAAAAATATAGTTAGGAGAATTCACATGGCTATTGATAATTTTATCGCAAACTTCTTAGAAATTAAAGACCCAAATATCGAATTTCATGAAGCGTTTCAAACAATAAAAGAAAATGGCGTTACTACCAAAATACTCTCTGGGACGTTATCATATCCTCTAGAAGCCTGTCCTAAGTGTGGTGTGCGCAATAAGTCAACCCAAGACATGATTAAGTACGGGTTCGCTGAGAGCACTATAAAACTGCCTAGTATGAACTTTAATGCGCTCGTATTAAAGTTAAAGAAACAAAAATATCAATGTAAACATTGTGGAGAGTATAGCTTGGTAACTACACCCTTGGTTGATCCTGGCTGTTTTATATCCAATGACCTTAAACGAATGGTTGCGGTAGAGCTAGGTGAAGTCCAATCTATGACGCTGATTGCGCGTCGTTACTCTATATCTGATTATACGGTCGTGAAGGTTCTTAAAAAAGCAGGCAAAGCATTGGCCCCATCTTACCGCACCTTGCCTGAACACATTGGGATTGATGAGTTTAAATCAGTGAAGAGTGTTCAAGAATCGATGTCATGTATCTTAATGGATGCCCATGAGAAAAAACTATTCGACATTTTACCGGACCGTAAACAAAACGCGATACGGGACTATTTTATGCGCTATTCATT
>NZ_JACAOA010000035.1 GCF_014049385.1 Ruoffia halotolerans | reverse complement strand
AAATAACCTCCTGTAACTTATTTGTATGAAAACTCATACATAAAATAAGTATACAGAAGGTTATCGATTTGGACGATTATTTTCGCACTTGGTGGACTTTTCTTCCGCATTCGGTGGACGAATGTTTCGCACTGGTGGACGATTCTAAAGGCTATATTCAGCTGGCCAAAACAAGTGCATTATCTATCATATATCGGTTCAATTCCAAGTCCTCCAAGAAAATTTTTATGACACATATATTACAAATTGCATTACAATATAAATATATTTTATATAATAGAAATTAGTGTGAACAAGATTAACAACAATTTAATATTTTAATTGAGTTTACACTTTAGTGATAAACTAACATCATTTTTTTATCCTAAACAATTAAAAATTTTTCTAGCCTAAATCCCCTAAAATTCAAATACGGATTTTAGGGGATTTCAAAAGTGACTATTTCACATCCTAATTAAACACTCCAAAGATATCTCGCATGAAGTTAGTAATCGCATTGTCACGGTTGTTTTCAATTGGGGTACTATCTTCTGTCGCTGAATCTTCTTGGGCTGCTCCTTCCACTAATTCCTCTGCAGGCTCTTGTGCTTTGAGGTTAGTAGGAAGGTCAAGGTCGACCACTTCTGGATGATCTAATAAGCCGTCTAACAGGATTTCAATCTCCCAGTATGAGCTCATACCTTCACCAAAAGTTCCCATCGCTACCGTAATAAAGTCACGGTCTGCTTGATTACCAGTTGCTACAAAGTTCAATCCAGCAGCATCAGTGAAACCAGACTTCAATCCAGTAATACCAGAACGACCATAAGTGCCACCTTCAAGTAATTGGTTTGGATTGAATAAAATTTGTTCCTCGTCTGTACCTTCCATATAGGTATATTCGCGGGTTGATGTAATATCTAAGATTTGTGGATATTCTTCAATCGTATGTTGGGCCACTAAGGCCATATCTGCTGCGGACATCGTATTCTCGCTCATCTCATTCGAACCAGGCATCCACCATGATTCAGGCACTTCACTATTTGGTGCACCAGACGTAGAGTAGATCTGAGCGTTTGTAATTCCCCACTCAGTTAATTGGTCTTGCATCGCTTGAACTGCAGCTTGTTCGCTACCATAGATCTCCCACATTAAAGCAGAAGTCGCATCATTGGCAGATTGTAACATGACGGCATACATTAAATCCTCAACGGGGTAAGCAAACCCTTCTACTAGCCAGACGTTTGATAGTTCTTCATTAGATGAGATATCTTCTACTATTTGTGTTGGAATCTCGATCTCTTGGTCAAGTTTCAAAGTACCTTCATCTAAGGCTTGATAGATCAAGTACATTGATAATACTTTCGTCATTGAAGCAATTGGGTAAGGAACGTTCCCTTCACGATTGGCAAGAATTTTGTTTGTTGCTTGATCAATCACGACATACGAACGAGCGTCCATATTACTATCGTACCATTCCTGCAATTCACTCGGGTAATCTTCTGGCATTTCAATTGGTTCTGAAGGTTCTAACAATACATTGTCAGAGTTAAAGATGGGTGTTTTACTTACAGCTTGGGCTGTAGTTGGATATAGATTGGCATAACACATGCTTGATAAAGAAAGCACGGTAAGCCACTTTATTGTTCGTTTATTGAACAAAGTGATGACCTCCTCAAATTTAATACCAATTAATTATAGCGAACTATTTACGCATTTCAAATAGCCTTGGAATATTTTTACTTTATTACATATCTTTTCACACAAAATTCAAACTTTGTTTATGCATTTACATGAATTTGTATTATTAAAAAGTAATAAAGTAGACTATAATGTAAATAATTACATTGAGGGGGATGAGAAATGAAATCGGCTTGGAAAAAATATATTCGGCCTAATTTGTTTTATATTGTTTCTATTGCCATATTACTACCTATTTATCTTCATGCTGTTGTACTATTGCTTGCGATTACCTACTTAATATGGCAGAAACGTAGCTTAACAATGCGAACGTTTATTAAAAACAAATGGTTGAGCATATTTCTACTTTATGTTCTAATCGTTTCATTAATTAATCGAAACTACATCGGTGTTTTAATCACCTTAGTCTTTTTCTTATTTGTGATTTACTTTAGTAGTTACTTGAAGTGGGTCACAGTAGAAAGATACTTAAAGACGTTGAATATATTCGTACTGGGAAGTATTCCTGTCGCTATCTATGCACTCCTTGTCTATGTCTCTTATGTATTCCGTGAAGGTTACACTTTACTCTATGTATTCCAATATGCGAATGTTCAGACGAGGGCAGAGTCAACCTTCTTTAATCCGAATTATTACGGCTTATATTGTATCTTTGCGATTAATATTGGTATGTATCTACTATTAAAGAGCGATTATGCTAAGAGATTTAAAGCCTACTATTATCTTTCATTTGTCCTGAATATCATGAGTATCTTACTAACGGCTTCGCGGATGGTACTCCCTACAGTCGCGGTGGCGATTGTTTGGTTTGTCTTTTGGACGAAGCGGTCATATGTATGGTATATGTTGGGACTGGCAGCAGTTGGAGGGATTGCTTTATTCGTCAAACCAGACTTAATCCCTAGGTTTAGCTCGATTGCTTATGCCTTTCAGGATCGGTTTGCGCTATGGGATGTTGGTTGGCAGATTTTTATGAGTAATCCGCTGTTTGGTCGTGGGGCCATGAGTTATATGAATTTTTATTACTTATATACTGACAAAGCAGATATGCATGCACATCAGTTAGGGATTAATACCTTAGCTGATTACGGTGTTATTGGGGTCATTATCTTAGGTTTTGTGATGAAAGATTACTTAAAGTCTATAGTCAGATTAGCGAAGCAGAAGGAGTACCGTAAGGAATTTGCTTTAATTTCAACGATGCTCGTGACTGTGATCGTCCATGGGTTAATGGATGTATCAATCCTTTGGACACAAACGGGGTACATTTTCCTGGCAGTTATCGTGCCAATACAACAATTAACAGAAAAAACAAAATAAATTAAAAAAACATTGCACTTCGATAATCTATGTGGTACTATGTGTTAGTTGAGAAAACAAGTAGAAACGAGCCGTTTCTCGCCAAAGTTAATTTGGCAAATACATAGTCTGCCACTGGGAGTGGTGTGTCTATATTTAACGGCGAGTTTATATTTATTTTATAAACTTGCTTTTTTTATTGTTATTTGTTTCTCAAAATACATGGAGGTGGAGATCATAAAAGAATTACCTATCAATGATGGCATTCGTGCACGTGAGTTACGTGTTATTGGAGATCAAGGCGAACAAATTGGCGTTAAGTCTCTTCAGGATGCTCTCACTATTGCCGAGTCGTTTGAATTAGATTTAGTGCTTGTGTCTCCTAACGCAAAACCCCCTGTCGCTCGAATCATGGATTACGGTAAATATCGTTATGAGCAACAGAAGAAAGAGAAAGAGCAACGTAAGAATCAAAAAACTGTCAGCTTAAAAGAAATTCGTTTAAGCCCAGGGATTGAAGACCATGACTATCAAACAAAATTACGTCAAGCCATTAAATTCCTTGAAAAAGGAGATAAGGTTAAAGTTTCAATTCGTTTCCGTGGCCGTGCAATTACACATAAAGACTTAGGACGCGATGTTATCATGGATTTCCTTGATGACGCGAATGCAGTGTCAACTGTTGAAACTAAACCTAAGATGGATGGACGTAGCATGTTCGCAATTCTTGCTCCAATAAGTAGCGAAGAATAGAACATTATTATTTAAAACATAGGAGGATTTATCATGCCAAAACAAAAAACACATCGTGGATTAGCAAAGCGTGTTAAAAAGACAGGATCAGGGAAATTAAAACGCTCTAGAGCCTTTACTTCTCACCGTTTCCACGGTAAAACTAAGAAACAACGTCGTCAATTACGTAAAGCAGCGTTAGTATCTAGTTCAGATTTCAAACGCATCAAACAACAAATTTCACAACTATAATATCAACGAACTAAAAGGAGGAATTCACAATGGCACGTGTTAAAGGTGGATACGTTACTCGTCAACGTCGTAAACGTACAATTAAATTAGCAAAAGGTTATTACGGAGCAAAAAGTATTTCATTCAAGATGGCTAAACAACAAGTCATGAAATCTCATACTTACGCTTACCGTGACCGTCGTCAGAAAAAACGCGACTTCCGTCGTTTATGGATTACGCGTATTAACGCTGCAGCTCGTATGAACGGAATGAGCTATAGTGTATTAATGAACGGTCTTAAAAAAGCAGGTATTGAAATGAACCGTAAAATGTTAGCTGACTTAGCAGTTAACGATGAAGCAGCTTTCTCAGCTTTAGTAGAGCAAGCAAAAGCCGCTTTAGCTTAATCTAAGATTTGAGTCTCAGTAATGAGACTCCTTTTTTATTGACAAAAATACCAAAAAAAATTTTACATCTGTATTTGTTGCCATAATAAATACGGATGGCTAAGATAGAATTTAGACAAAGGAGGAATCATATGAATTATATTTGGCGTTATATTAAGAGATATCCCGGACTGCTTGCATTAGATGTGTTCGGAAGCCTTTTTTTTGTATTAGTAAACTTAGGCTTACCTACAGTGCTTTCAATTATGATTGACCAAGCAATTATTCCAGGGAATCAAAGTTTATTATTTACCCTAGCCATGGTGATGTTAGGGGTTATTATATTGGGTGCACTTGGACGTATTCTACTATCCTATGCCTCAAGTAAATTAACCAATATCATGATCCGAGATATGCGTAATGACATCTTCGATTATACGCAAAAGTTCTCACATGAAGAGTTTGAAAAGATTGGTGTTCCGTCTTTAGTAACGCGTGTTACAAACGATGCATTCGTGCTAATGCAGTTCGCTGAGATGTCACTTCGTTTAGGTGTGAATACACCGTTAATGTTCTTGGGAAGTATTGTGATGATCATTATAACCAGTCCTTCATTGGCTTGGATTGTAGCTGCATCAATGCCATTTCTGTTGGTTGCGATTTATGTCATTGCTAAGAAATCTAGACCGTTATCTGAAGCTCAACAAACGACTCTAGATACAATCAACCAATATGCGAGAGAGAATTTAACAGGACTACGTGTGATTCGCTCTTTTGCTCGTGAGGAGTATCAAGAAGAACGTTTCAATAAGGAAAGTCGTCATTATTCAAATATCGCAACACGTTTATTCAAATTAATGGCAACAGCAAACCCAATATTTATGCATATCCTAGTTTGGATGATTGTACTTATTATGGGACTATCGCTACAACCTTTAGCAGTTGGAGAATTACAAGTTGGTAACTTGGTTGCTTTTGTGGAATATGCCTTTCACGCTTTATTTTCAGTGATGATGTTCTCGCAATTATTCATTATGTATCCAAGGATGAACGTTTCTTCGAATCGTTTACAGGAAATAATGAATACCGAGATTTCTATCTCTGTGAATGAAGACGGTATAACTCAAACTGAAACACATGGTTACGTAACTTTTGATAATGTGACATTCGCTTATCCAGGAGAAACTGAGAATCCAGTCCTTCATAATATTAGTTTTGAAGCGAAACCTGGAGAAATGGTTGCCTTTATCGGAAGTACCGGAAGTGGTAAGTCGACTTTAGTTCAACTTATTCCGCGTTTCTTCGATGTTACTTTAGGACGTATCATTATCGATGGTGTGGATGTTCGTGATTATAACTTAAAAGCTTTACGTCAAAAGATTGGTTTCATTCCTCAGAAAGCATTGTTATTCACTGGAACGATTGGAGATAACTTGCGTTACGGGAAATACAATGCAACGGAAAACGAATTAGAACGTGCCAGTGATGTGGCGCAAGCAAGTGACTTTATCCATAAGACTCAAGAACGTTACCACTCATTCTTAGCTGAAGGTGGAACAAACTTATCTGGTGGACAAAAGCAACGACTATCGATTGCTCGTGCAGTTGTTAAACAGCCCGATGTATATATCTTTGATGATAGTTTCTCAGCATTGGATTATAAGACCGATGCGGAATTACGTCGTCGCTTGAAAGAAGTGACAACAAATTCAACGGTATTAGTCGTTGCTCAACGTGTGAGCTCAATTATGAATGCTGATCAAATCATCGTTTTAAACGAAGGTGAAATTGTCGGACGCGGAACGCATGAAGAATTAATGGTTGAGAATGAGATTTACCGTGATATTGCAAATTCACAAATAAAAAATCCAACCATAGAAGAGTAAAGGAGTGAGCTAGATGAAAGAAATAAAAACATTTGGAAACTTATGGAAATACTTAAAAACATATAATAAACAACTAATCCTAGCCCTCGTACTCTTAATCATTAACGTTTTAATGACAGTGATTGAGCCGTTCGTATTAGGATTAGCGATTACCGAAATTACTCAAAACGTCGTTGATATCGCCCGTGGAGCTGAAGGGGCGGCAATCAATTATGAATATATTATTACCATTTTAATTGTTTATGTCATCCGTGGATTCATTGTTCAAGGGACAAATTATGGATCGAACGTCTACATTACAATTGCAGTTCAGAACATGACCCGTGATTTACGTGATGATATCATCCGTAAAATTCACCGTCTTCCTGTGGCTTATTTTGACCGTAACCAATTTGGAGATATCTTGGGACGTATTACTAGTGACGTTGAGACAATTTCCAACTCTCTGCAACAAGGGATTATTCAAGTGACAACGGCATTCTTTTCGATTATCTTTGTTACGATTATGATGCTGACTTTGAATTGGCAATTAGCGCTCATTGTATTTATTAGTATGCCGATATCTTACTTTGTTGCTCAAAGTGTGGTGAAGATTTCTCAACAACACTTCAAGAAACAAGCGGATGTCTTAGGTAGAATGAACGGTTTCGTTCAAGAGAACTTTACTGGGTTTAATATTATTCGTTTATATGGGCGTGAAGATAGTTCTGTAGAGGAGTTCCGTACGATTACTGGAGAGTTAGCAGATATCGGCTTTAAAGCAAGTTTCTTATCAAGTTTAATGATGCCGTTAGTATCAGTCGTTTCTCACTTAGCTTACTTAATTGTTGCGGTGATCGGTGGTATGTTCACGATTGCTGGACGCTTAACGGTTGGTAACTTACAAGCCTTTACTCAATATGTATGGCAAATCAACCAACCGATTCAAATAGTGACTCAAATTACGGGATTACTACAAGCGGCTGTGGCTGCAACGCAACGTATTTGGGAAGTATTAGACCAAGAAGAAGAATTGAACCAAGTAACGGAAGAACTACCTTCACCGGTTACAGGTCAAGTGACTTTCGATGATGTTTCTTTCCAATACACTCCAACGAAACCATTAATTAGAGATTTCTCTGTGAAGGTTAAACCGGGTGAAACGATTGCGATTGTCGGTCCAACAGGTGCAGGTAAGACAACGATGATAAACTTACTGATGCGCTTTTATGATGTGGATAAAGGGTCGATTCGATTGGATGGCGTAGATAATCGAGCCGTTTCAAGACAAAAATATCGCGAGCAATTCGGGATGGTATTACAAGATGCTTGGTTGTTCGAAGGAACAATTAAAGAAAATTTACGTTTCGGTAATTTAGATGCGACAGACGAGCAGATTGTTGAAGCTGCCAAAGCGGCTAACGTGGATCATTTTATCCGTACGTTACCAGGTGGTTATGAGAATCGTATGAACCAAGAGTCAAGTAACATTTCTCTCGGTCAAAAACAATTACTAACCATTGCACGTGCTTTATTATCGGATCCTAAAATCTTGATTCTAGACGAGGCGACAAGTTCAGTTGATACTCGACTAGAGCAGTTGATTCAAAAAGCGATGGAACGCTTGATGGAAGGGCGTACGAGTTTCGTTATTGCCCACCGCCTCTCAACCATCCAAGATGCCGATCGTATCTTAGTGATGAAAGATGGTCAAATCATTGAACATGGTAACCATGAGCAATTATTAGAACAAAAAGGTTTCTACTATGACTTATATCAAAGCCAATTTAATGCTTAATATTTGAAGATTGAATGTAACCTTTCATTTAATGCTAATTTCGATTACAATATTAGCAATAGTTAATGGAAAGTGACATTGAATACAATAAACACACAGTCACTCATCAGAGCAATCTGAGTGACTGTGTGTTTTTATTTTGGGGGAATTTGGATGCGTATAGGATATCAAGGTGTTGCCGGTTCTTATAGTGAGGCAACGTTGCAAGATTATATAAAGACATTGACTGATACAACGACAGAGATAGTGCCAGTACCTTATGGAGATTTTAAATCGGTCGTGAATGATTTGTTGGATGACAAGTTGGATTTAATTGTCGTTCCAGTTGAAAACTCGACGACCGGCATCATTGCTCGTGTCACAGATTTACTGCGTTATAAGCCAGTCATGGCGATCGCAGAGGCTTACCAACCTGTTCGACATACTTTATGGGGAGTGGAAGGAAGTCGCTTAGAAGACATTCAGATGGTATATTCACATCCTGAAGCCTTGTCACAATGTCAGGTGTTCTTTAATTCGTATCCACTGATTGAAAGTAAGGTTTATGAAGACACTGCCAAAGCTGCGTCATATATTCAAATATTAAATCGACGAGATACTGCTGCGATTGCGAGTCCTCGAGCAGGGGAGTTACATCACTTAGTTCCATTGATGGAGAACGTGCAAGACGAATCAACAAACACGACCCGTTTTTATGTGATTGAAAAGATTCAAGAAAGGGAATATACCGGATCATGCTTAAGTCTGTATGTTGAGACACGTCATGAATCGGGTGCTTTATCTAAGTTGCTACAAGTATTTGATATCTTCAATTGTAACTTACAAAACTTAAGTGCTAGACCAATTGAGAATCAGCCATTTACCTATGGATTCTTTATTGAAGTGTCGATTAAAGAGATGCGTTCGCCAGTGAATATTTTGATTCAGACCTTAAACCAAGTGTCTGAATATCTTCAAATCATGGGGCAATATGATCAAGTGTCAAAAAGTATTTATTTAGATGATTAGGAAGGGGATAAATATGCAAAAGATTGCAATTGTTGGTTTAGGTGTCATCGGAGGTTCCTTTGCGAAAGCATTTAAGGCTTCGGATAGTTCGAATTATTATGTGATGGGAATTGATAGAAACCAAGCGACACTCGATCAAGCCCTGGAAGCCGGCGTGATTGCGGAAGGTGAAGTTGAGAATGAAACGATTCTACAACGAGCTGATATCGTCATTATTGCCCTATATCCTGAGAATATTAAAGAGTTTATTCTACAAAACTCAGACGCTTTCAAAGAGGGTGCCATCCTAACTGAAACGACAGGGATTAAACAATATGTCATTGGCAGTATCGTGCCAATTCTACCTAAACAAGTCGACTTTATCTTTGGACACCCAATGGCAGGGCGAGAATCACAAGGCTTTGAATATTCAGACCATACAGCCTTTATAGGAGCGAATTATATATTAACGCCACTCGCTTCGAATAAGCCAGAGAACCTGGAAGTATTTAAAGCCCTTCTTAAGAAAATTGGCTTCCAAAGATTAACTCAAGTAACGCCCCTTGTTCATGATGAATTAATCGCTTATACGAGTCAATTATGCCACTGTATTGCAGCAGCGTTAATTAATAGTGATCGACCTGAACGTAATACTGTGCAATTCATCGGTGACAGTTACCGAGATTTAACTCGAATTGCGAAACTAAATGAGAATCTGTGGTCAGAATTGATGTTAAATAATAAGGATGTGCTTGTTCAAGTTATTAGCGAATTTGAAGCAGAAATGTCAAAAATTAAAGAATCACTCATAACGGATAATAAACGTGAATTAGAAGAAGCATTTATCGAGGCCACTCGCCGCCGTGTAGATATGGAAAAGAATGACTTAATGATTTAATTTCAATTTAAAGTATTAAATTCCTTGCAATTAGAATCTAACTGAGTTATATTATATCTACATTAAAAATAAATGATAAAAGAGGTTATCTTATGTTCACCCATTTCAACAATATTATTATTGTCATTCAAAGACCGGACTTGTTAAATTGATTTTGTAATCAGTTTAAAAGTCCTATTCGTCTTGAATGAATGGGAACAGATAACGAACCCCCATTCTAGTCATCTAGAGTGGGGGTTTTTTATTATTCAAAGGAGTGGTAAAACGATGAGTGACATTGAAAGCGACGTGCATATTTATCCAAACTACACAGAAAATATTAGGAGGATTCATCCATGAATTTATTTAAAAAGTTTAATAGCGCTTTTACAAGTAACCTGTCAATGTTCGTAGTATTAACGGCTTTATTAGCCTTAATGTTCCCAAGTTTTTTCACACCTTTAAGTGGTTATGTGAGTGTATTACTTCAAATCATTATGTTCACCATGGGCTTGACATTGAAAGCATCTGACTTTGCTCATGTTCTTAAAAACCCAACGAGCGTGATTATGGTTTCTGCCATCCAATACTTATTTATGCCACTGAGCGCTTTTGCAATTGCGAAATTATTCGGTCTATCAGGTGATGTTGCTTTAGGGTTAATCATTGTTGGATCAGTTCCTGGAGGGACAGCATCGAACATTATGGCTCTATTAGCTAATGGGAATGTGCCACTTTCAGTGAGTGCTACAACGGTGTCTACATTATTATCCCCATTCGTTACACCACTTCTAATCGCAACTTATGGGGGAGCATTTATTGAAATTGGCTTTTGGCCAATGTTCCTATCCATTACACAAATCGTATTAGTGCCAATTGTCTTAGGATTAGTTGTGTCTCATTTCTTAGGGGACAAGTCAGAAAAGATCAAGACAGCGATGCCATCATTCTCATCGATGGCGGTACTTTTAGTTCTCGCTGGAACAGTATCAGTGAACCGTGAGAATTTATTAACCGGTGGTTTAACGGTTGTCCTAGCAGTATTAGTTCATCATTTATTAGCTTATGCAATTGTTTACTTTATCTATGGGTTATTCAATGCTTCTGCGATAACAAAACGTACGTGTGCGATTGAAGTTGCAGCACAAAATACAGGACTATCCGCAAGTTTAGGTTTAACTCATTTTTCACCAGAAGCAGCTTTAGCGGGTGCAGCTGGAACGATCGTCCATACACTTGTTGGAATGATGTTTGGTAGTTTATGTGCTAAGAAAGACATGAAAGAAGCTCAGGAAAGAAAAGCAGCAGGGCGAGCAAGTAATGCGAGAGCAACAGTTTTACAAAGAACATATTAATTTGAGATTTATGTGGAGTGTCAATAGGTAAGTGAGTGAAAAACACGCGCACCCACCCAAACAAAAAAGGCTCAACAATCGTGGTGACATTTGTCCACAGTTGGTGAGCCTCTTGTTATGCGCATAAAAAAGAGGGGCGATATTTCAGCCCCTGTTAAATTAAGTTTTATAGTAGTCGTAATGTTGGCACATTCGCACCTGATTCCTCATGATTAGTGCCATCACATAGTAAAGCATCAATCTCATCTAAGATTGTTTCTAAAGTTATTGGATAGCCTTCTAATAACCTTGCTTCGCCTGTGACGTATTCATAAATAACTAGAGAAGGGGTAGATTCAACTGACATATCGATGGCAGTCTTTTGGTCCTTTAAGAACAATTGTTTAACAAAATCCGACCGCATATCTTGTTGAAATATTTCGACATCTAGTCCAACGTCTTTGGCAAGATCAATTGCGAATTCTTCACTAAATTTAGAAATATCGCCATTGATTGTCTCCTGAAGGCGCATTAAGAAATAACGACCTAATCGTTTCCCTTGCATACATGCTGCTTTATAAGCGAGAGATGCCCGGTATACCGATTGAAAGATGTAATTTCTCTCCTGCAAGTTTGTTCTTTTGATACCAAGTTGACGCATATAGTCTTCAACTAAACGTTGATTATGAAAAGGTAGGATGTGCAAATCTATGTTTGACGTTACTAAATCAATTAACTTTAAAACTTCTTGTTGACAAGTGTAACAGTTTCTCCCTAAGGGATTAACGAATAAAAATAATTCAAATACACTTGGAACGCCATTGTGTCTATATTCGATTTGATATTGACTCATTAAGATAGTCCTCCTCCTTTCTTATATTTGGTATAGTTAATATTAACAATAAAATAAACTTTTAGCGAATGATAGGCTTGTTCATTTATTCATTTGTAAAGTATCGATGTGCGCGTTTTAACTTTGTCTCTGCTTGCTTATAGGATATATCAAAGCTCGCTAATAGTGAATTAAATTGTTCTAAAGCAACTTCAATATCTTGAGATTCAAGTTCTAATTCATAATCTTCAGCTTGTGGATATTGAGTATAGTCTAACGCATATAATCCATAAGGAACTTTGATATTATAACGTTCTGTAATGAGACTCATTGTTCTTTTAATATCAGTCCAGACGATATTTCTTGAAGCAATAAACTCTTGGATATCCGCTGAATAAATAATGTCTTCATTGAGTACGTCTGGAGCGTGTGTTACTTTATCACGATTAAACTGTGTTAATTCAATCGATTCGAGTTCAGAGACTCTTTCTTTAATGGTCCATTCGCTCTGACCATCCTCAAATACTCTTAATCTCAGCGCTGCATTATTTTGCTTGAAAATTTCATCTGCTGTATCATAATAGTAATTGGATTGGACGATCTTTGGTTGATTTTGTAAATTAAAATAAGTATAAAGCTTGTCATACTCGGCTTTACTTAGTAGAGTTTTTAATTCTCTTTCAATTGAAGATACCATGTATATATCCTTTCTTAGCTAAATTATGTACAATGTAATATATACAAAAATAAAAAAACTGTATGTCAATTACAGTCCGTCATATATCCTATAATAATTCATTAATATATGCAAATAAATATACTTATACAAAATTAAGAAAGTCGGTGACTGAATTGATAGAAGATAATTTTATCGAGAATTGGGACTTATTCTTAGCTCCTTATGAACAAGCTGTAGAAGAATTAAAGTTGAAACTAAAGAATATTCGAAAAGAATACCGAACTTTACACCGCCATACGCCGATAGAGTTCGTCACTGGACGTGTGAAGACACGTGAGAGTATTCTCGAGAAGATGGAAATGCGAGAAATTGAACCTGAAGATATGTTAATTGGTGTTCAAGATATCGCTGGAATCAGAATCATGTGTCAATTTGTTGAGGATATCTATGAAGTAGCCGAATTAATTAAAAAGCGGACGGATTTCAAAGTATTATTGATTCGTGACTACATTCACCACCATAAGCCCAGTGGCTACCGATCATATCATATGGTTATTGAATATCCTGTACAACGTGCAAAGAATGTGGAGTCCGTCATTGTAGAGGTTCAAATTAGAACATTAGCGATGAATTTCTGGGCGACGATCGAGCATTCGCTGAACTATAAGTATCAAGGTGAGTATCCAAATCACATTCTTGAACGACTGGAAAGAGCTTCAGAAGCAGCATTTATGCTGGATCAAGAAATGTCAGAGATTCGAGAAGAGATTCGCGAAGCGACACAATTCTTCGAACAAAGATATGAGGACCCCGATACAGCAATAAATAAAGGGAATTATGAGGTAAATCAATGAAACCAACTGTACTAATTTATTCAAATACAAAACCTCAATCTCAATCTATTAAAACAGAGCTCACAAACAAATTAAATAAACACCAGATTGAAATTGTGGATGAACGTGAGCAACCAGATTTTATTATTTCAATTGGAGGAGACGGAACCTTCTTATCTGCCTTTCATCATTTCGAACAATATATTGAACATTCGAGATTCGTCGGAATTCATACTGGACATCTAGGCTTCTATACGGATTGGCTTAGCGATGAAGTGGATGCGGTTGTGGATGGATTATTAAATGCATCCGATCAATCGGTGTCTTATCCTTTACTCAATGTCGAAATTTATTTAGAAGATGGGCGGTGTAAGAAGATGTTAGCTTTAAATGAATTCTCCATCCGTTCAACGATGGGAACCATGGTGAGTGACGTCTATATTAAAGACCACTTCTTCGAGACTTTCCGAGGAGATGGCATTAGTATTTCAACACCAACCGGATCAACAGGCTTGAATAAATCTTTAGGTGGAGCAGTCATCCATCCGCGCCTGGATGCGATTCAAATGACTGAGATGGCTTCAATAAATAATCGAGTGTATCGTACCTTAAGTTCTCCAATTATTATTCCTTCAGATGAATGGTTTACTTTGAAACCAGAGAATACGCAATCTGCGATTCTTTCCGTGGATAATCAGAGTTGGTTGAATTACGAAGTATCCAAAGTGACTTGTCAAGTTGCTAAACAACGGATCCATTTCGCAAGCTTCAAACATACCCACTTTTGGGACCGGGTTGAAAATGCGTTTATTGGTAGAAAACAATCACTTTAAAGGAGAATTTTACGGATGCAACGATTTTTAAAAGTTATTGGTCTAGTCATGACGGTTGGTTTGTTAGCAGCTTGTAGTAATCAGAGCAATGAATTTGAGCATACAGCACTCACCGGAGTTGAGCGAATCAACGCACCGGTTACTATTCCAGAAGATACGACGTTCTTAACAATGAATGAGGACGCAAAAGGTATGCTCTATGATTCCCTAGATAAGATAGGGACATTTGCCGAAGGAACGCAATCTCCAGTGGATTATCCACAGATTGAAGCGGTTCAAACAGAAGCAGATTATATTGAGTTTCTGCAAGAGACGAGTGACCAAGCGAAGTTATTATATATTGGCTTTGATGAATGTCCTTGGTGTAAAGCTTTATCACCTAAGATTAACCAATTTGCTAGTGAATTAAACGTTCCAATCTATTACTATAATACTCGATTACACGAACAAGATGCGACCTTCCAAGGAGCCATGCAAACATTTGGTGTCGAGACTGTACCGTATGTCTTTGTGATGGAAGATGGCGAAGCAAAAGAGCGAATCAGTCATGAGTCATCAATGGAACAAATTGAACAATTCTTCAGGCTCTATACTGAAGAATACCAATAGAAAATTTTAACAAGTTAGGAAGATAATGTGATTTTAACATGGGAGTATCAAGATACTTTAGAACAAACGATTAAACGCTTTTTACACTTTGAAGGGATTCCAAGAAATTTTGTAAAAGCGGTCAAGCACAACGGTGGGAAGATCTTACTGAATCAAGAAGAAGTGACCGTGAGAGCAACCTTAAACCAAGGTGATGTATTAACACTCATTGCACCGGATGAATATGGGCATGAAACGGTAACATCGTCACATATCCCGATTGATGTCGTATACGAAGACCGTGATTTCTTGATTGTGAACAAACCGAGTGCTTCGGTTTCCATTCCTTCAAAGCAAAATCCAGATAGTTCGATGGCAAATCGTATTAAAGGTTATTATGTAAGAGAAGAATATAAAGACCAAGTGATTCATATCGTCACTCGTTTAGACCGTGATACGACCGGGTTGATGTTGATTGCTAAACACCGTCTTGCCCATGCATACATGGACCGGATGATCCAAAGCAAAGGTTTAACTAAAATCTATTATGGTTTGTCACATAAAGTGGATTGGGATAAACATGGTTATATCGATGCACCGATTGGGCGCAATCCAGAATCAATTATCAGTCGGATCGTGGATCCAGCAGGGCAAGCTGCTTTAACTGAGTATTGGTTAAAAGAACAAGTAGAAGAGGCAAGTTTACTGAGAATGCAGCTTCATACAGGACGTACACATCAAATCAGAGTCCACTTAGCCCACAAAGGTGGGCCTTTAGTTGGCGATGATTTATATGGCGGAGTAAAAGATTCCGTGATATCAAGACAAGCCTTGCATTGTGGTGAGTTACAGTTTGTTCATCCATTTACAGGAGAAGACATCCACATTCAGCAAGTGATTCCTGAAGATATGCACACGTGGTTAAATATCAGAAAAGAGGAGATAGAATATGGAGATATTTGAAAGATCTCTTGAAGAGAGTATTGAAACGTTTAAAAAATTATTGAACGAAAACCGAATGACTCGATTTAGAACCGAGTATCTAGCCTTACATAATTATGAGCAAAGTATGATATTTGCGAATTTGGAAAAAGAGGATCGTGAAAAGATTTATCAATATTTATCTCCTTCAGAATTAGCAGATGTCTTCGACTTGCTCGAATCGCAAGACGAGACTATTGATATCTACTTTGAAGAGATGTCTCCACCTTATGCTGCGACAGTTCTAGGAGAGATGTATGCCGATAATGCGGTTGATGTGTTGAATAACTTAAAAAACCGTGAACGTGTGAATCTCTATATGAAACTAATGCCTGCGGAAAGTGCTCGTGAAATCAGCTCGCTGATTAATTATTTAGACGAGACAGCTGGGGCGATTATGACGACTGAGTTTATCTCTGTTCAAGAAGGCTTAACTCTAAGTGCCGCTTATCACAGACTGAGAGAGCAAGCGATTAAAGCTGAGACAATTTACTATGTATATGTTGTAGATGAAAATGATCGTCTAGTTGGTGTAATCTCATTAAGGGATTTAATTATTAATGACGAAGACAAGCTAATTCATGACGTGATGAATACGCGTGTGATTTCGGTTCAAGTAAATGATAACCAAGAAGAAGTAGCCAAGATGGTTCAAGATTATGACCTATTAGCGCTTCCTGTTGTTGGTTTTGACCATGAATTATTAGGTGTCATTACGGTTGATGATGTCTTAGATGTTATGCAAGATGAAGCAGATAGTGACTACTCTGGTTTAGCGGCGGTTGACGTTAGCGAGAGCCATGACACGCCACTATCAGCAGCGAGAAGTCGTCTTCCTTGGTTAGTAACTTTACTATTCTTAGGAATGGGAACAGCGACTTTAATCAGTCAGTATGATGCGCTAATCGCTGAAGCAAGTGTCTTGTCTGCCTTTGTTACTTTAATTACAGGTACAGCCGGGAATGCTGGAACCCAGTCATTGGCCGTAGCCGTAAGGAAATTAACAAATAAATACGATGACGATAACTTCTTTACTTCATTAATGTTTGAATTAATTACGGGTGCGATTACTGGATTCATTGTCGGAATTACCGTGATGTTAATCGTCTTAGTTTGGCAACAAAACCTTGTTCTAGGAGCAGTGATTGGAATAGCGATGATGGCTGCAATTATTGTAGCAAATCTTGCAGGTTCATTTATACCGAAGATTATGGACAAACTTGGCTTTGACCCTGCAGTTGCGAGTGGACCATTTATCTCAACGCTGAGTGACTTAACATCAGTATTTATCTACTTTAGTATTGCTCAATTATTCTTATCAGCAATTATTTAGGTTCTTTGTCAAATAGTGTTGGTGAATATTTAAGGCGATAGATTTAGTTCTATCGTCTTTTTTTGATGTAAGTATATTAGTCATCTGTTGGATTAGAGTATATTCGTCTATAGAGCCGCTTCGTCACAAAAATACAATGGGCGTACAGGTTCAGCATTAAGTTGTTGAAGCTGGGTTGAGATTAAAATCCGACACCTTAAGTGACCGTAATTGCGGTAACCATAGCCAGATCGTTTGATCATCTTGATTTTGTTTACGGTGCCTTCCACAACGCCATTCGAGAGTGTATAAGTTAAGCTGTTTTCAATATCCAACGCGTAGGAATTTAATGTTCGAAACGCTGTTCTCACCTTGTGTGGGAAGACATATTTTTTACTTTCAATTAAGGTGTTCTCAAAAGCTTGGAAACGCCGGTAGCGAATGGCTT
>NZ_JACAOA010000034.1 GCF_014049385.1 Ruoffia halotolerans | reverse complement strand
TTTATATATTTTACATCCCACTCTATTCTTTTTTCCCAACTCACGGAATTTCTAACCGTTATCTGTGCTAATCCTGTCACTCCAGGTAACATCTTAAATCTTGTTTTAGCCCATTCAGGGTAATTTTCATAACCTTTATATGGATGATAAGTTACAGGTGGTCGAGGTCCCACTATACTCATATCTCCTTTGATTACATTAAATAATTGCGGAAGTTCATCTAAACTAGTATTCCTTAAAAAACTACCAATTTTTGTTATTCTTGAATCAGACTCACTTTTTATACTTAGTCCGTCACCAATTTTTTCAGCATTATTAACCATGGTTCTAAACTTAATAATTTTAAACGTTGTTCCATCTTTACCAAGTCTATCTTGTCTAAAAAAAACGGGACCATTAGAATCAATCTTAATTAAAATAGCTATTACTAAAAGCAATGGGGACAAGATGACTATCGCGAAAAAGCTACCTACTAAATCTAGTGATTTTTTTAAAAATAAATCTATCTTTTTCATACTTAACTCCATAATGCTTTGATAATTTCAATCACTTTATCTTGTTCTTCATCAGTCATCTTAGTATCACTCGGAAGACATAAGCCTTTCTCGAAGTATGCTTCAGATACTTCTCCACCAATCGCATCGTATTGTTCAAATACTGGCTGCATATGCATAGGTTTCCAGATCGGACGTGATTCTATGTTTTCTTTACTTAATGCGTCCATAATAATTACTGGCGTAACCTTATCTGATTCTAGTATAATTGCGCTCAACCAATAGTTAGCTCGCTCATTGTCTCGTTCTTTTATGAACGTAATCTCTTCAATATCCTTAAATCCTTCGACATAACGGTTGAAGATTTCACGTTTCTTCTCAACACGATCTTCTAGAACCTTTAATTGTCCTCGTCCAATACCAGCTAATACATTACTTAGACGATAATTATATCCAATATCTTCATGTTGGTAATGAACTGCTTGTTCGCGTGCTTGCGTAGCCCAAAAACGTGCCTTATCAATACCTTCTTTGTTATCAGATACTAACATCCCACCACCTGAGGTTGTGATAATCTTATTACCATTGAATGAATAGATTCCATAATCGCCATATGTCCCTGTCCATTGATCTTTGTATATAGTTCCTAGACTTTCAGCAGCATCTTCAATTAAGGGAACATTATGTTCTTCACAAATTGCTTTAATCTCATCAATACGTGCTGATAATCCGTAAAGGTGAACTACAATCACAGCTTTAGGTTTGTATTTCTTAAACGCTTCCCGTAACTTTTCAGGATCCATGTTCCAGTCACCTGGGGCTGAATCTATGAATACAGGTTTTGCATGTTGGTAAATAATTGGGTTGACTGTCGCTGAGAAGGTTAATGATTGAACGAATACAATATCGTCTTTTTCGACACCTACTGCTTTTAACGCTAAGTGAATGGCTGCAGTACCAGAAGATAAAGCTGCCGCATGTTGAATGCCTACCATATGCGCTAACTCGTCTTCAAATGAATTCACGTTTTTACCTAGTGGTGCAATCCAATTCGTATCAAATGCTTCTTGTACATATTCTTGTTCATAACCTTGTTGACTCATGTGAGGTGAGGCTAGAAAAATTCTATTCATTAAGGTATCCTCCTTATATTCTTTTAAAATAACCCAAACCACTTCTTACGTGGTTTCTTTGGTTGAATTGGTTTCTTTATATTCAATCGATCTCCATTAAAGATATCACGTGCGTTGTCTTTAAAGTATTGGACAGTTTCTTGCCCATATTCTTGACCTAACCGCTCAAATGCCGACTGTACATTCATTGGTCGGTGCTTCATATGATGAACATCTGAAGCTAATATGTGAGCAAGATTATGTTGAATCATTTGTTGACTGTTAGAGACGAGTGTCTCACCATAGTAACCTGAATAACTTGATGTTGTAATTTGCGATAAACACCCCATCTGGACTAGTTCATACAGAAGATGTAGATTGCTTGATAATTCATGGTTCCTTTCAGGATGCGCAATCACAGGTGTAATACCGTCATCGATTAATTCTTGTAAGACTTGCTTAGCATTGGAGGGTACTCTATCAGAAGGAAACTCAATCAAATAATACTTTCCAGCGGCATCTAGCGATAATAATTCCCCATTATACAAATCATCCAGGAACTTTTCGGTTAAACGAATTTCCTGGGATGCATAGACTTTTAGATTCACATTAGCTTGATTGTATGACTCTTGTAGAGTATTCACTGCTTCGAGTACATCTGCCTTATAATTAATATACTTTCCGTTACGATGATGAGGGGTAAGAACCATATATTCAACCCCTTCATCAATCGCTTGCCTGGCTAGTTCAATGGATTGTTCGATGGTTTGAGCCCCATCATCCACACCAGGTATCAGATGAGAATGTAAGTCGATGATCATGCGTCATCATCCTCTAAACCATAGGCGTAATAACCATACCCTTTTCCTTCTTCAAAAGGCACATTATTAATAACAAAGCCTAATATATTTGCTTTAACATTTTCTAAGGCTTGCTTGGCTTCTCTAACTAATTCTTTACGTGCGAAGTTTTGACGAGCCACTAAGATCACACCGTCGACTCTACTCGCAATAATTTGCGCATCCGTCACTGAATTAACAGGCGGTGTATCATAGATAACCATATCAAAGTTATCAGACAATTCTTGCATTAATCTTGCCATTTGAGGTGACCCAATCAATTCAGCAGGATTGGGTGGCATAGGTCCTGAAGGCAAGAAATATAAACCTAATTCCTTAGACTTTTGAACTACTTGATTAAACTTTAATTCTGGATTCGCTAATAAGGTTGTTAACCCTTGTTCATTATTCAACTTAAACGTCCGGTGAACAGTGGGCTTGCGTAGATCGCTATCTACAACCAATACGTTACGCCCAGTTTGTGCCATGGTATAAGCTAAGTTGGCAGAAGTTGTTGATTTTCCTTCCATCGGCATACTTGATGTAATCGCAATCGACTTGACTGGATTGCCCACTTGCGCGAACTCAAGGTTTGTACGTAAGGTACGGTATTGTTCCGAAATGATTGACTTCGGTTCATAATACGTAATTAAAGGTGCTCCTAAACGCTGTTCTTTTTCAGCTTTTTTTTGCTTGTTTCCAAATCCAAACATCTCTATACTCTCCTTCTTAACGGTGTATTATCCGATTCAATTCTATAACGGTTCTTCTTGACTTGTGTATTGGTCAATTCATTGATCTCTCCTAAGCGAATCAACCCCATATTAGTAAGATCATCAACTGACTTCACGCGCGTATCCATTAATTCTTTGATCAAGACAATACCTGCCATAATTATGAAGCCTAACATGCCGCCAATTAAGGCATAGATAATGATGCTTGGTGACACCGCATTAGGGTTATAGGATGCTGACGACATTACATAAATACCAGTTACATCATCACCATAAAGCTCCATTAAAGTATTCTCGAATTCTGTTATTATACTATTCACTATGTTTTGAGCATCGACTGGAGACTCCATTGTCGCAGATATATAGAAGGCTTGTGAGTTCTGAGATTGAGTGACACTAATGGCACCTCTCAGCTCCCCAATTGTAAAATGATTACCTAAGCTTTCATTTACAGCAGTTAACACGGCATCTCCTTGAATAATATCCGTATACGTATTAATTAAGTAGACATTCGATTGCAACTCGCTATATTGCATAGCTGTCTCTTGTCCACTACTTTGATTCACTAATAATTGCGCCTCTGATTCATATTTCCGGTCAACGAACAATAACATAAAGGCCACCGCTAATGCTGCACCGATTATCGTCATCCCAGCAATTCTTACAAAGTACTTACGAAAAAGATTCCACAAATCTAATAAACTAATTTCTTGTTCCATATATCCTCCACTAACTTCTTATTATTCAGCACTATGATTGGCGAAGTCAATAATCGCCTGTTTTAACTTTCTTGGATGTAAGTCATTTAGACTTTCAACAAACTCAACGGTTTCGCTGAGTGGTTTGTCCACGACTTTACCGATAAAGATATTCTCGTCAATTTGTTCTTCGACCAGTTCGCCGGATGTTAATAACTCTTCATATAATTTCTCACCCGGTCTGATCCCAGCTTCAACAATTGGAATCTCTGATTCCGTATGGCCGCTAAGTAGAATTAACTTGCGCGCTAAGTCTACTATCTTCACTGGCTCTCCCATATTCAAGATGAATACTTCACCGCCGTCTGCGTGTGCTCCCGCGAATACAACCAGACGACTTGCTTCTGGTATCGTCATAAAGTAACGGGTCATTCTAAAGTCGGTCACCGTGACGGGTCCGCCGGCTGCAATTTGTTTCTCAAAGAGTGGGATGACACTTCCTCGACTTCCTAACACATTCCCGAACCGAACTGCACAAAAGATCGAGTCACTTTGTTTATTCATTCCTGTGACGATGAGTTCAGCAACACGCTTTGATGCGCCCATCACATTCGGTGGGCGAACGGCTTTGTCCGTTGAGATCATCACCATCTTACCGACTTTAGCTTGGTCGACGGCTTTAGCTACATTGTAAGACCCTAGTATATTATTCTTTAAGGCTTCTTCTGGGTTCCATTCCATGAGCGGTACATGTTTATGCGCTGCTGCATGATAGACAATATCCACTTCTTCTTCTTTGAATAATTCATAGATACGCTCATAATCTTGCACATCCGCAATCACTGGAACGAACTCCGTCATCGTATCGAGTTGTTGTAGTTCTTGATAGATTAAGTAGATTGAGTTCTCACCATGTCCAATGAGTAGGACACGCTTTGGATTAAAGCGACTGATTTGTCGAGTGATCTCTGATCCGATGGATCCACCAGCTCCGGTGATCGCAATGGTCTTGCCTTCAATTTCTTTTCTTAAATGACTTTCATCCAATTGGATTTCTTTTCTTCCTAAGAGGTCACCAATATCTACTTTTTTAGGGCCATGATTCCTTTGATAAACTCCCGTAATGACATCTTCAACTTTAGGCATCTTATAGGGTTTAATATCATATTTGTTGAGTTCAGTAATGATTCGTTCATAATCTTCGGGCGTTAAACTTGGTATGGCAATAATTGCTCGATCAATGTCGTAGTCTTTCTCAATAGCTTCCAATTGTGATAGATCACCCGCAACTTTTATACCCGAGATACTTTTACCTTGTTTTTTGGGGTTTTCATCTAGAATCGCCACTACTTGTGTATCTTGTGGATTCCGTATGTGATTCTCTACGAAGAGTGATCCACCGTCACCTGCGCCAATCACAATAATTTGCTTAATATCTTCCGTTTGGGTACGCCGACTTTGATCTTTCAATAGGTAGATATTCTGCCAAAGAACACGTAAACCAATGCCGATAATCCCAGCTACAATCCCTGCAAGTACCATGAAGCGTAAAGCAATCATAAAATCGAAAAAGATGGTGATTAAACCACTTAAAGATCCACTCAGTACGAATGCCATGAATAGAGAGAATAAATCTCGTATGCCACTATAGCGATTAATCCGCATATTCAATTTAAACACACGACTGACAATTATATAGATAACAAAAGCTACAATTGTGAAAAGAAAGTACCCTTTTAATCTTGGGCTAATCATATTCCAGTAAAAGATATAGGCGCTCGCTGATCCAATACAAAGACAAATGAAATCTGCGAGTAACCAGACTATTGTTTTTTGAATATTGTTCATTTTCTCAATCCACTTAACAAATACAGTGGTTGAATTTTGTTTTTCCAATCGGTCACCAACTTTACTATTTTAATTCATTTATTATCTTTTATTAATGTAGTTGTTCTTTTAAAGCAGCTAATGAGTTTTCATCAATGATGTCATAGTAAATACCATCAATCATCTCACCTGTTCCCGTTAATTGATAAGTTTCGATTTCGATATTGGAATTGTAAGTTTTGTATAAATCGAATAATTGTGGCAAGCTTAAGTTTGTTTCAATATTATCTGATAAGGCAGAGAACATCTTAATATAGTTTGGTATTGATTCCAGTTCCGTTGCTTTTTGCATCACTGCTTGTACGATTTCACGTTGGCGTTCTTGTCTTGCGTAATCACCACCAGATGTATAACGCTCACGTGCATAAGCTAATGCCATATCGCTATCTAATTCGGTTGTGACTCCAGCTACGAAATCATAGCCTCCTATCGAAAAAGATGTCGGTGGTGTGACTTCAATCGTTCCAACTGCATCTACAATTTCCTTCAATCCAGCCATGTTAACTACGACATAGTTTTCAATATTAGTATCTAAGAAGTTGTTTACTGTGCTTAGGCTTAATTCTACTCCACCAAAGGCATATGCATGGTTAATTTTATCTAATCCATAACCTTCGATCTCAACATAGGCATCTCGTGGGATACTTGCAAGAATTCCAGTTTCTTCTTCCTTATTAATATCCATAACCATCATTGTATCTGAACGACCTTGATCCACTCTTCCTAAGTCTCCAGTGTCTACTCCCATAAATAACATCGAAAAATGCTCAGAAGATTCTGATGACTCTTCCTGAGCAGATACAAATGGGTTGGGACTTAATATTGAGGTAACCATTAATAATATAAGTAAAACATTACGGGTAAATTTCATCCTTTTTGCTCCTCTTGTATAGATTATCAATCCTTCGATATTAAGTTAATTTTTAATATTTTCTAGTTTTGATATTATTTTTGTATAGATTGTTTAATTTTACCTTAATTATACGCATAAATCTATGGTATTTAAAGGGGAAAATAGTTTATATCTCGTTGAAAACGATTAATATATCCCTATTTTATAATATAACAATAGTATCATTCATTTTCTATGGCCTTTTTGACTAATATTTTCCTATTGCTCATCCTATGATACTACAAATTTAGTCAACTCACGCATTCTCTCTCAAATTTACATAAAATTTACATTTGATATGAATCTTACAAATACAAAACGCCGACAGAATAATCTGTCAGCGTTATGTTAAAAGCTCTATTTCACTTCTTCAAGTGGTTATTTCTTTTTCTTAGGTCGTGATTGTACTGAAAATAAGAAGCCTACGCCGATTAATAATGTGACAACTCCGAACCACATAAATGATTCTTCACCCGTTGCTGGTAAATCTGAATCACCTGAATCTGAAGGTGTTCCTGGGTCTCCTGGTGTTCCTGGTTTTTTAGGATCTTCTGGAGTTCCTGGTTCATCCGGATCAACTGTGTTAACAAAGACTGGAATATCTCCATTAGCTGTTCGATAAGTGATATTTGCGATTAATTCATCGCCTTCACTTATTACTTCAACTGCAACTTTGTACTCAGTATTGTCATAAGTGACTTCGTCATCATTACCTTGTAATTCACGGATTGTGTACTCGTAAGTACCCGCTTCTGTGAATCTTATCGAACTGAATTGAACACTGCCATCTGCCGCATTATTAGCTGTTCCAATCACATTACCGTTTTGAATCACTACGAACTTAAATTCATTTGCTTTAAGTTCTCTACCTTCAAGTTCTTTAAGAGCTTGTAAGTTGACTGAAACTGATGGGTCTGGTGTTGGATCTGATGGTTTGTGCGTATTCGTGATTACTACTACGCCATCTACTAATTCAGTAGTTGTTTCGTAGCCCTCTGGAACACTCACTTCAGTAACTGTGTAAGTAATAGCTTCGCCAGTTGCATTGACTGCTAGATTCGTCCAAGTGTATGACCAGTTGTTTGCTTCATCTAAGACAACTGTCTCACCTTGGTTTTGACCATTGGCAACTAATTGCACTTCGATACTGTCAGGTCTGATGCCATCACGGTTCTCTTCATCATTCCAAACTTTATTCACTGTTAAGTCTCTGACTTCTGGTGAATACGTGTTTGTCAGAATGATATTTCCATGATTGTCATTATTGACAGTGACTTCATAGCCTTCTGGTGTATTTATCTCAACGACTGAATACTCGATGGCTTTACCATCAATATTTAATGGTAAACCTGACCAGCTTGCTGTCCAGTTATTCTCAGCGTTCAATTCAGCGGTTTGACCTTCAAGTGCTTCGCCGTCAGCTGTTAATTGAACTTGGATACTGTCTGGACGGTTGCCGTCTTGGTTATTCCCATCTTGCCAATCTTTTGTGACCGTTACAGAAGTTTCTTCTGGTGTATAACTATTCGTAATCACACCATCGACAATGTCAGTTGAGTAATCTGTAACAGTATCTTCCGTAATCGTGTATGTAATTTCTTCACCGTTCTCGAATACAGGTAGTCCTTCGAATACGTGTGACCACTCATT
The DNA here is from genome assembly GCF_014049385.1 of Ruoffia halotolerans. Taxonomy (GTDB): domain Bacteria; phylum Bacillota; class Bacilli; order Lactobacillales; family Aerococcaceae; genus Ruoffia; species Ruoffia halotolerans. The sequence continues at coordinate 9,924 of NZ_JACAOA010000034.1, read as the reverse complement.
CGCTTCTGATAATTCAACAGCATCGATTGGTGTTCCATCCGCTAATAAGTTAGCAGTGATACTCTCTGGTCTTAAACCATCTTGATTGTCTGCATCGTCCCAAACTTTACTTACTGGGATATCTGTAACTGCAGGTGTATGTGTGTTTGTAATGACATTCACACCTTCAACAACTTCTTGCGTTGCTTCGTAACCTTCAGTAACTGTTGTTTCTTCAACCGTATATTCAATGGCTGTTCCTGATGCATTGACCGGAAGATTCGTCCATGAGTATGCCCATGCGTTTTCTCCATTTAATTCAATTGGATCTCCTAAAGCTTCGCCGTCGGCTATTAATTGAACCGTTACATTTGTTGGACGTAGACCATCTTGGTTATTAGCATCATTCCAAACTTTTCTAACGTTAATTTCATTGACTGCCACATCGTGAGTGTTTGTTACTGTAATTGTATTATCTTCAACATCACTAATTGTTGACGTATACCCTTCAGGAACATTTAACTCTGCGACTGTGTAGGCGATGGCTTCACCGGCAGTGTTCACTGCTAGATCTGTCCAAGTGTATGACCAGTTATTTGCTTCGTCTAGAACAATAGGCTCACCTTGGTTTTGACCATCAGCGACTAATTGTACTTCGATAGTTTCTGATCTTAAACCATCACGGTTCTTTTCATCATTCCAAACTTTATTCACCGTTAAGTCTGTAACTTCTGGTGTATAAGTGTTTGTCAGAATAATATTTCCGCGATCTGCGTCATTTACTTCTACTGTAAATTCTTCTGGTACATTTGACTCAACAACTGAATACTTAATTTCTGTTCCATCTGCTTTTAATGGTAAACCTGACCAGCTTGCAGTCCAGTTATTCTCAGTGTTCAATTCAGCTGTTTGACCTTCAAGTGCTTCGCCGTCAGCTGTTAATTGAACTTGGATACTGTCTGGACGGTTGCCGTCTTGGTTATTCCCATCTTGCCAGTCTTTTGTGACCGTTACAGATGTTTCTTCTGGAGTGTATCTATTCGTAATCACACTCTCAACAATTTCTGTTGAGTAATTTTCGACTGCGTCTTCTGTAATCGTATAAGTGATCTCTTCACCATTGTTGTAAACTGGAAGATTTTCAAATACTGTAGCCCAATCGTTTGCGTCGTTCAATTCAACTGTATCAACGACTTCACCATCCGCTAATAAATTAGCAGTGATACTCTCTGGTCTTAAACCATCTTGATTGTCTGCATCGTCCCAAACTTTACTTACTGGGATATCTGTAACTGCAGGTGTATGAGTGTTCGTTATAACATTCACACCCTCAACAACTTCTTGCGTTGCTTCGTAACCTTCAGGGATAGTTGTTTCTTCAACCGTATATTCAATGGCTGTTCCTGAGACGTTGACTGGTAATTCAGTCCAAGTTTGTGCCCATGCATTTTCTGCATTTAATTCAACCGGTTCGCCTAAAGCTTCACCATCGGCAAATAGTTGAACAATCACATTTGTTGGACGTTGACCGTCTTGATTGTCTGCATCATTCCAAGCTTTCTCAACTGCAACTTGTGTGACTTTTGGTGTATAGCTGTTCGTAATCACAACATTCGTTGGATCTTCTGCGTTAACAACAACTTCATAGTCTTCAGGAACATTCGTTTCAGAAACGGCATAGTTAATTGCTGCGCCAGCTTCATTCACTTTTAAGTCCGTCCAAGCATATACCCAATCGTTATCTGCATTTAATTCAACCGGCTCACCGTATAGTTCACCATTGGCTGTTAATTGAACTTCTATACTTTCTGGTCTGTTGCCATCTTGGTTATTAGCGTCATCCCATACTTTTCGGACGTTAATATCATTGACAGCCACGTCATGAGAGTTTGTTACTGTAATTGTATTATCTTCAACATCACTAATTGTTGATGTATACCCTTCAGGTAAATTAACTTCTGCGACTGTGTAGGCGATGGCTTCACCGGCAGTGTTCACTGCTAGATCCGTCCATGTGTATGACCAGTTATTTGCTTCGTCTAGAACAACAGGCTCACCTTGATTTTGATCATCTGCTACTAGTTGTACTTCGATACTTTCTGGTCTTAAACCATCGCGGTTTTCTTCATCGTTCCATACTTTATTAACCTTTAAGTCTGTGACTTCTGGCGTGTAAGAGTTTGTCAGAATAATGTTTCCATGATCTGCATCATTTACTTCTACTGTATATTCTTCTGGTACATTTGACTCAACAACTGAGTAAACAATCGCTGTTCCATCTGCATTTAATGGTAAGCCTGACCAGCTTGCTGTCCAGTTATTCTCTGCATTCAATTCAGCTGTTTGACCTTCAAGTGCTACGCCATCGGCTGTTAATTGAACTTGGATACTTTCTGGACGGTTACCGTCTTGGTTATTACCATCTTGCCATTCTTTAGTAACAGTGACTGATGTTTCTTCGGGTGTGTAGCTATTCGTAATCACACCCTCAACAATTTCTGTTGAGTAATCTGTAACAGTATCTTCCGTAATCGTGTATGTAATTTCTACACCGTTCTCGAATACAGGTAGTCCTTCGAATACGTGTGACCACTCATTCGCTTCTGATAATTCAACAGAATCGATGTGTGTTCCATCTGCTAATAAGTTAGCTGTAATACTGTTAGGTCTGATGCCATCTTGATTATCGGCATCGTCCCATACTTTATTAACTGGTACATCTTTCACTGCCGGTGTATGAGCATTTGTTATCACAATTACACCTTCAACAACTTCTTGCGTTGCTTCGTAACCTTCAGGAATAGTTGTTTCTTCAACTGTATATTCAATCGCTGTTCCTGCGGCATTGACTGGAAGATTTGTCCATGTTTGTGCCCATGCATTTTCTGCATTTAATTCAACCGGATCGCCTAATGCTTCACCGTCGGCCATTAGTTGAACCGTTACGCTTGTTGGACGAAGTCCATCTTGATTATCAGCATCGTCCCATAATTTATTCACTGTTAATTCTGTTGTAGCTGGAACATGTGTATTCGTCAAGACTAAAACGCCATCTTCATCGACTGAAACCGATGGTTCATAACCTTCTGGTAGGTTATTTTCTTGAACTGAATAATTTATTTGCTCACCGTTACCATAAACTGGTAAGTCGCCAAATGTATGCGTCCAATCATTACCAGCATTTAACTCAACCGGTTCACCGTATGAGTCACCATTCGCTGTTAATTGAACTTCAACACTGTCTGGTCTGAGGTCATCTTGATTATTCGCATCATCCCATGCTTTTCTAACACTAATTTCTGTTGGAATAGCAGTGTTTGTCACTGTTAAACCATTTTCAGATTTAGTATAGCCTTCTGGTACAAAGTCATTACCATCAGCATCAACTTCTCGAACTGTAAAGATATAGTCAGCTCCTGTTGTATCTTTAGCAACTAAGTTACCCCAAGTTACAGAAGTCGTTCCGCTTGGTAATTCTTTAATGTCAGCTTCTGGTACAGGTTCAGCTTCTCCTTCACCTACGTGACGATACAATTGGAAGTAGACCGTTGGTTTATTGTTCGGTGCACCTTCCCATGCTTTATTAGCCGTGACACTTGTTTTTTGCTTTTCATTTTGGATTACTAATGACGCACCTTCGACACGCTGGAAGTTTGCTGGGTTCCAACTACTATCAGCCATGTCAATAGTTACTTCACCAGATTCACCATAACTATACACAAAGTATAGCGGTGGTCCTGCAACATAATCTGGCAATGTAGAAATCTCAGTCAATATGAATCGACCTGCACGTTGCTCAAGTAATTGTTGTGTTCCGTCTGCTTTAGTTACAAAATCAGCCACATGAACAGTACTGCCTGAATTGTTCAATCTTTGAAGTTTGAACGCTACCCCTTCAATTGGCTCGTTGTTATCAGCATCTACCTTTTTAAAGTTTAGGTCTAATGTACGTCCACTTCCCCCACCACCATAGAACCATTGTTGCGTTAGCACGGTTTCAGTTGTAGAAGAAAGTACTTTACTATCAGTACCACCTGTTAATTTTACAGTATTACTTATATTATAGAATCCAATTAAATTTGGATTTAATCTTGTTGAGTATCTCACACTGTATGACTCATTAATATTTCCTAAGTCAATTGTAAAGCTACGATTATCATCTGCTACGTCAATTTTATAATCACTTAATGGGTTACCTGAAGCATCAAGCAAGACAATCGAATTTTCAACATATGTATGATTTTGACTCAATGTATCAGATATCTTAGCATTATTGATTGGTAAGCCAAGTGGATTAACTGTTAATTTCCAATCAACGTTTTCAGTATCATCATTGACTGTTCCAGTTTTTCCATTGTTATTGTTCGTCCCATCAGCAAAGTAATCAATGTATGCACCATCTTTGACTGGATCATGTCCTGTATTGCTAAGTTCTACTTCGTTTGTATATCTATCTAATTTCTCGTTAGCTGATGGATATTCTAGAATTTCCGTTTGGAAAGTAACGATGTATTGGTAAGCCCCATTAGGTAAGCCAACCGTGAAGGTGTTTTTTTGAGTGTCATCAATAACAGACTCCCCGGTTACATTTCCTCCGCCTACACGTTCAACATTAATTGTTCCTGCCACTAATCTTTGATCAGCCGGAATTGTGTCTGTTAGTACTGCGTTCTGTAAGTTAACCAAATTACCATCAGTATTGGCCGTGATTTTCCAGTTAATACGCGCTGGATCTGTCGATTTATCAATACTTATCGCATCTTTTTGGACACCTAGTCCTGGCTTTGGTATTGTCCCTTCTGCCGTTTGACTTCCACCTAGATATTCAGCTACCGCAGTGTTCTTAACTTCTTGTATCTCCTCTTCAGGTGATAAAGTCGTAGAGTAAGTTAATTGATATGGTGCTGCGTTCAACCGACCCGTTGAGATTGTAAAGACTCCACCACTAGGTTCTGAAATAGTAAATTGTCCAGTGACATCACTTTCTCCACTCGTAACTTTAATATCACTAATTGTTACTGTTGACGGTAAATTAGTATCTGTTAATTTGAAGTTATGAATAACATTGCTATTCGTGTTAAAGTCAATTGTCCAATTAACTGTTTTGCTACCGTCTTCGTTAATGGTAACTTCACCTTTTTTGTTGACTCCTGGGTCACGTTTTCCTAATTCATAACCAGCGGACTCTTCCCCACCTTGCCAGATAACTGTCGCATCATTTCTCTGCATAAGGTTCTTATCATCATCGGCTGTTGTTCGGTATGTCAGAACGTAACGTGCATTCGTATTTTTATTAATATCTAATTTAAAACCATTATCTGTTTTATTAAACACATAATCATTAAACGGTTCTCCATTCTCTGTCACTACTAAAGACCCATCAACATAGCTTATGTTTTCACTAGTGAAGACATCTTCAATTTTTGGATTCTCCAATAAAATACGACTGTTATTAAATGCAACGACCCATTCTATTTCTTGGATCCCTGTTTCATTTAATACGTACTTACCTTTTTTATCGATACCAGCCTTTGGTCCTACCTGATTGAATCCTATATCAACTCCGATACCTATTCCCGTACCTTCATCAAATATTAATTCAGCATCGTTTGCTATCTCTGGTTGCTGCATACCTAAGGTTGTATAATATGTAATATATTCAAATTTATACTCGTGTGGTCCAGCTTCGGTTACACTTAAATCAAAGCCGCTGCGTCCATCAGGATGAGTATAATTTTGAACGTTGTAGTTACTTACTTCAACGCCATCTTCAAATAGCTTTGTATCTTTAATATCAAAAGTTAAGTATTCCCCATTAAAGACATCCTTGATGTTAATTGTAGAGATATCTACTCTTTGAGAATTCATGGTAATTACCCATTTAATATAAGGTCTACCTTGGTCATCAACAAGCTGTTCCCCAACTTTCCCACCTGTTGGAATTGTATTAACTGTCACAGATGCATTATCTGAATTTGGTTGAGGTAAATCATCAGTAATGGTATTTGTCACAGTATCATTTAAGCCAATCGGCACAATTGATTGGAACTCAATTAAGTATGCTTTCCCTTCAGCATCTAGCCCTGGGAAAGAAACAGCCCCATCTTCACCTACTACTGGTGATACTGTTATCTCATTACGACTGATCACATTCCCATCTATATCCGTATCAACTTCATAGACGACAATTTTATTTAAATCAATCTCGCCGTGAGATAAGCTATCTGTTAAAGTCACAGATCCTAAAGACTCTTTGCCGTAGTTATATTCTACTTGCCATGCGATTCGATCACTTTTACCGGATACTAGGTTTCCGTTTTTAGTAATTATAGGCAAATCACCTGACCATGTTCCTGTGAAATCATCATTGACTGTGGTTTGATCTCCATCTAAATTAATAATCGCATTGTTATTAAATGTATGTGTCCCGCCACCTTCTGGACGATTAACTGTTGTCGAATATGTAATATCATAAGCGTCTTCGATTGAACCTAAGCCCAATTCGAAGCCAGTCTCCGTTGTTGTCACTGAAAAATCAGTCACTGATTCGCGACCAATTTCTTCATTATTATGGTTACGAATAATTCTTTCTACAACGAAACTACCATCAACAATAGATAATCCTTCTCCAAATTGATCAATAATCGTTGCATTTTCGAAACTTCCCATAGAGTCGTTTGCACGAACTGTCCAATCAACAAACTCTGGGTTTCGATCAACGCTAACTTTTGATTCGCCATCAAGAATATAACCAAAGCCAGCTTCTTTTAAATCTGTCCCTTCATATTCTTGTTGCTCAGCACGTACCATTACTGTGTAAGAAGTACCATCACTATAGGGTACTTCAACAACCACTTCTTCAGTTGTTTCAAATATCTCAGTATTAAATTGTGTTTTTATATTCACATTTAAAGAGACATCATCTAAACCGCTGACCGCATCATTAAAAGTGATAACTACTTCTTCACCTATGATACTATATGTCGCTACCTCTACCCCGCCTACTATAATCGGTTGGTCAGTAGCATTACCTATAGTGGCTATTGCTGGATAAGGCATTGAGTAAGTATCTCCGCCTACTATATCCATGTCATTAGGTATTGTTATTTCATAAACCATAGAAACAGCATTCATATCATTTAGGTCAACTTCAATGTTAGAACCATTTTCTATTGATACTAGGTTTCCATCTTTATCTAAATATGATAACTCAAAACCTGTAGTTAAATTCGCATCAATAGCAGCAAAAAGACTTACTTCCTCTGACACTGCCAACATTGTCACTTCTGGTTGGTTAGTCTTTGTAATAACATCGCCATTGGCAAATGTGAATACCGCTTCAGCATATACAGCTTCAGAAACTTCTTCACTAGTATCTGCAGATGTTAAAGTTAAGTTTGTTGGTAAGTTCAATCCATTTGAATAGATTGTACTTTCTGGTGTAACTGAATAAGTTGCTACACGTGTTCCTTCATTATAAGACCAGCCATCATTTAAGCTTGAGTCGAATGATAATGATGAAGGGATAGTCGTAGAAACTGTAATGTCTGTGACAGTTGATTGTCCAGATCCATTCCCACTTCCAATGTTTTCAAATGATAAATTATAGGCGATTTCCGTCTGTTGGGCGGGACCTTCGTCATCGTCCTCACTTGAACTGCCTTCTTCTGAGTAAGCGACACTTGTAGTTAAACGAGGTTGACGTGTCACAAAGTTATAGTTTCTATAATCAGTTTGTGCAATGATGTTACCATTTTGGATAACTTCAGCTTTTACTGGAATTTGTGTCCCATGTCTCATTGAACCGTTATCAAAAGTGTTTAATGATAAAGTTGTAACCCCATTATACTCTTGCGATAAGTCACTTAAGTCATATTCAATGATTAAGTTACTTCCACTATTGTTTACAGAGCTTGCTGCTCGGTTAGCATATGGGAAGTACGCCCCATTGTTGTCATAACCAGCGATATGTTGAGAATCTACTGTAAAGCGTAATAGCGCACCTTCAAGTGCTGCTTCAGAGTTCACTACACGTACTGGCACTTCAAACTCACTACCTGTGTACAAATTATCAGTCACTGCTGATTCAAAGCTAATTGAAGTGACTGGATCTTTTTCCTCTTCTTCAGATTCCTCTGATTCTTCAGACTCTTCAGTTTCGACCTCTTCTGGCTCCTCTTGTACCTCTTCAGGTACTTCGCCTGAGCTTTCAGGCTCAGCGGGAACTTCCTCAGGTAATGTTTCTTCTACTGTAGGTTCTTCGTAGACTTCTTCAGGAATTGATTCTGGCACTTCCTCAATAATTGTCTCTTCGGATACTGATTCTGTGCTCACACTAGTCTCAACAGCCGATTCTTGAGCATAAACTGTACTGATTGCTACTATTGGATCTAATAAGACGTTTAAACTAAGTAATACAACTGTTAATATACTAATTTTTCTATTCATTAATCATTGCTCTCCTTTTCTTACCATTATTAACATATAAATCCAACCAAGTTTCCAAATTCAATCAAACTACCGATGATACTGATAAATTTTGATTTTAATCGCGAATATTTTACTCCTTTCTTTGAAAATACCTATCACATAAATCGTCATCATTCCCTAACTATCGGTCTTATCGAGTTGATTTTCTCGACATACATTAAAGTATAGCAAGGAATTTTTTTAAAAAATCATCATGATTTTTACCTTCAATATAATTTTTCGCCAATTCTAAATCCTCGTTCGGATTCTTTATTATTAATAAAAGCTTTGTTGTCACTTAGCAGCTCGATCCTTTTAAGTAATAATGTATCATTATTATAATACAAATTTTTAAGAAACTAAAGAAACTTCTCTTATATAAATAAACGCTTTTTAACTTGCCTGTAAACAATTTGCGGGGCGTCGTGAGGTGACTCGATGGACCGTATTTGCGTTTGCGGAGTGTCGTGAGTGTGAACGACGTACCGTATTTTAAAATGCGAAGTGTCGTGCGCTAACACGATGAACCGCATGTCGATTTGCGGTTCGTCGAGCCGGTGCTCGACGCCCTTTTCTATTGATCAAATCGAAAAAAGTCACCCTGTCGGATGACTTTTCTTTATCTTGATAGCTTTAGGAAGCTTTTTGGTGCTTGGGATGTGAATCTCACTACTTTTCCTGTACTTGGGTGAGTGAAGGCGATGGTAGTTGCGTGCAAGCCGAGGCGTTTCAGCGGATTCGTTCGTGCGCTGTATTTTTTATCGCCGGCAACTGGGTGGCCGATGTCTTCCATATGAACACGGATTTGGTTTTTGCGTCCTGTTTCAAGTTCAACCTCCAATAAAGAATAGTTCGCACTATTTTGCTTTTTCTTGAAGTGGGTAATTGCGTGCTTGCCACCGTTATCGTAGTCGTTTGAATAGACTTTCATCGTTTTACTTTCGGTTAGCCAAGATTCTATCTTCCCCTGGGGTTTGCGAACAACGCCTTCAACCAACGCAGTATAGATGCGTTCTTTGACAATCGTGTGCCAGTTTTCTTGCAATTTTTCTTTAACTTCTTCGGTTTTGGCGTAAATCATTACGCCGGATGTGTCGCGATCAAGGCGGTGCACGACGAAGATACGGTTACGACGGTTGCCTTCTTGGACGTATTTTTACACGAACGCTTGTTAATCAAGTAAAGAAACATATTTGTCGCAATGATTATTGCAATTCAACATGTTTAAAACGATTTTTTCAAAGTTTGAGGATAGAAATTATTAATTTACTTATATAGTTTATGGTATTGTATTTGCTAATGATGAGTGGAGATATTTTTGATATATATTTATAGACTGATTTTCTTCTAGGCTCCTAACATGACAAGCTTAGTGCATAATTTATCTAAACGCTTTCCCATTTCATTTAAGTATTAAAGACATGGTAAAAGTAGAGTAGTTTTATAATTTTTTATGTGTTATATTATATAAAATAA
>NZ_JACAOA010000033.1 GCF_014049385.1 Ruoffia halotolerans | reverse complement strand
AGAACGAGGCCTTTTTTGATATGTATGGGGCCTCGTCACACACCACGAAGCCAAATATCACCCCACCCAACAGAAAATCCTCCCAAACATCAGATAGTTTGGCAGGATTGTTTTTGAGCATGTACTTTAATTACTATCTTCTGTAAATAAAGTCTTGTTGGCCTATGTAGTAGCAACCGATGATTAGTAAATAAAACTCATACTTATCGACACCTCTTGGAGTAATTCTAAGGTCATCTCTGGTGAAGCAATTCTGTTTGATTTACTTTTATATCATTCATTTAGTCTGGAGATATTATTACTTTATTTTAATTTTGCACCAACAGCTTCTGCATCTATGAATAAATTAATAATCAACTCTTTTACGGGTATAACTTATGTTAACATTCAGCAATCTCACTAGACATGGCTGATTCTATTTCCATCTCACCATCATACTTCTCTTTTTTTTAACCATTTTTTCGATGAATATGATTTAATTCAAAGTATATTGAGTGCTGGAAAATGTATTGACTACGTCACAATGGAGGTTTTTTGGGGAATCATCAAGGAAGAAATGTATAGATTGAAAACTTACGATACTTTTGAGGTATTAGAGGCCAATATTCACCGATACATTACCTTTTATGATGAAGAACGAGTGACGTTATCCATAGGGTTATCGATTCCAGTATAAAGAAAAGACGAATCCGAAGATTCGCCTTAACTATTTTTATTATTTACCTCTCTCCTTGACAGAGGGCAGTTCATGACACCATTAACCTTGGTTGTTTTGTACTTAAAGATTTACTTATCATCTACACCTTCACGAAAAACTACCCTTTCACTAGGTTTTAAAGTCTCATCTTTATACATCTGTGTTGGGTAAGGAAGTACGTTCACTTCTTCAACTATCTCAATAATTTTTTCTTCATCCCCTGCAGAACCGGATTAATCTGGCTTATCTTCTGGCTTAGATGAATTATCCGATGGCCAACGCAAAGAACTTATGTAGCCATGGTTTTGTGTCAGGATACTGAATATGTCCTTTTGGATGAACCACTTAACTATCTCGATATTGCGAACGCTGTTCAGTTGATGCAATATCTCCGTCGAGCTGTGGATGAATTTGGACGAACGATTGTGCTAGTACATCATGATATTAGCTTTGCTGCACGTTATTTGGATTATATATAGATACTAAGATTGATGTGCTTGGAAAGGCCTTATAGTGCTGTATCGTTGTATTGATTAAGAAGGTCGGTAGTCCTTGATTAAAATTAGTATATTCTTTAGATAGTAAATAACACAGACACTCGAAAAGATAATCGAGATGTCTGTGTTATAATTTTGTTCAGTAACCATCTTCTTAGAACCTAACAGCACTCTGTGTTTAAGTTTTTATCGTCACCAAGAGCTTACACATCATGTGACGAGCCCCTTAATTAGACGAGCATCATTTTTAATTTATTATTTTACTTTGTAAAAAATATCTACTACGAAATAATACATGATTAAAAATTATAATTCAACTGACTTCCCCCAATAATAGCCCTGTTGCCATATGACACCAAGCTTGTATAGACATCCTGCGATCTTTCGTGATTCAATTCCCTCTACTACAAAGCAGACATTGTTGGTATCTGCTAATAGCAACCATTTCTCAATGCATCGCTTCAAAGTAAGGTGTTCGGTGTCAGAAAATGGAATTAAAGAAAATTTAATAGAAGCAATCGCCTGGATATTTCGTGAGACTAGCTCTAAGGTATTGCGTCCAGTACCAACATCGTCTAGGCTTATCTTATAACCTAAAGTAGTTATAAATTCTAGTAATTCACTTAACTTCGCCTCATTTAAATTATCTTCTGAAAAAGATTTCTCAGTGATTTCTATATAAATTTGGCGAGCGAAAGGCTTTAATGCATGCAAGAAATTTTTTGTTGAAGGAAGGAGTAATTGTTCAGGATGAAGATTTAAATGAAATAAATAGTGTGGGTATTTTTGGCAAAGCTTAGTTACTTGATCAGCGTACCACTCCAAAAATATCTTATTACTTTCCTCACTTTTAATATAAGTATTTACTATTTTTTCGGGATAACAATTACCTTCTCGAGTTCTTAGAAGAATTTCAAAACGAGCCATCTCATATTCACTATTTGATAATATATGAATGATTGGCTGAAAGATCAAATAAAAACTCTCTAGTTGTGTCTCATATTCATAATGCAATGTGTCACTCTCCTTATTTAGTAAGATATATTTGGTCTTTACCATTATTTTTGGCTATATAAAGAGCACTATCTGCTCTTTGAAAAGTGTTCCTTAAATTTTCACCTTGATCTCTATATGCGATCCCAATTGAAACGGTTACACTTAGTTTATAATTATCATCTAAATCCACTTCCAACGCTCTTACATTCTCAAGTATCTCTTGAGCAAGATGTAAGGCTTTTTGATCAGAACAATTTTCTACAATCGTAATGAATTCCTCACCGCCATAGCGATAATAGTAATAATTATCTCGGGTTAAGTCTGACAATATATCAGCGATTTCTCTAAGAATACGATCGCCGGTTAAATGGCCATAGCGGTCATTAAAACTTTTAAAATCATCAACATCAATAACTAATATTGCAAAGTCTGCCGATGAAATTGATAAACGGCCTAAATCTTGATGTAATTTTCTTGAATTGTATACATTTGTTAAGTTATCGATATTGGCTAATTTTGCTAGATATTTTACATCTGCTATTATTTTATAAAAAACAATCAGTAGGACAGTAGAAATGCTTATTAAAATAAAATAATTGATCAGAGTATCTTTAAAGTTAACCGGTTGTAGTAGCATAAAAGGAAAGGTGATTATTAATTGATAATAAAGAATTATTAACATCTGTCCCACATCAGAAAAATGCTTTTTTGCTCGCTCGAAAACCCATTTTATTGTTAGAACAATAATTAATACTACAAAATAATTTAGTGGTAAAGATACATTTTTTTCAAAAAAAATGCCTATTAATTCTAATAGTAAAATAACTGGTATTGTAATCTTCTCTCCTAAATATTTCATTATGATTGCGTATAAAACAAAACGCAAGTCAAAAGTATAACCCCTGATAGCAATAGGCAAATTGATTAAAAACACCCCTACTGTGACTTCAAGAACAATAAATTTTAAATATTGACCTTTGGTAAAAATATATGTATTGAAGTATTCTAACTTCAACTTCAATAATATATAGAGATTCAATAAGATAATCCCAATATTTGCTATTAAGCTCATTAGTATATAACACTTCCTCTAATCATATTTCTCTGAAATACCCATACTAATTTGGTTTTTTCCGTTCTCTTTAGCCGCATATAAGAATTTATCTGCTCTTGTGAACGTTTCTAGTAAATCTTCTTCTCCTACTCGGTATGTCACCCCAATTGAGACTGTTACATTGAGTTCCGTACCATCTTCCAGTTCCACTACTACTTCTCGAATGGTTCGCAGTAATTCTTCAGCTAATTGTTGAGTTTGCTGTTGAAGAGCGTCGTCGATGATCATCACAAACTCCTCCCCGCCATAGCGATAAACCGTCTGGTTACCATGAGAGTAAAGTGACAGTTTACTAGCAACCTTTTTCAAGACCATATCTCCTAGGACATGACCATATGTATCATTAATCTCTTTAAAATTATCAATATCAATGATAATTACACCATACTTACTTGATGTAGTAGAAAAACGTTGCATATCATTTTTAAACTTCCGCGCATTATAAAGTTGAGTTAGACCATCAATTGTACTTAAATCTGACAAATATTTAAGATCACTCATCACATTATATATGAAAAAAATCATGATACTACTAACAACAATCATAGCTAGACTAACTCTTAACGCGTTGACCAGGCTTTTTAGAGCTAGAATACTTAATGAAAAAGAAATTATCTCATAATAATAAACCAAGCTCAATAATTGCCCAAAGTCTGAGAATTTCTTTTTAGACCAATTAAATATGGGCGTATACGTTAAGAGTAAGACAAGTACGATAACACTGTTCAACCAAGCTGAGTAGGTACCTTCAAAATAAAAACGTATTATTCCGACGATAACAATTGTAGGTAATGCAATCTCTTTCCCTAAATATTTCATTGTTAACGCATATAGTACAGCTCGGAAATTGAAGTGTGTTTCCAACATAACAAAGGAAAAATTCAACAGGACTATTCCTGTTAACGATTGAATAAAAATATATAATGACACACGTTTTTTCAAACTAATAGTTTGCATCAAGGGGCATACGCTGATTTTCCAGAGCACATAAATATTCAATAAAATAACACCGATATTAGCCAATAAACTCATTACCATTACACTATTACTCCTCTCAGTAATCTAGAAACAAACTCAATAACTCAGCGATATAAATTATTCAGTCATTGCTCATGATCATCTTTTAACTATTTTTTATATCACGATGTAAAAAAACGATTTAGAAAAAAGAATCCTATAGCCATGTTATTTCAAAATTATTGTTTATAAGTATGTTATTACTTCATTTTTTTATAAATTGAATATATAAAAACATAAGCATAGATTTAATTAAAGTATTCCTACGTCTTCATAATAACCACATATTTTTGCTAATTATAATTCTCTTTAATTCAAAAAACAATAGACCCAAACAATTTAAGTTAACTATTTTTTAGAAATCATATAGTCTTTTATTGAATAATGCTATATCATAATTTTATTATATTATCTTTCGACGGCAGTGAAGAAAAAAGCAATCGTTACGGTTTCATATTCAGGTGAAATCCAAATTGATTTAGATAATGTAGGTGGTTTGGTTAATGATCAAATAAAAGTCATGGTAATGGAACAAATTGCCATGGATTCGAGTTTAATTTCATAAGCCATTGATTTCGACATTGAGATTAAACGGTATTAATTCTCATGATTCAATAAATATAACCGATTTCTTTTATGATATTATTAACTTATATTCATTATAAGTCGTAGGGTCATGATGACAAAATTTATTATTACAACGGAAAGTGGCACGGATCTGAATTAAAATCTGGTTGAGCGCTACAATATTCACTTCATTCCAATGCATGTGACCATTGGCAATACGACAAAGCCAGGTGGAAGTTTTCCTGTAAGTGAGGTCTTTGACTATTACGAATGCACAAATAGTTTACCTCAAACAGATAGCAGCACTCCAGATGATTGTGCAAAAGCCTTCCGTGACATTCTAGCGACATACCCTGACGTACACATTGTCTATATCGGTTATGCGGTAGTGACAACTGTTTCTTTCAATGTGGCCAAGAATGCTGCTGAAGATTCTGAGCGAATACATATTGTAGATAGTCAAAATGTATCTTTTATATTGATACTTCTTTTTGCGCTTCTTCTTGAACCGCGTGAAGAATCATTTTAGTAAAATATACTACAAAAAGCATCAGCTATTAACAAAGAATCACCTTTTTACCATGAAATACGATAAAGAATAAGCGATCTTATAAACAGTGATGGTACAACTGAACTTTATTACAACGTTAATATTTCAAGTGGAAAATAATAATGTACTCCTTTATAAAGAAAATGATTGCTCAAAAATTTTTTTAGCGCCACCTGAATTCTCCATTAATTCAGCTTCATCGTCAAACCTTTCCCGCTCTTTCTCCCATGAATCGACGAGCTTCAGTGCCTCTTCAAAAGTTATATCCTCCTTCATAACAAGCTCAATTAATCTTTCTATCTCCTCTATACTTCTCATTGTAAGTAATCGTTTACATAATTATAGCATTCTTTCGCTTGAGAATGTTGTGGATTGTAATGCAATTATTTGAAAAAGGATAACGTACGGGAGAATAGGGTTGGGGAAAAGCAGCTTTCAATTGGATAGTTAAAATGTACCCCGTACACGCGGGAAAGACATATGAAGCGACTGTAAAGGCAAAAGATGTAATAATTCTTATCAAGAAGTTCTCCCTTTATGGGTGGTTATTCATTATAAAGGATTGGTTATTGGATGAATTACAGGATGACACCAAAGAGAATATATCATCTTAGAGTAACGCTGATGTTAGGATAACGGGAAGTAAAATCAATTATAAGTGTGTTTTAAGAATTATCCGAGAATAACAACTCTTATGTGTGGAATCCTGCCGTAAAAGTCATCGATATAATTCATTCGAAGGAGAAGTTGAAACAATCACTGATAATTATCTGTATCATCAACTTTTTAAGGAAGAGCCCAATTAGGTTTAGGTGCGTGATGTGACCAAAATAAAAGTAGCCCATCCAGAAAGCAAATTATATTTTATCGCTGATTATACATCTCTACAATCGAAATATTACCGTGAATAGTCTCCTTCAATCTTCACGGCTAATTTTACCAATCAATCACTTGAAGAAATAAACTAAGATAAAATAATTGAAGAGATCGATGAGTTAAATTTACGAACATCCCCTAACCACACTAAATAGCCTGCCACCTATTCAATACAGGTGACAAGCTGCTTAGAAAAATATTCAATTAAACTCTTTTTTAAGAATGCTTTAAGAAAGTTATGTTATCTACCCAACCCTCTCACAAGCCTCTTTCTACGTAAGAAAATGCAAAATTTAAAACTTACTCCCCAGCTTCAACCCAGCGGTCATAAGCGGCTTGGTGAATTTCTTCAATCCGTCTTACCCCGATTTTTTCAAGGGTCTCAATATATTCTGCCCATGTACCATCGTTGATTTCGCGATTACCTGTAATAAAGGCCGCTTCACTTTCAACAATATATGTCTCTAAATCAACTTTTATTGTATTTACTTCTTCTTGCTCTTGGGCCGTTAAGTAAACTAATGGGAAGATATGTTCTCCATGTTGAACAATCTTTTCATCTGTTTCTTCTTTAATAAAGTCAGTAAATTCAGAGCGACTGCCGCCAATTGGATCTAATTCAACAGTCAAAGCAGGAATCGTAATTCCGTAGGCTGGTGTTAAAGTTCCACGATATTGTTCACGGTTTTCTTCGTCAACCTCTTCATTGTAAACTTTATTACCAGCTTCTTCTCCGCCTTCATCCCATTCCCATAAGTAACCTTCTGGACCATAACTAATATATTCATAGCCTTCTGGCGAGTAGAAATAATCAACCCATCTCAATGTTGCTTCTGGATAAGGATTCTCTTTTGTGATAGCGAATGATCCACGCTTGATACCTGGATCCATTGGCATTACCGGTTCCTGTTGCCATTCGCTTGTTAGAGGGCCAAACATCGGATTATTTAATGCTTCTTCTTCACTTTGCCCAGTTGTAAAGTATGAAAACCAATCTTGGAATACCCCAATTTGGTTGTTTTGACCTTTAGCTTGCTTTTGCTCTCCGGATTGAGAGAAAGTTTCTCGATCAAGTAAACCTTCTTGATACAATTTATTCATATACTCGAGATAAGCTCTAAAGTTATCTGTCGCGAAGGTATAACGCGCTTGCCCGTCATGCTCTTCAATTCCCCAACCCTTTATCCCAAAGGCAGGCATAAACCAACCGCGAAGACCATTCATTGATACATCTGAGATAGGAATCTCATCTTGTTGGCCATTGTCGTTGGGATCTTCGTCTCTAAAGCGAATCATTAGTTCATAAAACTCATCCACCGTTTCAGGTATAGCTTCGACATCTAAGTTGTCTAACCATTCCCCATTATACCAAACAGGTCCCATGATCCATGAAGCCGTATCACTTTGAACCACATTCGGCAAAGCATAAATATGCCCATCGGTTGTCGTAATCGATTGTCTGATGGCCGGGTTCTCTTCTAATAATTGATAGAAATTCGGCGCATATTCTTCTAACATATTCTCTAAAGGAATTAGTAAACCTTGTGAACCATAGTCTACTTCACCCGCTGCATTTAATGAATTGGGCCCGCCAGCATAGATTAAATCAGGCAACTCCCCACTCGCAAAAGCCAAATTCAAACGGGTAGCAAAATCACTTTGAGGGGGCGTTGTATAATTGAATGCGATATTTGTCAACTCAGTATAATTTTGCATAACAGGCATATCTTCCCATTCAGCCTGCCCCACACCGGGTGCTAGAATATCCAACGTAATTTGTTGATCGACAATTGGAAAGCCTTCTTTATTGACAGCAACCTCAGTCTCAGCCGCTTCTTGTGTCGTCTCCGATTGTTCAACCGGTTCAGAACTGCTTGTGTCATCCACTTCAGTTTCACTATTACACGCTACCAAAGCCATTGCTGAGATTAGTAACAAGGACATTTTTTTTATCTTTTTCAATTCCATATTTATTCCCCATTTCTTTATTTTTTAACCTTTAACAGAACCCAACATAACACCTTTAACAAAATATTTTTGCAAGAATGGATACACCATAATCAAAGGAAGTGTTGCCACAATCATCACACCGTATTTGATAACCTGGCCAAGTTGTTGTTGACTATATAGAAACTCAGCCATCTCTCCGGTCATTTGCATAGTAGGATTCGATGAGAGATCCTGCAGAACGAGAATTTCTCTTAAAACCATCTGTAACGGGTACTTGTCCCGGTCACTAATATAAAGCAAGGCATTAAAGTAAGAGTTCCAATGGCCCACCCCATAGAATAAGGCCATGACCGCGATGATTGGCTTAGAAAGCGGCAAAATAATCGTAAAGAAACGTGTCAAATAACTTGCCCCATCCATCATCGCAGCCTCTTCAATCTCATCTGGAATGGATGTTTGAAAGAACGTTTTTGTCACAATAATATTATAGACAGAGGCAGCATTAGGCAAGACCAGGGCCCATACCGTATTCCCCAAACCCATTCTGGTCACAAGAAGGTAACTTGGAATTAACCCACCACTGATAAACATCGTCACCAACATTAGATTCGTAAAGAAACCACGCCCTACAAAGTGCGGTTTGGATAGAGCATAACCCGCAGGGATCGTTACGAACAAATTAATTGATGTTCCTAGTAACGTATAAAAAATAGTATTTGCATAACCTCGCCATAGATATTCATTTTGAAAAATAGTTTTGTAGCCTTCTAAAGTAAAACCTCTCGGAAACAGCAACATCTCTCCCGAACTCACCGCAATCGGGTCACTGACAGAGGCACTTACAATGTATAATAATGGGTATAGGATAATAATTAATACAATCACTAAACACGTATTAACCAGTGCATTAAACCATTTATCTGAATGAAAGACGCGCCGTCGTTGTTTGATATTCATGAATTCCTCTCCTTTCTACCATAAGCTGACCTGGCTCACTTTGGATGCTATCTTATTAACGGTTAACAAAAGAATCGCATTAATGACTGAATTAAATAAACCAACGGCTGCCGCATAACTATATTGAGCGTCTAATAAACCTTGTTGGTAAGTAAAGGTCGCGATAACGTTTGATGACGCCATATTTAGTGGGTTTTGCATCAAGAGGATTTTCTCATACCCCATTGACATAATCGATCCCATATTCAGAATAAGTAATATCACAATCGTTGGAATTAATGCCGGTATATTAATGTCGCGGATACGTTGCCAACGGTTCGCTCCATCAATCATCGCGGATTCATGCAGCTGCGGGTCAACCCCGGCTAACGATGCCATATAAATCACCGAGTTCCACCCCATACTTTGCCAGACCCCTGATAGAACATAGACAGTTTTAAACCAGCGCGGATCTTCAAGAAAGGCGTGTCTTTGGAACCCCAATGCCTCTAGAATATGATTAATGAGACCCGTTGATGGAGATAGGAATGACACCAACATCCCAACAATGACAACCACCGAAATAAAATGCGGGGCATAAGTGATTGTTTGCGTTAAACGTTTAAATGGTCCATTCTTTGCCTCGTTAAGAAGCAACGCCAAGATAATGGGTAATGGGAAACCAACGACCAACTCATAAATACTAATAGTCAATGTATTTTTTAATAAGTCGCTAAAATAATATGAATTAAAAAATTTCTCAAAATGTTTAAAGCCAACCCAAGGGCTTCCCCATATCCCTAAAGAAGGAATATAATCTTTAAAAGCAATTTGGATACCGTACATAGGTCCATAATGAAAAATAATAAAAAAAAGCAAAGCTGGTAACATAAACAAATATAATTGCCAGTTTTTCTTAATGTTTTTCTTCCAATTTCTGTCGTTTAAAGACGCCGACTTATTATTCACTTCATGAGCGGCCGCTAATGGGGGCGCTTTTAGCGGTACTTCCACGGGCGCATTATTATTTATAGGTTCCATTTTTTATCCCCTCTTTTCTTCTTTTTTGTCTAAAGCGGCTACTTTTAGGGCTTCGGCCTTCAATATGCCTTGAAAAGCAAACCAAGAGATCCCGCCAATCAACAATGGTGCACCAAAGAATAACGCTACAAAAGGAATCCAATGAAATACCTTATATAAAAGGGCCCCTAAAATAAAAATAGCGATGCTTTGAGGTAAGCTAGAGATACCAATAAAGAAAGATTGTTTAAAGTAAACAAACAAAGAATGATAATCGTATCTTACAAATACGGGAAAAATATAAGCTCCTAGGAGTAAAAAAATAATGAATACGATGACCAATACGGTGTGAATTATTGGGGATTGAATCATCTGTTTGGATATCATTAAATCACCTGCAAGAAGCAAAGCACTTCCTGTGAGTAACCAGCCTATTTTATTTGCTTTCCAAAAATTTTCTGCATAAAAAATACTAAATTGTTTGCTGATAACGATGTCGTATTCTCGGTACACCATCCAACGATACATCACTTGGAATGTCGCAGCCACCGCTGGGAAGAAGCCAAAGATAATAAAGCCCTTTAATGAATAAAAAAGAATAAAAAGTTGCAAACTAAACAGATTATATATACAACGGCCAAATGCCATGTTTTTGTGAATAAATGATGACTCGTTCATAGACACCTTCCTCTCATAATCAAGCTTTTATTAGGGGGTGAATTCAATGTTTGTAATACTTGATTCACTAATGCGCCACTCCCCTTCTTCTTGTTTAAAGACAACTAAGACAGTCGCAATGTGATTACGATAGGTCTCTTCTTCCAATACACTCTCTCCCACTGCCTTCTGTCTGGCTTTCGCCACTATAGCATCGGGTTCAATGTCAGTGACTTCAAATTCCAATAGATCCTGCCTGACATCAAAATCCGTAAAAAACTGAGCCATCACTTCTCCTGTCTCTTCGCGTGCTTTTGTGTTAATCGTGGAGAGATATAAATCAACATCTTCCGTATTCGCTCCTTGAAGATTACGTTGATAAATAGCTTGAATCTCGGCTTCTAACTTCCGATTCTCTTCTTGGGAGGTGTGAATGTTATTTGCATTGCTCATTGTCATAAAAAACAGCAAGACGGCAAGGAGGCCGATACCTATAAACCAGACAATATATTTTCTTATCTGTTTACTCATCCGCCTGCCCCCTTTTTTATCAAGACTAAATTTTTGTAACAATATAACATAATAATATCATAAAAAACGTTTTCAATCTATCGCATCGATTTATTCCAATTCAACATAATAATAGGTGATAGAGCCCCTTCAGTCGATCAATCGGTATAACCCTCGATGCGTCTGATTAATTAGGTATTAAAACAGCAAAGCGACATCTCTTTTATCTCTTCTATTGTATGATTTAATACGCGGTACAAATTAAATCGAATCACCCGAATGTCTATATCATTCAAGAGTTTCAATTCACTATTGCTAGCATCTTGTGACAACTGAGTAATTGCAAAAAATTGCTTCCCTAACTATATGTAACGCATCACAAAAGTAATCCTGTTCATACTCTTGGAACGAGTCCGATGCAACTGCACCACCAACATAAACAAGCCCCAACCACTTCCCACAGAAGTAGTCGAGGCTTGCTTTCATGAATAATTCACGAATATGTCATAATAAAATTTCCTGTGTGAAATATACCTTCTATTAGTTTCTAAGTTTTTTGTTAGAATGTGATATTCTCAATTGTCCTCAGATCAATTTATTACAATTTTGAATTGTCAGTATAAGCTAGACAAATGCGAGTCATTAATGTAACTTGAAAATACTTCCAAAGGCGTTTGATAATTTAATGATTTTCTAGGTATTTGATTTCTCTTGTCAGCTACTGCAGACACAAATAACTGCTCGACTTTATTGAAGTCCATTTCCTTTGGCAAGTCATCGTTTCTAAATAGACCATTTGAATGTTCATTTAAACCACGCTGTGATGGTGTTCCTGGATCTGCGAAGTAGATCGAGACGTCATGTTTGTTGGACAACACCTTCCAGTTACTAAATTCTTTTCCGTTATCAAAGGTAAAAGATTTAAACAAGTTTCTAGGGATGGATTGAAACCACTCTGTTAACGTTGTTTCAATGTCACTTGCTTTTCTACCTTTAGGCTTTAAGGTGATGATGGCTTTAGATAGACGTTCCACCAGTGTGATGACGGCACTTTTATGATGAGCACCAACGATTGTATCACCTTCAATGTGACCAAACTCATCTTTAAATAGAGTGTAGTCTTTTTCTCTTTCAGAGATGTTTCGTTTGAACGCTTGTTTTCCTCGTCGTTCTTGGTCTCCGTTTGGCTTTCGCTTGCCTTTCATAGGGAGTGTTGTGATATCAAAGGTGCCATCTTTAAATCGACGATATAAGGTTCTCATTGAACAACTGATTGGCTGTTCAAAACGTCCAATGTTGACGTCTGGCGTCCATCCTTGAGCAACTTTTTCTTTAATATACTTCTGTTGCTTTTTAGGCAAAATGATTTTATGTCTACCGCAACGCTTTTTATATACTTTATAGCGTTTGTAGTAAGCAATTGCTGAGTTACCTTGTTTCAAGAAATTAATAACGTTATAAATGGGCTGACGTGAACGCCTTAAGCGTTCAGCAATCATCGCAACAGAAATATTTTGATGATAATAAGATTCTATCATTACTAATTCATCCGTGGTAAGATGGGAGTAGGTCATTTATGATCACTCCTATTCTTCGTGGTGGAAGTATAGTTTGAGTGTATCATAAATGACTTTTTTATTTGTCTAGCTTAATTTTACAATCTACGTTGTATTTAATCTTAGCTAGCAAATAATAATTGAAAAGAACTTTATACTCCATTTTTCGATAACTTCAAATCATATATCGTAGTTCCCCCATCACTCCTCCAACCTCCCCAATTCCAATATCTCAATCACATTCGGTTTGGGTTGGCGGACTATCCCTGCCTTGGTCAACTTCGTCAAACTTCTGCTGAAGCTTTCTGGAGACATTCCTAGGAAGGATGCGAGTTGTTTTTTGGTTGAAGGGATCTCAATTGATAAGCTTTCTTGTTGGTTGTATGCTTCTAACAAGTAAGCCGCTAGGCGGTGGGACGTGCTTTCTGAAGTTATCCAAGTGGTTTGCTGTTCGGATTCGTTCAGGCGGTTGGATAACTCTTCCAGTAATTCTATAGCAATCTCTGGATTTTGAAGCAAGACATCTTTGAAGACATCGCGCTGAATACTGCAGACCGTTGTTGGCTCCTCCGCCTTGACATAGCGGTTTATTTGCCGGTGGCTGAACAATCCGGATTCTCCAATGAAGTCGCCCGCTTCTAATTGACGAATATACTGCTCCTTTCCCGACGCAGATAAGCGATATATTTGCACAAGACCCTTCTGAAGTAGATACAACGTATCTGAATCATCACCCGCTTGGTATAAATATTGCCCTGCCTTAAACTTCTTAACTTGAATCTGAGCTTGAATCTTCTCAATCTGATCACGTGTCAATGTTTGGAACAGGGGAATCGTGCTTATACAATAATGATAATTGGAAAAATCCATATACTCATCCTCTCACTAATGATTTATCTCCTCTCATTATAAGGCAAAGCTACCGACTTTTACTCTTTTTTGCATAAAAATAAAAAAAGCCAGACCATATTCGCCCTGGCTCATTTAATCTGATACTAATTATTTTTCTTGGCTCGCATCATAATCTACTGCTTTAACGAAGACATCGATATTCCCAGCAACAGCCTTAGAATAAGGGCATACAGTATGTGCCTCATCCGCTAACTTCTGCGTCTCATCGCGATCAAAGTCTTGAATTCCCACTTGAATCTCAACTTCTAACTTAAAATCCGCCGCATCCTGCTTCTTGTAAAGACGTACTGTATGAAGAACTTGCGACGCATTCTTAACCTTATGCTTACCCTTCACCAATTCTAAAGCTCCGTGGAAACACGCACCGTAACCTAAGGCGAATAACTGCTCAGGATTCTGACCTTCACCCGAACCACCCATATCTTTAGGTGTCGTAATCTTCACCTCATACGTCCCATCCGCTAAGTAACTCACACCATCACGACCACCCGTATTCACTGCACTTGTCTCATAAAGTTGTTGATAATCCGTCATCCCACATTCTCCTTTACTTATTTGATACCCCCATTATAGCGCATACTAATCCTATTGTACTTGACATAGGTCAAGGCTTGGCGAAAGTTTATAACAAGAATTCACAAAAATATTAAACTTGTGATTGCCCTGTAAGTGGATGAATCTATGCCATCACAGCTGGCGACTTAATATTGTCGAGTTTAATAACGTCTCGTTGTGCTTCACGAGACTCTGTTCCTCGCTAAATAGAGCCTCGAGTAAAAACTTTTAGAAAAGTTATTAAATCACTTTTCTAAGGGTCAACATTAAGTCATTGTGTGAAATACCGGAAATACGGCTACACTTCAGTGTTTTGCACCTGTTGATTATTTCGCGCTCCCGAGTCCGCCAATATCCAATTCGAGTCCACCTATTCGCCAATCAAGTCCACCCCTGTTTTTGAACCAAATACGCCCTTCAAGACAACCAATTCGCGCTTCGAGTCCACTTAATAGTCTCTTTTGTGTATAGTTAGTTTAGAAGTTGGATACTTCTAAAAAAATACACGAAGGAGGCTATTTCCTACGTTTAGTCAAGTGAAATATTTAGAAATTTAGATTGATTATTACCCATGCCAAATAAACCTGCTTATTAATTCATTTTTTCAGGTGTAATTGGTATAATTTAGTTACTAGTTATATGAAGATTACTGTGGGGACAGATTATAATCATATAATTGACCGAGAAATACTAGATGATGGATGGATTTCAGAAACCGATCTATACATCCAATTAGAGCGACCTTGTGCTTTTTAGTGCGAGGTTTTTCTTTTGCTCTGTAATAATAATCAACAATATGATTTGGACCAGACTTTTGTGCACGAATCATATTATTGACAGTATTGAATAATATTTTTCTGGCGAACGTATTTCCTCTTTTACTGATACGGTCATACGTTCCAGAATTTCCGGATTGATAGCGTTGAATATCGATACCAACATATGCATTTAACTGCTTTGGATTATCGAATCGAGTTAGGTCACCCAGTTCAGCTATGAGTAATGCTGCAGTCAATTCTCCTACTCCTGGAAAACTTTTATATATATAGAACTCTTTAAAGTATAGTGCTTTATTGGTTAGTTCTTTTTTAATTTCATTTTTGAGAAGGATTAACTGAAGGAGTTCATTAGCCCAATGGGCTACTAAACGCACTTCTATTGAGTCTTCCGAAACAGCTGGATAAGATTGTTCGGAAAGTCCAAGAATTTCTTCTGCTTTAATTAAAGCTCTTTGGGACGAGATCTTTTTCCTTGTACTTTTTAAAATAAGATTTTTTATTTTAGTTCGGCTTAATTCTTCTAACCGCTTGGGATGTGGAAACAGTTGGATTATCTCTAACGCAAACTCACTTGAGATAGAACTAAAATATTTTTCATACTCAGGAAATGACTGAACTAAGAAGACATGTAGTTGATTTCTTGCCTTCTTTATTTCTTGTTCATTTGATTCATACCATCGTGATAGTTGACGCATTTTTTGGTATTGAGGGGTAAAATTATTTGTTGGCTTTCTTTCATGGAAATAATGTGTTTGTGCTAATTTATGTGCATCGCTGATATCTGTTTTATTCACTCTGAGGCTATCTGTTTGTTTGCGCGCTTCGAGAGGGTTCATTAAATAATAACGAAAGTTATTATTCTGACAAAACCTTTCAATTACGCGGGAATAGACACCTGTAGCCTCGAAAACAATCTCAGGTACTGAATGACAAGATTCAACCAGCTGTTTAATCCGCATAAATCCCTTCTTATTATGCTTTATCTCTCCTTCAAACTGACATATATTATCTTGATAGAGTACGCAATAACTTCGTCCGTTACTTACGTCTAAAGCAATAACATCCATTTTTTTATCCCTTTCTTATATAATTTGAAGTCTTCATTTAACCTTACCGATTCCAATTTCCTAAACACGACCTCAAGGGCCCAACATACTCAAAACAGATTCTTATAAGGATATGAAGTGGACCAGTTTTTTATTCGGTTTACTAACCAAAAAGCCTCACGATCTCTCCTTCATATCTACCATATAAAAAATAGTAGTGAAAAATCCACCGTCGTGGACTTCTCACTACTAATCTTAGTATGTTTTTTATGACAAGAAAAATTCCAGTGAAATTAGTGATGCAGTATCGAGATCAAGGGTTCTCTCGAAACATGATCGCTAAGACGCAGAAAGTAGGTCGGAGTTCAGTGAGCGAAGTCTTCAAACGGGCAGATGAGTTAAAGCTGACTTACGAAGATATTGAGGAGCTATCAGATAATGAAGTCTATCGAAAGTTCTTCCCTGAACGCCATCAATCAGAAGTGTTATACACACTCCCTGATTACGAAAAGATCCATAAGGAGCTACAAGGAGTCGGAGTGACCCTCAAGCTTCTATGGCAAGAATATGTGGATCACTGTAAGGATACCAACGGTATCCCGGTTGGGTACACTAAATTTTGTGAAGACTATCAAAGACATATTGATCAATATCGCTTGACGAATCATTTAAAACATAAACCCGGCGTATCGATTCAAGTCGATTGGAGCGGCTAACCATGGCTTTGCTCGATACTGACACCGGTGAATTAATAACTGTTTACCTCTTTGTAGGAACCCTGCCTTACAGTCAATACACCTATGTAGAACCCACACTTGATATGAAAAGCGACACTTGGCTTCGTTGCCACATGAACATGTTTGAATATTTTGGCGGAACGACTATCCGGCTTATATGTGACAACTTAAAGACAGGTGTGATCAGCCATCCAAAAGAAGGAGATATTGTCTTAAATGAACAGTATGAGTCTTTAGCCAATCATTACGTAATGGCTGTCATGCCTGCTCAAGTACGTAAACCAAAACAGAAACCAGCTGTAGAAGGCGCAGTTGGTAAAATAGCCATGGCCGTGATTGCTCCACTGCGAAATGAAATCTTTACGACTATGGGCGAGTTAAAGGAAGCTATTCGTGAAAAACCGGAGTTCTATAATGCCAAACCTTTTCAGAAACGTGAAGGAAGCCGACGGCTGATATTCACAGAGACAGAACAGGAAAAACTCCGACCGCTGCCATCAAACCCTTATGAAATTGCTGAGTGGGTTTACGGAAGAACCGTTAAACTCGATTGGCATATTACCTTTTAAAAAAACACCTACTCCTGCCCCTACCAATATGTAAAAAAGAAAGTGGATTTAAAAGTAACCGCTCATTTTCTTGAATTCTATTATCAAAATGAACGAATTGCTACTCACAAATGATTTCCCACCTATAAAGAATATACCTTTTTAACCTTACCTGAACACCCGCCAGATCAATTTAATCAACTGGAATGGAATGAACAGAGACTGCTAAATTGGGCAGAAACGATTGGTCCGTTTACTCATAAAGTGATTCAACGTATTTTTGAGAGATTACAACTCAAAGAACAAGGGTATCAGTCTTGTTTGTCTGTTTTAAATCTATCAAAGAAACACTCCAATGAAGCCTTAGAGAAAGCATGTCAAATTGCTTTAGAATGACTTCACTCACCAAGGTATCGTCAGTTAAACACTATTTTAAACAACCCCAATAATAAAGAGATTTTAGAAGAAGCAGAAAGTGCCGAAAAAGAAATCTTAGGTTTTGTAAGAGGCCCAGAATACTATGGAGGAGATATCAATGATTGACAGCGAAACAGTACGCAAATTACGACAATTAGACTTAGGCGAATTTGTAGATACATTAGAGATGCAAGAAATGGATCAGGATACCAGACACTTGCCTTTTGACGAACGCCTGCAGCTATCCATCGATTACCTTTACCAAGAAAAATACAATAAACGAGTAAGTGGATTAATTAAACGATCCAAGTTCCGAATACAAGAAGCAGATGTTGCTTCAATCCACTT
>NZ_JACAOA010000032.1 GCF_014049385.1 Ruoffia halotolerans | reverse complement strand
GTATAAATCTACCAAAAACAAAACAAAAAAATAAGCCAGTTTAGACTTTTAAATCGTCTAAACTGGCTTATTTCAATTGATTCTTAATTAATACTAATTAAGCTTCTTGAACTGCAGGGTATACAGAAACTTGCTTTTTGCTGTGTCCTTTGCGCTCAAATTTAACAACACCGTCAACTAGTGCGAATAATGTATCATCCCCACCACGACCTACGTTGTTACCTGGGTGGATTTTAGTTCCACGTTGGCGGAAAATGATTGATCCACCTGTAACAGTTTGTCCGTCAGATGCTTTTGCACCTAAACGTTTAGCGATTGAGTCACGACCGTTTTGTGTCGAACCTCCACCTTTTTTCGTAGCGAACATTTGTAAATTAAGTTTTAACATTCCAATGCACCTCCTATGATATAAATTCTTTTTCGTAGATATTTATAAATTCAGGATAACTCTCTGCCAGCACTTCAAAAGCAAAATGCAAATGTTGAAGTAATAACTGCGCATCATGAGTCACTGATTTACCTAAATTTGATGGTAGCGTTACTTTTAAGTAACCTCCCTCAATTTCGTTTACTTCTGTTTCAACTTCAATGTTCAATAATTGAACTAATGAATTCTCAACTGAAATAACTTGACTCGATACTGCCGCACAAACAATATCATAACCTGGATCTGCATAACCAGCGTGACCCGTCATTAAGACTTGTTTAATGTGCTTATGAGTATCGCGATAAAATGATATGTTAATCATTTTTATGCGTTAATTGAGTTAATTGTAACTTTTGTATACGGTTGACGGTGACCTTGTTTAGTATGAGAGTCTTTACGACGTCTGTATTTGAAGATTGTTACTTTTTTGCCGCGTCCTTGTTTTTCAACAGTCGCTTCAACAGTAGCACCTTCTACAAATGGAGCACCAATTTTAGTGTCTTCTCCACCTACTAATACAACTTCATCAAATGTGACTGTGTCACCTTCGTTAACGTCTAACTTCTCAATGAAGATTGTTTGTCCTTCTTCAACTTTTACTTGTTTTCCGCCAGTTTTAATAATTGCGTACATTCAAGCACCTCCTATATTTTTATTGTCAGAGTAATCACTTACTCCTACACCGAGACTCGCCATTTTAAGTGGATGTTTCCATCACTTATAAACTTAAGATGTGCGGTTGCAGATGGGTGCACAAATACAACAGTAGTATCATAGCAAAATAATAGATAAGTGTCAACTATTTTTAATAATTATTCATAAAATTTCATTGCTTTTTGATACATAGGTAAAAGCTCATCAACTGTCTTTGCTAGCCAAACTTTATAGTCTTCTTCAGACTGTAATTGATGGTTTATCTTAGGTTCAATTCTCCCAATCATAAACTCTGCACTTTTAACTGTTTCTAGACGTTCGAATAACTTAGCTAAATCCGCTTCTTGAATCGTTTCATAAGCCAATTTGGTATGATTGGGAATAATCATTATATCCTCAGGTAAAGATTGAAACGCTTCAATATCGTCCTGAAAGAGTTTCGCAATATCTTTTTGATATAAGATATTATCAATAAAAGACAACATAATAAAAAGATATTCTCCATTAATCCCAATTTGAAAATGAGGATATTTCTTATAACCACGGTTATCTCCACCAATGGCACACCAAGTTGATTCTAGCTCGTGAACTGAGCGTTGGATATGCTTGGCAACATGGACTGGCAAGGATTCAGTTGAATTCAATTTTGTTTGAATATGCTCTGAAACTAACCGACCATAATATCTAAATAATGGTTGAATTTCTGAGCGAATCATAGGCATTTGTGTATCTAAACCTTTAACATTGAAGAGATTGAATTCCTCTTCAGTAAAAATATATTCCATCATATTCTCCTATTTCATTACATCTTTAATTACACGCATTGTATTTTGGAAACCAAATTTTTCAATAGTTCCATAATCCCATCCTGAATGCCATAAGGCATCAAATAACAGATTCATCTTATCTGGTCCATCAATTTCTAACTCACCACTCATGCCGTCAAAGTCTGTTCCTAAGGCGAGGACTTCTGCACCACCAATGTTACGAATGTGGTCCAAGTGTTCAATCATAACTTTAATGGTCGATTGATTTTGAGTGATATCTTTATTTAGGAAATTACCAAAGAAATTCAAACCAATGACTCCACCAGACTCAGCGATTTTCTTGATCATATCATCTGACAAGTTTCTTGGGTGCGGCGAAAGGGCTCTTGCATTCGAATGACTCGCAATAATTGGTTTGTTTGAAGTTTCAATCACATCGTAGAACCCACCATCAGACAGATGCGAGACATCAATTACCATGCCAAGGCTATTCATTAATTCAATGACTTCAAAGCCGAATTTCTTTAAGCCTTTTCGCATATCGTTTTTGTCAAAACTATTCGGGTATCCAATGGAATTTTCTTTATTCCAAGTAAGTGTGACTAATCTAAAGCCCATCTCGTATAGATCTTCTAAGCGAGTGAGATCTTCCCCAATCGGTCTACCGTCTTCTAAAGTTAAGAATATCGAGATATTATTAGCCATTTGATTGCTTCCAAGTGTCTCATAGTTAGTTGCTAATTGAATGCTATTACTAAACTTATCAATACTTTCTTGTAAATGTTTGTATAGTTGATCGATGTATTCTTTATCGCTAATTATTGGTCTATTTTGCTTTTTAAAGATGGCTTCATTTAACATAAAGACTGCCAAAAATTGTGCCATCGCTCCACCTTGACTTAATCGTTGAATATCGAGGTGAGTTTGAGAATTGTGCATTAAAGAATCGGCACCTGATAACGACGTATGCATAAGTGTGTCTGCATGTAAATCAATGAACTTCATACATAAACCCTACTTTCTATAATTGAATTAAACGAACCATTGCATCTGTTAGAGCACCCAAAACGGTCGGTATGGCTGATAAATTAAAGTATTCATCTGCCTGATGTGCGCGGTTTTCCATACCATCATTTAAGTATGTGATTCCGAATGCGACACCAACTCCCTGGAATAATTTGGCATAAGTAATGCCCCCACTATAAAATGCAGGCTGATTCTCTGAAATCCAATCATCATAAACTCCCATTAATTGATTTACATAGGGATTATGCATTGAAATTTCAGTAGGTGGGAAGTGGAAATGATTCTCAATAGTAAAGTTTGGAAACTTACTTGCTAAAGTTGTTTGTAATTGGTCTTTAGTAACCGGATTAGGGAAACGAATATCTACCACAAGTCCAAGTTCGCCATCTGTTAAATGACATTGTGACGGATTCACAGTCGGTGACCCCATAGGTTCATAGTGTGATTTTAAGTCTAAACCACCACCGTTGTAGTCATTAAAAGCTGCATTAAATGGCACTGCCCATTCTTCATCTAATTTCTCCGCTAGCAATTTGAATAAGTGTGCGAGTGCATTTTCTCCTAATTCAGGCTTTGAACTGTGTGCTGATTTCCCATAAATAGTTAAACTATTACCAACTAACGCATGTTTGAAAGTTAATTCCTCAAGTGCTTCAGTGACTTTATCTATCGCTTCTTCTTTAAGAATGACATCAACACGATCATTAATCGCATTTTCAGAGTTAAATGTTTCGATTGTGTCAACTATCGTTGATTGAATTTGCCCTTCTAATGAAAAGGCTGCATCCCCTTTTTCACCAAGTGTTATTTGGAATGATGAATCTGGTGTAAACATAAAGTTCGGTAAGCCATTTTGTTCTACATAGTATACAATATCTTCGAATGAACTCTCTTCATCTGTTCCTACTACGAGACGTAAATTATGGGTTAAAGTTAAATCCATTTCTTTAATCATTAGTAAAGATACATAGGACAACCAAACAGCCACTTTCATATCTTGAGCACCACGTGCGTAGAGATTATCTCCTACAATTTCTGCTCCAAATGGATCGTAATTCCAACCATCTCCAACTGAAACGACATCCATGTGTCCAACAACGTCAATTCGTTTGTCAGTCTTTTCAGATGCAGGTAGTTCGATAACTAAATACTGGCCTTTATCGTTAAAAGTATTAAAGCCATCTTGATCGGCTCTTTCCTTCATCCAAGCAAGTCCGTTCGCGATGCCTTCACCATAAGGTGCGTCTTCAGATACAGTCTCTTCTTCGTATATTGTTGGAATCTGTAATAAGTCAACCATTCCTTCAATAATCATGTCATTGTGCTGTTCTGTCCATTGTTTAATTCGTTCTGCTAAATTCATTCAACAAAATCCTCCCGTTAAAACTTATCTTTAACTAAAAATATGATAAAAAGGTTTAGTTTCTTAATAAGTTTAACATATTTATATTAATTTAAAAAAAGAACCGTCAGTAGTATTACAAACGGCTCCTTTGATTTTTCTTTAGATTAACTCTATATATTTTTCAATTAATTCATCATACTCGCCATTTTCAACCATTTCTTCAACAACGCCATTAATGACTTCTAACAAATCTTCGTTATCTTTATTCAAAATAACTGATTGACCTGTCTGAGCTTCTTCATCAATGAATGGGAATTCTTCTAAAAGAACTAGTTTATCAGTATTTTGCTTTATAAATTGAGCTGCTGCGACTTCGTCTAATAAAACAGCATCTAAACGGTTTGTTAATAGTGATTGTATTAAATCATTATTTTTCCCTAGAGAAGTTAAAACTGCATCAGGGAATTGACTTAGAATGATTCCTTCTTGAATTGAAGCTTTTTGAGCACCTAAGCGTTTCTCAGTAAAAGCTGAGGCATCTTCAAACTGTTCTGCGTCTTCAGCACGAACAACGAAGTAATCTGTTGTTTCATAATAAGGTGTTGAGAAATCAACTTGCCCAGCACGTTCTTCAGTATAACCCATACCAGCAATTAAGATATCCACACGATTTGTCTTTAATGAAGGGATTAAACCGTCAAAGCCCATATTTTCTATAACGAGTTCTACCCCAATTTCGTCAGCAATCTTTTGTGCTAAATCAATATCTGCTCCAATAATTTCTTCTTGTCCATCTTCGATAGAAATCCATTCGAAAGGCGGATAATCAGCCGATGTTCCAACAACAAGTTGCCCTTTTTCTTTAATGCTCTCTAGCGTTGTTAGTGCTTTTGCGTTTGTTAATGGTAAGACAAGTGATGCTAGTAACATCACAGCTATGATAACTTTCATTATTTTTTTCATTGTTACGCCTCCTGATATTGTCCGCTGATGCTTTCTTTATCGCCTACTCTTCCGTTTGTTCAGCATTTAATTCTGTATTCTTAGTTACGATTTCTTCCATTTGTTCTGATTCAGTAACGTCAGCGATAACTTTATTGATGGCTTCCATTAACTCAGTGTTACCTTTAGCCGTTACAGCAGCGAAACCTTCGTTTTCTTCTTCAACTTGGATGCCGTCTAGTAAGACAATGGCGTCACTGTTTAAGTTAACGAATTCACCAACGACGATACCGTCCATTAAGACTGCATCCACTCGTTTTGATTTTAGAGCTTCGATAAGATCGCCATTTTTGTTCATTGATACTAATTCAGCATCAGGAAGAACATCATTTAGTAAACTTTCTTGAATTGTACCTTTTTGAACACCAATCTTTAAATTAGCGAAATCTTCAATTGACTCAAAGTTTCCTTCTTCTCCAACAGGGACAACGAATTTACTATTTGTTTCATAATAAACTTCTGAAAAGTCTACTTGCTCAGCACGTTCTTCAGAATAAGTCATTCCAGCAAGAACCATGTCTACACGGCCTGAGCTAACTGAAGGAATTAAACCATCAAATGATGTATCTTCAATAACTAACTCAACACCAATTTCATCGGCAATTAATTGTGCTAGATCCGCATCAATCCCAACGACTTGTGCTTCGCTTCCATCTAGGACTACCCATTCAAATGGCGGGAAATCAGCACTTGTACCTACGACTAATTCACCTGCTTCTTGAATATTAGCTAATGTTTTTTGAGCTTCTGCAGGTTTCACTGAAGCGAATAACCCTAATACGACACCGATTGTTAATAATACTTTCATCATTTTTTTCATTTTTATTTCTCCTTTTTGTTTGTTTATTTAATTCAACTTCAACACGACTGTTAAATCTTAAGTCTTATATACAAATGTACATAAAAATACCCGTCTCTAGTTCCTTCGAACATAGAGACGGGTTTGAGACCGCGGTACCACTCTAGTTAACTCCTCTAGATAAACTAGACGAATTCCCTCAATATTGTTAACGCTCAGACAGCGAAGCAAGCTACTTATTCACTTGCTTGTCTCATAAGTGCGGTTCAACAATAATTCATCGGTAAGCTTCCACTCTACCTTACCTCGCTTTGATATGCTTTATTGTTTACTCTCTTAATCTCAGACTTAATTTATTAACTTGAGATGAGTTTAGCAATTCTTATGAAATAAGTCAACTCCTTTTCATCATTTTATTAAAATAATTTTCATAAAGCTGTGATTTTATCATTACATTCTAATGGTTAGAATATAATGTAATCTTCGTAACCTAACCAATTTAATAAGCTTCTTGTTGGAAAATAAAGAATGATCGCCATCACAATATTAAAGATTAATGTCGGACTCAACCTTGAAACTAAAAAGCCTGTCATTGAGATCATTGATGTGCCTAATTCATTATAAAAGACGTAAACTAAGGCATCGAGAATTACAATCCCTACAAAGAATAACATCGCATGAACTGGCATCTTCTTTGGAAAATACTTTTTAACTTTAATAATTAAATAAGCAATAATAAAATATAAAGTAGCATAAACACCTAAGACTGTCGTGTTATACGAATCATAGAATAAACCAAAGATAAAACTATAAATTAAAATATTACTTTCACGAAAATAAAAAGCAAATGTCACAATATAATACAAAGTGATATGTGATACGATCACTTGGCCATTCCCTAAAAATGCAGTTGGAAATATGGCTGGGAAGGCTGCATCAATAATTGTTGTTAGGAATAAAATTACAGGGATTGTCCACTTTAATCTTTGCCACCGATTGATTCTCATCTACTCACTCTGCCCTTCACCGATAATCACTGTTACAAAACGTATATCGGTCATCTCTCCCGCAGGTTCAATTTCAACAACTTGGAATAAGCCATAATCATCCATATAAGACTCAGCTACTTCGCCAATTAATAAAGTTGCTGGAGTGATTCCACCAAGACCTGATGTAATAACCATATCACCACTTGCCACTTCTGCAGCTGGATCGACTTGTGTCATAATATAATGTCCGGTTCTTGGATCATATGAACTCACAATACCATTGGCTGATGAATCACCTTGCGTTTGGATTCTTGCAGAGACCATGCTTTCGTTTTGTTGTTGTGTTGTTAATAACATCACTTTAGAACTCGTTGGGTTTACTTCGACAATACGTCCAATTAAACCATTCCCAGCCATGACAGACATGTCTTTTTTGATACCTTCATTGGCTCCAACATTAATTGTTAGTGTTTCCATCCATTGGTCAGGGTTCCTAGAAATGACCGTTGCATTGACACGAGTAAAGTCACTTAACGTCTCTGATAAATCTAATTCTTGACGCATTTTTTCATTTTCTGTTTCTAAATCTGCGATTCTTACTTGCATCTCATCGATTTCATCGATTTTAGATTTTAAACTTTGATTTTCTTCAAAGGTATTTATTAATTCATCAACTGAATCAACAAAATTCACTACGATATTCACGGGAGCAGAGAAGACTCTTCCAACCCACGCACCGGTTTCATTGACTGCACTACTGACAACATTAGTAGTCCCATTATTCAGTGAAAAGAATACCAATGAAATTACGGCTATACCTGAGATCAGTAATCCGATTAATTTCTTATTATTTAACATTCATTCCTCTTCCTTACCTAAAAAACTCTAGCGTGAGCGACGCTCGTGTTCTTTACCTTGTTTATTTAGTTCTTTTAGCATCTTTCCTGCACCAATTGCGACACTATCGAGAGGTATCTTAGATAAGTGCACAGGGATACCAATTTCGTCATATAATCTTTCAGGTAGACGCTTCAATAAAGCACCTCCGCCTGATAGGACAATGCCAGATTCCATTATATCAACAGAAAGCTCAGGTTTCGTCACTTCTAACACTTGTTTAATTGACGTTACGATCATCGAGATGACTTCATCTAAGGCTTCAGAAACAACCTTAGCATATATAATTCGCTCATCAGGAACACCTGTTGCAATATTCCGACCTTTAACG
This sequence comes from Ruoffia halotolerans, assembly GCF_014049385.1. Classification (GTDB taxonomy): domain Bacteria; phylum Bacillota; class Bacilli; order Lactobacillales; family Aerococcaceae; genus Ruoffia; species Ruoffia halotolerans. Next base: position 10,956 of record NZ_JACAOA010000032.1, on the reverse strand, counting down.
ACCATCTTATCATTTTTATCATATTCAGTAAATTTCGCATTCCCAATTTCTATCTTCAATGCTTCTGCTTCACCGTAGCCAATGGCTAATTGATAATTTTCACGAACAAATGCTTGAATCGCTTCATTCATGCGATTCCCACCAGCACGAGTTGTAATATTATCTACAACTTCACCATAAGAGATAGTCGCAACATCCGTTGTTCCACCACCAATATCGACCACCATCTTTCCGCGGGGTTCGGATATTGATAAATCAGCACCTAAAGCTGCTGCAAACGGCTCCTCAATGATCATAGCACGTGAAATTCCTAAGTCTTTAATGGCGTCAATCATTGCTCGTCTTTCAACTTTTGAAATATTACTTGGCACACAGATAACTACTTCTGGCCGTGAAATGGACCGATGAACAGCTTGTTTTATATAGTGAGATAACATCTGTTTTGTTAATTCAAAATTTGCAATAACCCCATCACGCATTGGCCGAATAATTTCATATTTGTCAGAGGTTCTTCCAACTAACTGCTCAGCTTCTTTTCCAAAGGCAACAATTTCACCGGTTTCTATTTGCTTGGCAACAATGGAAGGTTCTCTCAGCGCAATGCCTTTTTTCTCAATATAAATGATGGTGTTAGCAGTACCGAGGTCAATGCCTAGTCTTTGCTTATTCCAAAACATTGCTTCTCCTCCTTTTGACAAGAATATAATCATACCAAAACATTATATCAAACCAATCAGTCGAAAAGCTACCAATCTTCACACTCTTAATAAAATTATATAAGTTTTTTTCAATTTGTAAACTAAATAACTAGGATTTACTCGAACTTCTTACATGAGACTTCTTATTCTTCTTATTTTTTCCATAAAAAAAGGGGCTATCTTGCTAGCCCCTAGTAAAATTTATTTAAAGATCGCTTTAATTTCTAAGTAATCTTCAATTCCGTAGTGGCCTTTCTCCCGGCCAACACCAGATTGTTTATAACCTCCGAAAGGTGCCGCATTGTTAACTGTCGCTCCGTTAACAATAACATTTCCTGTTCTAAGTTGACGAGCTACTTCTAAAGCTTCTTCTTCGACACCCACAACAGCGCCGCTTAGACCGTATTCTGAGTCGTTCGCGATTTCAATGGCTTCAGCGACATCTTTATAAGTAATAACTGAAAGCACCGGGCCAAAAATTTCTTCTTGTGCGATGGTCATATCGTTAGAAACATTCACAAATACAGTTGGTTCAACAAAGTACCCTTTACGGTCAATTTCATTCCCACCAATAAGAACTTCCGCTCCTTCTTGTTTTCCTTTTTCAATGTATTCAAGAACTGTTTCTTTTTGTCCTTTTGAAACTAGGGGACCAACAACAACCTCTTTATCATTTGGGTCGCCGACTTTAGCCTCTTCGACATATTCAACAAGAGCCTTTTTCACGGCGTCAAGTTCATCTTCTGGCACAAGTAAGCGAGTTAAGGCAGAACACGATTGTCCTGTATTATTTAATACCGTATCCATTGAAGATTTCACTGCTGTTTGTAAATCACCATTTTTTAAATAAACTAAGGCAGATTTACCACCTAGTTCAAGTACAAGCTTTTTAATGCCACCTTTAGCTCTGTCGTATAAATTACGACCGACATCCGTCGAACCTGTGAAGGAAATTAAGCCGACATCAGGATGTCCTGCTAAGTAGTCCCCTAAATCACTTCCGCTACCTGTAATTAAGTTGAAAACACCTTTAGGTAACCCAGCTTTATCAATGATTTCAGCTAGTATCATTGCGGTTATCGGTGTATCCGAAGCAGGTTTAACAACGACTGTATTCCCTGCTAAGAGTGCGGGTGTAATTTTACGCTGAATTTGGTTTAAAGGATAGTTCCATGGTGTAACAGCTGCAACAACACCAACGCCCTCTTTCATAATGGTCGCATTCTCAATTTCTTCTGTAAAATCAAATTGTTTTAATGCTTCAACAGAAGCCTCTAGTTCTTCAGCTGAACGAACGACTTGAGAATATTCACTAAAACTACGAGCAGATCCTAGTTCTGCTACGACTGAGTCTGTAATTTCCTCTGCTCTTTCACGAATGCCTTTTCCAATTTTTAAGACATATTCCGCGCGCTCTTCAGGTGATAACGTGTTCCAACTTGGGAATGCTCTTTTTGCAGCTGCAACAGCTTTATTCGCGTCCTCTTTATTTCCAATTGGAACTTTCGCAATGACTTCCTCGGTTGTAGGGTTAATAACATCTTTTGTCTCTGGGCTTTGACTATTTGTCCAAGCACCATCGATATACATTTGGTAAGTCTTCACTAATTTTTCCCCTTTCATGATTATAAGCATCATATGATTAAATTCATTCAATAAATACATGACTCACTATCAATATAATGGCTTAATATTTACTCTGTTCACAATCCAGTCTATCATCGGAAGCACTTTCATTCAATTTATATGCATATAAAAAAGCTCAAGACAAATGTCCTGAGCTTTACTCTTTAAAGAGATTTTAATTAGTCATTGTTAACAAAATTATAGTTTATTAACGTTAGCTGCTTGAGGTCCGCGAGCTCCTTCTTCAATATCGAAAGATACTTCTTGACCTTCTTCTAAAGATTTGAATCCGTCACCTTGGATTGCTGAGAAATGTACAAATACGTCCGCTTCTCCATCACGTTCGATGAATCCAAATCCTTTACCAGCGTCAAACCATTTTACTTTTCCTTCTGCCATTTTCATAGCCTCCTCTTCGTGCCTAGCACTTGTATTATATTCTTGCTGATGGTACGAATCGAATTATTTAAAAATCTTTCTTACCTCTGACAAAAACATATGTTAATGTTATCACAATGGATAAAAAATGCAATATTTTTACATTTTTATTTAAAAATTTAATCAAATAAGTCCGTGGTTTCATGAATACTTAAATATTCATGCTGCCCTATAATCAAATGATCCAAAACATTAATCCCCATTAACTCACCACACGCAATCATTCGCCTTGTAAAGTGTAAGTCTGCTGGGCTTGGTTGTGTATCCCCACTTGGATGATTATGAGCGATGATAATTCGAGCCGTTGGATACTTTACCGCTTCTTTGAAAATCTCTCTAGGATGCGCGACAGAACTATTTACGGAGCCAATAAAGATAGTCTGTTTCTTAATAATTTCATTTTTGGTATTAAGAAATAACACAACAAGATGTTCTTGATGTAAATCAGCCATTTCTGTAATGAGCCATTCCCCTGCAGACTTGGTAGACACAATATGTCCATACTTTGGTACTGCACTCGTCGCAATCCGGTAACCTAATTCTATCGCGGCTTTAAGTTCAATGGCCTTCACCGGTCCGACACCTTTGACTTGTTGAAACTCTTCAATGCTGGAATGTTTTAATTCATTTAAATTTTGAAAGTGATCGATAAAACGCAGCGAAAGATTGAGTACATTCTCTTCTCGTGTTCCAGTTCTAAACAATATTGCTAACAATTCCTGATCTGACAAGGCTCTTTCACCATAGGTCAATAATCTTTCCCTCGGTTGCAAATTTTTTGGAACTTCTCGAATAAATGATTTTGAAATGTACATAAAAATACCTCCTTTTTGTGTATATATATAAATACGCAAAAAAGAGTCATTTCCATTATTTTATTTTCACTTTTTTCAAAAATAATTGTCTCACATCTGAAACAAAGTACAATGATCCTGTAACTAATAGGATTCTATCCTTAGTTTCATCAGCTTTTTCGACAAATTCTAAAAGAAAACCTTGCCAGTCCTCAACCATTGTAAATGAAGTATTGAGTAATTCATCTGCTAACTCTTCAAAATCATCAATCGACATCGCTTTTCGATGATCAAATTGAGTTAAATAAAGTTTTTCAGCTTCAAAGGCTTGTAATATTGGCAATTGTTCATCTTGATTTTTCGTCGATAAGCCTGCGTACAAAATTATTATTTCTTTATCATAGAAGTATTCATCGACCAGAGTTTTTAGTGCAGTTAAACCATGCGCATTATGAGCACCATCGATATATATAATTGGGTTATCCGAAATTTTCTCCATTCGGGCCATCCATTTTGTATGTTTTAACGCATAGGCAGCATCTTCAAAATTAATGTGTTGGTCGAGATGTGACATCCAAGCAATAAATGCTTTTAAAGCAATTGTGGCATTATCTATTTGATAACGTCCTAGCATCGTAATATGCCAATTTCGAACTTGTTTTTGACCGTCAACGATTTGCCAAAAGTCAAATGAAGACCCCTTTTCCTTTAAGTTTTGGATAGAGTCAAAACCATAATCGACACCAAATTTCACATGCGAGCCATTCTTTAATTTTGCACGTTCACTTACAACATTTAAGGGAGAGGCTTGGATGGGGCCAGTGACTACAATCGATTTCTCTTTAATAATCCCTGACTTTTCAGAAGCGACTGCTTCAACAGTATCTCCCAATAAATCTTCATGATCTAAACCAATAGTTGTAAGAATCGCTAAATCAGCTTTAAATACATTGGTACAATCATTTTCCCCACCAATACCTACTTCAATTAAACAAACATTAGGTTGTTTTTCCTGGAAGTACAGAGCCATCATGACAGTATAAAGTTCAAAGAAAATTAAACGTCCATATTCTGTTGTTTCCATATATTCATTAACTTCAACCATTTGTTCGATAATTCGAATTAAATCATCATCACTAATATTTTCGCCATTGTAACTGATTCTTTCGTTAAAGCGCATAATATGTGGTGATGTAAAAGTTCCAACAGCTAATCCTTGGCTTAGTAACAATTCTTTAAGAAAAGTAGTTGTTGATCCTTTACCATTCGTTCCAGTTATATGAATAACTGGAAGTCCTAGGTGTGGATTATTAACATAGTTCATTGCTGTTTCAATTTTCTTAAGACCAATTCTTTGTTTAGGATTTGTTTGTGCATCTAGCCAAGCAGTTGCTTGTTCGACAGTAGTAAATTTCATTTTATAATCAAGACTCCCCGTTAATATAATTCGAATATTAACTCCCCTGAAAATAATACTTCTTGTTCATTGCCCAATTGTTTCTTTTAGGGAATACTCGTTGTTTTTTATAGTGCTTTTAATTCTGCAATTCTTTCGGTAACTGCAGTTAATTGTTTGTTATAGTCTGCTTCTTTAGCGCGTTCTTCATTGACAACGGCTTCAGGAGCTTTTTTAACAAAGTTTTCGTTACCTAATTTTTTAACTAAACGTTCAACTTCTTTTTCTAGTTTAGCTTTTTCTTGTTCAAGACGTTTAATTTCGTCTTCAATCTTAATTAAGCCCTCTAATGGCATTAAGACTTGTGCGAACGGTAAAGTTTGTGTTACAACTTCACTCGGTGTTTCAACTTCGCTACCAATTTCTAAATGCTCTGGGTTACAGAATCGTTGAATGTAAGCAATGTTTTCTTCTAATACGTTACGATCTGATTCGTCTGTTACTTTGATGTATAAATCAACCGCTTTTGAAAGTGGCGTATTCATCTCATTACGAATTTGACGAACCGAACGAATAATATCAATTAATTTCGTCATTGCTTCTTCACTATCTTTGTCAATGAACTTATCTTGTACAGTTGGATAGTTTGATACAACAATTGACTCATCTGCGGGAGCAATTTGTTGCCAAATTTCCTCAGTCACGAATGGCATAATTGGATGTAATAGACGTAAGAATTGGTCTAGTACATAGACTAAAATACTTTTCGTTGTTGTGTTATCTGTACTAACATCTTGTAAGTTTTCTTTTGTCATTTCGATATACCAATCGCAGTAATCATCCCAAATAAAGTGGTATAACACACGACCCGCTTCCCCAAACTCAAACTTATCGAATAAGCGAGTAACATTCTCTGTTACAGATTGTAGGCGTGATAAAATCCAACGATCCGCTAAGGACATATCGTCACCAATTTGAACTTCTTCAAGCGTCATATCATCCACATTCATTAATACATAACGGCTTGCGTTCCATATCTTATTAATAAAGTTCCATGCTGATGCTAATTTTTCTGGAATATAACGAACATCTTGCCCTGGTGCTGAGCCGTTCGCTAAGAACCAACGTAAAGCATCCACACCATACTCTTCAATCACATCCATTGGATCAATTCCGTTCCCTAAAGATTTACTCATCTTACGACCTTCAGGATCACGAATTAAACCATGCATTAAAACATTCTTAAATGGTCTTTCTCCAGTAAATTCTAATGATTGGAAAATCATACGACTTACCCAGAAGAAGATAATATCATAGCCCGTTACTAGCGTATTAGTTGGGAAGTAACGTTTAAGATCGTTAGTTTCTTCGGGCCAACCCATCGTTGAAAATGGCCATAATGCAGATGAGAACCAAGTATCTAATACGTCTTCATCACGCTCCCAGTTTTCAATATCCGATGGTGCTTCTTCACCAACATATACTTCATTTGTTTCTTTATGATACCAAGCTGGGATTTGGTGTCCCCACCATAATTGACGTGAGATAACCCAGTCATGAACATTCTCCATCCAAGTAATAAATGTATCATTGAATCTTGGTGGGAAGAATTCTACCGCATCATCAGTCTTTTGATTATCGATCGCTTGCTTAGCCAAAGGTTCCATTCTTACGAACCATTGAGTTGAAAGATATGGTTCTACAACAGCCCCACTTCTTTCAGAGTGACCCACAGAGTGTAAGTGCTCTTCAACTTTTATTAAGTAACCTTGTTCTTTTAAGTCTTTAACTACTTCTTTACGTGCTTGGAAACGGTCCATGCCTTCGTATTTTCCACCGTTCGCATTAATTGATCCATCTTTATGCATCACATTTAGACGTTCTAAGTCATGACGATTTCCTACTTCAAAGTCATTAGGGTCATGCGCTGGTGTAATCTTAACCACACCTGTTCCGAACTCACGTTCCACGTATTCATCGGCTACAACTGGTATTTCACGGTTCATTAGAGGTAATAGAACAGTCTTACCGATTAAGTGTTGGTAACGTTCATCTTCAGGATGAACTGCAATTGCAGTATCTCCTAACATCGTCTCAGGACGAGTGGTCGCAATTTCTACACGCTCATCTGAACCAACAACTGGATATTCAACATGGTAGAATGCTCCTTGAACATCTTTATGGATAACTTCAATATCTGATAAAGCTGTTTGTGCTACTGGATCCCAGTTAATGATGTATTCACCGCGATAAATTAAATCTTTCTCGTATAATTTAACAAATACTTTATTTACTGCTGTGTTTAAACCTTCATCTAGCGTGAAGCGTTCACGAGAGTAATCGACTGATACCCCCATTTTTCCCCATTGCTCGCGAATATGTGAAGCATATTCCTCTTTCCATTCCCATGTTTTTTCTAAGAATTTCTCACGTCCTAAGTCATGTCTTGAAATTCCTTGTTCACGTAATCTGGCTTCAACTTTTGCTTGAGTGGCGATCCCTGCGTGGTCCATTCCTGGTAACCATAACGTATCAAATCCTTGCATACGTTTTTGACGGATAATCATATCTTGTAATGTAACGTCCCAAGCATGTCCTAAATGGAGTTTACCTGTCACGTTTGGTGGTGGAATAACGATTGAATAAGGTTCTGCATTCGGATTCTCACTCGGTTTAAAAACACCCTTTTCTAGCCATTGTTCATATTTACCCGCTTCAACTTCTTGCGGTTGGTACTTAGTTGATAATACTTTTTTACTCATTATGTCAATCCTTTCTAAGTATAATTATTTTTAGTATGCATTTTTTAAGCGTATCACTTATTTTTCTCACAAAAAAAGTCCTATGTCTAAACATAGGACGACGTTATCGTGGTACCACCTAATTTAATGATTACTCATTCTCTTTGTTTGTATCGAAGTGTCATCTCCGTAAAGCACTCAAAAAAATCTTCGCACTTTATTGCTCCAAGCTACCTTCATCAACATTAGGAACTTTCACCATTTGTCCCTTCTCTGTAGTGTGCTGTCAATTACTCTTCTCTTCTTAGCAATGTATTAAAATATAGACATAGTGTATCAAATCTGACTAGATTCTACAAGTAGCCGATGGCTCATTTTATACCGATCATTAAACTTATCTTAACTTTATTTGGTTAAACACATTTGATAAACTATCTTCAAAAGTTAAAGCCCCATATTGTCCTGCTTGAATGATTGTTTTATTAATAACAACTAAATGTTTTCCACCAAAATAATTCACTAAACCAGCGGCAGGATACACAACTAAAGAAGTTCCTCCAATAATTAGCATATCTGCTTCTTGAATCGCTTTAATCGCATGATTGAGAATATCTTGATCTAAACCTTCTTGGTACAGAACGATGTTTGGTCGAACAATTCCTTGATCATCTGGGCATCTTGGAATGCCATCAGCATCTCTTTCTAACTCTGAAATTGTAAATTCTCGATGACATTTTAGACAATAATTTTCTCTCACCGTTCCATGCAGTTCATAGACTGTCGTACTTCCCGCATCTTGATGCAAGCCGTCAATGTTTTGTGTAATGACTGTGACGTCTTTATTCAACTTTTCTAAATCAGCAATAAATTGATGCGTTGAATTTGGTTTTGCATCAGGATAAATTAATTTATCAAAGTAAAAATCAAAGAAAACTTTAGGATGCTGTTGAAAGAATGAGTGCGAAATAATTTCTTCGGGTGAATATTGGTAACCGGTCTCTTGAACAAAGATTCCTTCTGCCGAACGAAAATCTGGAATCCCACTTTCAGTCGATACACCTGCCCCACCAAAGAAGACGATACGCTTTGAATCTTTTATTTGTTGTTGTAACTTTTCAATATTATTCATAATAGCCTCCTTAATTTATTGTACATATTCATATTACAAAAAAACTCTTTATTTTTCATACAAATCACTTTGCTGAAAAATAAAGAGTAGATGTTAATAACGCTCGTAATTTTTAAAGAGTTCTTCTAAATCAGCAATCTCTTTTTGAAGTTTCTCGCCAACAGTTGTTTCTTTTACTCTTGTTCGATTTTCTACACGATCAACCAATCGTTTAACTGACACGATATCTTTCTTGTTCATCACCGCATCATCGATTGAATCAAATGGCTGGTGAGCTACTAACTGCATACCCCAACTGTTTGATAATAAAGTATAACCAGCAATACCAGTTTGTGAATGATAAGGCTTTGAGAAACCTCCATCAATAACAATTAGGCGACCATTCCCTTTAATTGGGCTTTCACCGTCTTTAGCTTTGACTGGTGTGTGACCATTGATAATATGTGCTGTCTTATCTAGCCCAAATTCATGTAATATGTCTAAACAATTAATCTCATTGTTTCTTAATTGGTAATAAGGATTCTTAGGTTCTTTATGCGTTTCTTTATCTTCGATGTAATAACGTTCAAACGTCTTCATCGCACCTTTTCCGAATAATGACGACGAATCCCCGCACCATAAATACCACATAATATCTGTTGAAAAGTCATCTGAAACTTCTCTGTTCATGAAAGCTTTGTATACATGCAACTCAAAGAAATCGAGTAATTCTTTCCCGGCATACGACTTATTATCAATCCGTAATGATTTAAAATCGCCATTTTCATGCATCGGAATTCCACCATGAATAAGTAGGTTATTATTGTATACTAAATACATTCCGCCATTATCTAATAAGAAGTTAATATGCCGTCTAAGTTTTTCACTACCTATAAATGAATCTTTTAGCTTTTCAAGTAAGATTTCTTCCTCTTCTGTTAATTCATTAGGATTATCCCAATTCACAGTGGGTGCATGAAAATTATTTAATGCATACTCTTTTCCGTCAATTGTAATAGTCTCTTTTTCTGGATTAATGACACTCAACATGTCACGATTTTCCATCATAAAATCAGGTCGTCTAGTATAAAGTTGACCCTCTAGTTTCAATTGAAGAATACTTGTTGCTTGTTGGATAATATTTAAAATTCGATATTCTAATTCAGAAACTTCGTTGATATCGCTCAGTCTAGGTTTGAATTTATCAATAGGCTCATAGTATTTATCTGCATACTCAATTAATGGTCTGATATTAATTCCATATGATTCTTCAATGACATCTAAATTATTATAACGCGCTGAGATTCGAATCACATTCATAATTGACACAAGGGACCCTGCCATCGCTGCCATCCAAATAATATCATGGTTCCCCCATTGGATATCGATACTTGGTACGGCCATTAAACGATCAATAATCTTATCTGGCGCTGGACCTCTATCAAATATATCCCCAACAACGTGTAGGTGATCAACAACTAAATGTTGAATGGCGATACATAGAGAACGAATTAGAGGCTTCGCTTGTCCTAATTCTATGATTTTATCAATAATTGTATCAAAATAATCTTCTTTATTTAAACTTGGGTTAGATTCTGATAATAATTCATCAATAATATAACGGTATTGTGAGTCTAACGTTTTTCTCACTTTTGAACGAGTATATTTTGTACTTGAGAATAAAGTTACCTCAATTAATAAATGAATTTGCTTACGATACCATTTTTTAATCTCTTCACTATTTAATCGATTTTCTTCCAATGTTATCTTACCTGTTGGATAATAGATTAATACGCTTAAATCATCAATATCTACATTATCACGGTCTTTAAAGCAGTTCGTTACCTTTTCCTTAATACTACCTGAACCGTTACGCATAACGTGGTTAAAAGCGACGTACTCACCATGCAAGTCACTCACAAAGTGCTCAGTCCCTTTAGGTAATTGCATAATTGCTTCTAAATTAATAATTTCTGTTAAGACACTTTCCTTAGTCGGAAATTTTTCCTTTAAAAGTGCATAATATTTATTATTCATTCCTCATCACCCCTTTAATATATAATAGTATATTTTATACAAAAAGGCTTTAGTTTTCTTATAGTATTATTTTATTCCTTTTTAAAGTATATCTAATAATTATATTATTAAGTCAAAA
>NZ_JACAOA010000031.1 GCF_014049385.1 Ruoffia halotolerans | reverse complement strand
TATTTATTATTACTTATTTTTTGTATATATAATGGAAGGAATAGAAAAAGCCAAGGAAATTCCGGAGAACTCTCTTGGCTAAATATAGTCAGCTATTATCCATTTGCTAATTTCTCTCTGGATTTAGATGAGATAAATTCAATAACTAAAATCAATATTATTAATCCAATTAAAATCGAACCAACTTCACTCCATCGATATGAGTTCATTGCGAATATTAATGGCGCTCCAATACCCCCGGCTCCTACTAAACCTAAAACTGTTGCATCTCTTAAATTCATATCAAAACGATATATAGTTGTAGATAAGAAGTTTGTAAAGAGTTGAGGAATAACTCCATATCTAATCTTCTCAAAAGTATTACATCCAGCAGCCTCCATTGCTTCTAGAATTCCATCATCTATTTCTTCTATAGTATCTAAGTATAATTTCGAAACCATACCTATAGATGTAATTGACATTGTTAATACTCCTGCATAAGCTCCTGGTCCCGTAACCCTAATAAACATCAGACCATATACAAAGGATGGTATTGTTCGAATAACTACGAGCAATGTACGTGTAATAAAGGAGAGGACTGGTCCGACTATACTTTGTGACATTAAAAATGCTACAGGTATCGCTAGTACTGATCCAAATATTGTTCCTAAAAATGCAATACATATTGTTTCAAATAATAAATATGGTACCCCCTCATCAGAGAATTCAAATAGAAATTCTAAATCTGGAGATAGGATTCCTGTTATAATATTTCCAGCAATGGTTGAGCCTCGACTATCAATTCCATTGAATTGTACGCCTGTTACTGACCATATTAGAAACGCTAGTAAAATAGCGAATATTGTAATGTAGGATACTCGTCGATTAGGTTCACGCTCAAGTTGTTTGTTAATCATATTATTCATTTCTTGTGCCTCCTCCTAAGTCAATTTCTGACGGCAGTATTCACTGATCTGTTCGATTATGAATACAACGACCATTAATATTAGTAGTATCATCCCGGCATTTGCATAATCTCGCCATCCTAATTCTTGATTTAAGATTAAACCTATTCCACCTGCCCCTACATATCCTAAGATTGCGGCGTATCGAATGTTACCCTCGAACGCAAAAAGTGATACGGATAAGTACGTTGGCATAATCTGAGGAACTACTGCATATCGGAATGCTTCTACTTTGGATAATCCCATAGATTCCATGGCTTCAAAGGGTCCCATATCAATATTTTCGATATTCTCATACATTAGTTTACCAATATAGGAAAACGTAAAGATGAATATTGCTATAGTACCTGCAGTCGTTCCAATTCCAAAGATAAATGTTGCGATTGAAGCTGTAATCAATGTTGGTAATGTCCGCGTAATTGATAAGAATAGTTTAAAAAAGCCAGTAACCCAACGACTTTGAATTAGATTTGACGAAGATAACATAGCAATAGGTATAGCTACGAGAGCACCTAACACCGATCCAAGTAATGACATTTGAATAGTGTCAATCATGGGTCTCCATATATTGTTTGCATAGCTCCAATTTGGTGGAATCATTTGTCCCAAAATAACAAAGAATTGTTCCCCACGTTCAGCTAAGACTGATAATTCGGTCTCAGTTACTTTAGTTGAAATATATGTAAATATTAATAATAACAAAATAATTAATGGGGTTCTTGACGCTCTTTGATAGATTTTTTTACCGTTAGATAATACTATTTCTTTGGGTTTAAAAACACGATCATATAATTTCATTTCCACAATAAATCCCCCTCTATACTGGTGATACTGAAGATTCAACAACTTCAATAGGTTGATTTTGGTAGATTTTGTTTAATACTTCTTGATCAACGTCACTAGATGGACCATCATAAACGATTTCCCCTTTTGCAATTCCAATAATACGATCTGCATACTCTAACGCTAAATCAACATGGTGAATATTAATTAATACTGAAATATCCATTTCTTTATTAATGCGTTTAAAATCATCCATAACAACTTTAGCTGTGACTGGGTCCAAAGAAGCGACAGGTTCATCAGCTAATATAATAGAAGGATTTTGCGCTAACGTTCTTGCAAGAGCTACACGTTGTTGTTGACCTCCTGATAATTGGTCTACACGCGTATATGCTTTATCCAAGATTCCTACTTTATCTAAAGCTTCCAATCCTCGTATTTTATCCTCTTTTGTAAAACTACCCGTTAATTTACGCCAAAATGATAACTCTGGCACACTCGATACTAATACGTTGTTTAATACACTAATTCGAGTGACTAAATTAAATGATTGGAAAATCATTCCAATTTTTCGACGGAAACGTCTTAATTCTTTTGAGCCTAGGGCAGTTACATCTTCATTATCAACAGTCAGTGTTCCATCTGAAATACTGTGCATGCGATTAATACAACGGATTAATGTTGATTTCCCTGCTCCGGATAGACCAATAATCGCAACAAACTCACCTTGTTCGATGGTTAAATTCACATCTTTTAACGCGGTTACGCCATTAGGATATTTTTTACTTACATTTTCAAATTTTATCATTTCTTACAAACCTCTCTTCAAGCAAATAAAGGCCAGGATTTATCCTAGCCATCAAATATTTATTATAATATTAGTTATTAGTTAGATTGTTCACGTAAAATTTCTTGTGCTTGACGCTCTACATCGTAGTCCGCACTCTCAGCAACTTCATATCCTTCGTGAGCGTAAATTGCGATAATCTCTTTACCTTCTTCAGTCTCAGAAATATTAATGAATGCTTCTTGTAAAGCAGATTTAAGTTCATCAGACATATTTTCTGAATTGTTACTTACTGAAATAGTATCATTGTAGATACCTGGTGTAACTCCAATAACATCAGTATCTGTCCAGATGTCATTTTCTCCACCTAATTCAGATTGCCATTGATCAACGTAGTCACGACGACCATCAGCAAATACTGTTAAGATATCTACTTGACCAGAAGCTAGACGTGCAAATGAGTTTAAGTAAGAGTCAGCTTGCACAACATTTTCTAAATCACTTAAGTTTTGTTGGAAATTATCTTGTAACCAAATTGTTGGATAAATGTAGCCTGCTGAAGAAGATGGACTCATAACAGACCAATTAGCTGAATTTAAATCTTCAAAAGATAATTCTTCACCATTATTAACTTTATCAGCTAATTCGCGCCCTTTTTCTGAAGGTCCAGCAATCATAATAGCACGGTAATATGTTACTTGTTCGTCCGTTGCTTCAGTTGGTTCATTCGCATTCCAATCAGCTGGATCGTCTGAATCATTACTTAAACCAGCACGTGTAGAAGTTAAAATAACTTCTGCGCCATCATCATATAATACATATGTTCCACCTGGAATAAATCCGATATCAATAGTCCCTGCTGATAAACCTTCTCCAACTGCTTCATATGAAGTACCTACAGAGATATCTACTGAACCTACTTCATAACCAAGAGTAGCTAATTCGTCAATTAATAATTGCTCTAATGGTTCTGTTGCTGTTACGATTTCTTCCGGATCACGTGATGGTACAAATCCGATTGATAACTCATCAATTTGAGTTGTTTCTTGCGCAGCTACTGCTGGCATTGCTACTGAAGCAAGTGTTGTTACAGATGCTAAAGTTAAAGCAGCTTTTTTTATCCAATTTTTAAACATAAGATAATTCCTCCCTTTTTTTATAACGTTAACATTATATACCAATCACCAATCAACCGCTATCAATTTTATGTAAATTTTGTGTTAATTCATTAGTGATGAATTGTTAACTTACTTGCTAGTTATTCAACTGGCTCAATTCCAACCCTATCTCCAACTTCAAATATATCTGTAATTGGTCTTTGAATTATGACTACTTTACCATTAATATTGACCGAATAATGATATTCTTTCCCTTGAAATTGTCTTGTCAGAATTTCACCTGTTAGTTGATTTTCTATATTTTTACTAATACGAATTTGTTCTGGTCTTAACGCATAGATGTTCTTTGCTTTCAACACTTCTGTCATACCAACATCTAACCAAGTGACATCGCTCCCCTGAATCTTGAATTGGTTATCTTTCCATTCTCCTTTAAATAAGTTTGCCTTACTTACGAATGTCGCAACAAATTCAGTTTCAGGATGGTAGTATATCTCTTCAGGCGTACCTACTTGTTCAATTCGTCCTTGATTCATGACAACAATTCGATCTGCCATTGCTAATGCTTCTCCTTGGTCATGCGTTACATATACAATAGATGCTTTAGTTAATTGATGAAGTCTTTGGATTTCACGGCGCATTTCAATTCTAAGTTCAGCATCCAAGGCACTTAGCGGTTCATCCATTAATAGAAGCTTTGGCTGTGTAGCAATTGCACGACCTAAAGAAACACGTTGCTTCTGACCTCCAGAAAGTGCATGAGGATAATTATTCCCTTTGTCTTTCAAGTCAATAATGTCCAAGACTTCATCCACTCTTCTAGAACTATTTTCTTTTAGCTCTTTACTAGCAAACTGATCGTATTGGAGGGGAAATTTTATATGCTCACTGACTGTCATGTGTGGCCATAAAGCGAATCCTTGAAACACCATACTCACATTGCGTTTTTCAGGTGGAATTGATTTGTTATGATTAGCTACAATCTGATCATTTATTTCAATAATTCCACCAGAGGTTGTCTCGAACCCTGCCAACATTCTTAAGAGTGTTGTTTTTCCACAACCAGACGGTCCAAGAATGGCTAAAAATTCACCTTCTCGAATCGTTAAATTAATATCATACAATGCTTGGAAATTTCCAAATAATTTATTTACATCTTTTAATATTGTGCTCATTTACTCTTTACTACCTTTCTGTTCCAAATTTTTTGATATAAAGACAACAATCCATATCCAACTACAATTAATATCACGATCAAACTTGAAAATGCAGTTGAGTATAATGTATAACCAGATTGTTGAAAGCTCAATATCGACACGCCTATCGTTTCAGAATCTGATGAATATAATAAGGAAGAAACGGTAAGCTCAGTTAAGGCACTTAGAAAAACTAAGAGAGACCCTCCAATAACAGTCGGAGTTATTAAAGGAAGTATTATCTTACACCATTTACCCCAACCATTATTTCCGCCAATGCGTGCTGCTTCTTCAACAGAAGGATCAATTTGTTGAAATGAAGTGATTCCACTACGTACTTGTAAAACTAGAAAGCGCGTAATGTATGCAATATATAATATACTAATAGAACCGTATATCCCTGGATTCCATCCTGGTATTGGCTCCATCCATGCAAAAATCATAGATAAAGCAAATACTGTTCCGGGTAAAGCATAGGGTAATGTAATGACCGTTTCTAGACCTCTAGACAATGGTGTGGCTTTTCGAACGCGATAATACGCTATAGCTGTACCAATAATAATTGTTGCTATCGCAGTTACGAATGCTAATCGTAAACTCACCCAAATGGCATCGGTCGTTGACCGACTTGATAGAATGTATTCATAGTTCTCCCAAGTTAAGTTTTCTAGAGTGAAATCCAACCCATAGGCACGTAATAATGGTGTTAAAATCATAGATATTAACGGCAGTATCGTTGTAATAGCAAAAAACACAAAAATAATACCCTCTACTAACATCCGTTTTTTTCCTAAATATACTCGGGGTTCGTAATCAATTTTAGCTGTTTCTAATCTCCGTGAGTTTCTTAACAGAAGCCATTGTAAACCGATACCAATTAAAGCAATCACACCAAGTATCACGGATAGAACGGCAGCACGATTAAATGCAGTGACACCGAATCCAATCACTTGTTGGTAAATATAAGTCGTCAGTACTGTAATGTTCGCTGGTGTTCCTAAAAATGCAGGAATACCAAAGTTATCAAGACTGCCTAAGAACGCAATAAACATTCCACCCGCAATACCAGGTAAAGCCATTGGAATAGTGATACGTTTAAACGTCTGCCATTTACTTGCACCTGAAATTTGAGCTGCAGATTCATTCTCTCTCGGTATTTGTCGGAATGTGTTTACAGTGAACAGATACACCAGTGGAAAAGTTGTAATTCCCATGACAACGATAATTCCCGACATACTGTATAAATTCCAAGACAAGCCTTCCTCCATAAAAAGACCAAAGAACCGTTGAACCATCCCGTTAAACCCAAAGAACTGCACCCACGCTAAAGAAAGGACATAAGACGGTATAATAAATGGAAGGAGAATAAGTAATTGAATCACTTTTTTAAAACGAATATCTGTATACGCCATAATCCAAGCAAAGACGACACCTAAAACTGTGGCGATCGTTACTGATCCTACAATCATGATGAGTGTATTACGCAATACCGTCCATGTTCGTTTTGATGACAATATATCTTGGTAAAAAGATAGTGTCAGCCCTTCTTCCCCTATGAAGCTCATAAAGGCTAAACGTACAATGGGCAATATAAAAAATGTGACAACAACTATAGAGAATATGACAATTAATAATTTACTTTGAAAACTAACAGAGGAAAGCGCACTAAAAGGCGATTTCCTCTGGTTAGGTTTTTGATTCATATTTGAATTCAAATTAATCCACTCTCTTACTCAGCAAATAATTCATCAAATTGTTGTTTATCTGCATCACGGTTTTGGAATAATTCATTCATGTCCGCTGATAATACAGTATCTAACTCTTCTGCTGTTCTTAATCCTTCTGGTGCTTCTACCCCTGAACGAATTGGCGCATAACCTAACTCTGATTGTAACACTTGCCCTTCTTCAGATAGGATAAAGTCAACGAATGTTTGAGCAATTTCTTCCTCTTGAGTCGCGCTCATAATCCCAACTGGTTCAGTAATAACAGGAACACCTTCTTCAGGGTAAACAAATTCAACTGGAGATCCATCAGCTACAGCACGTGTTGCTAAATAGTCAACAATCATTCCATAACTTCTTTGTCCTGACGCAACGTTTTCAATAACTGCGCCGTTACCTTCTGTAATCATTGGACTATTTGCTTGTAATCCTTCATAGAATTCCCAGCCAAATCCTTCAGAACGTGTTAATACTCCTAAGTTATATGCAGCAGCGCCAGAATATAATGGGCTTGGCATAACAACTTGTTCAGCATTAGCTTCATCCGTTAATGCACTCCAAGATGTTGGTGCTTCTTCTACATTATCTGTATTGTAAACAATACCAGTAGTCATAATTTTAGTCCCAGTATAAAATCCATCAGCATCTACAAATTCTTCATCGATATTTTCTGCTTCTGGTGAAACATATTCTAATAACATATCTTGTTCTTTAAATGATTCAAAAGTTACAGCATCTGCTAATAAGATAACGTCTGCTAAAACTTCACCTGCTGTATTCTCAGCATTGATTTTACTTACAACTTCTTCAGTTCCTGAACGGAAGATATTTACCGTTACATTAGGATATAATTCATTGTACGCTTCTACTAATTGCTCAGCATCTACATCAGGTTGTGATGTATAGAATTCAATTTCTCCTGATAAATCTTCATTAGTTTCTTGAGCTAAGGCAGCTGCGCTTCCTGAAAATAAAGAACTAAATAGTAAAGACGTTAATGCAAATTTTTTCATAAATTTTTTCATTGATTATTCCTCCATAGTATTGAAAATTTCGTTCAACTGACTAAGCATCTCTCGTGCACTTGTTGAAACATTAATTGGCGACACAGTAACATAACCTTCTTTGACGTAAAAATGATCTGATTGAGTACTACCCGTACTTGTCTGATAAAGACTATTCATCCAGTAAACAGGATGACCTTTGGTATCTGCATAATCTTTAAAATCAAATCTTTTATGAGCTATATCCATCTCAACAACTTTGACTCCTTTAACCTCTGATGGTAAAACGGATGGTATATTTACATTTAATATGTGGTTTTGTGGTATATCGATATTCAAAAGTATTGGCATAAGAGCTTCGATTGATGCTTCAATCCAAGCAAAATCTACCTTTTCATTCTTATCCCTTCCAGCCGAAATTGATATTGCAGGAATGCCATACAAGCTAGCTTCTCTTGCAGCACCAATGGTTCCGGAATAGAAAATATCTTGACCAACATTCGCCCCTTTATTAATGCCTGAAATGACAATGTCAGGATATGAGTCAGAATATAAGCGTTCCAGTGCCCATTTAATACAATCTACTGGCGTCCCATCTAGACTGTAGACACTTAAATTACTTTCTTCTGAAAGCTTTGAAGCTCGAAGTGGTAATTTAGTCGTAATCGAATGACTATGACCACTACGTTCACGATCTGGTGCTACAACTGTAACATGACCGTATGCTTGCATCACTTTTGCAATTACTTTTATACCTTCAGCGTTTACTCCATCATCATTAGATATCAAAATCTGTTTGATTGTCTTCTCCTCCAACCTTGGCGAATGAACTCATTTATTTTTTAGCCAAATCATTTATCGTCCAGAAACAAGTATACCAATGCATTGTAAATTCTTTGTATTTTTTATGTAAAGATTAAGTAAATTGTATTGTTTCCAAAAATGAATGCGTTATGATTAGATTAAAATCATTGAAATAGAGGTGTCAAATTGAGGTTAGATATTTTAGGTTTTTGGGGAGGAACACCGGAAGATGGTGGTGCTACAACTGGTTATTTATTACGTACACCAAGAGGAACTTTATTAATTGATTGTGGTAGCGGAATAATGAGTCGCTTATCTACACTAATCAAATTTTATGAGATTGATGCCGTATTGTTGACTCATTTACATTTTGATCACATAGCTGATTATGGCATCTTACAATATGGCTTCAACAGAGCATTAAGGAACAAATGGGTTGAGGAGCCTTTATATACTTTGGCACCGAATAAACCTGACGTCATGTGGAAAGCTATCCAAGCTAATGAAGCTCAACTTGAAGTCATTGAAGAAAACTTCGATTACTCACTGATTGGAGCGACTGTCGAGTTTCTTTCTGTTTCTCATACAATCCCATGCTACGCCATAAAAGTGACTTACGAGGGAATGATATTTGTGTTTTCGGCTGATACTGCTTACTTTGAACCATTAATAGATTTTGCTAAAGACGCTGATCTATTTCTATGTGAAGCAACAAACTTTGAAGGCAGTATCCATTCCACTGGCACGGGACATATGAGCGCTTCTGAAGCAGGTAAGTTGGCTCAAAAAGCTCGAGTTAAGACGCTAATTTTGACACATTTGCCTTCTGATGGTAATTTTTCTAATATGAAAGACGAAGCTAAAGCAGAGTTTAATGGTGAAGTACTTATGGCATCTGATATAGATTCTCTAACTTTTTAATACGATTACTCTTCAATAATATTAAATATCCTAAATTCTTTATAATGTTGATATCAAACACAAAAATACCGCTACAAACAGCACAATTGTTTGTAGCGGTATTATTAAATTTCTAGGTTAACCTAGTCCTTAATTTATTTGTGAATTATTCAGCAGAAAGTGTTACGTCTTTCAAGCTTACATTACCTAAAGCATCTGGCTCTAAATTTTGAACGTGGTCTTGGATAACGTAGTTACTTGTGTAGTAGTATACTGGGATAACTGGCGTTTCTTCCATGAAAATCGCTTCAGCATCTAATAACATTTGAGTACGAGCTGCTGGATCTTCTTCTGAAGCAGACTGATCAATTAAGTTTTTGTACTCTTCATTTTCCCAACCAGTATCGTTATTACCAGTATCGGCAGTACGGTACATGTCTAAGAATGAGATAGCGTCATTGAAGTCAGCAATCCATCCCATACGTCCTACTTGGTAATCAAGAACGTTTAGACGGTCTAAGTATACTTGCCATTCTGTTGAGTCAATCTCAGCGTTAATTCCCAAGTTTGTAGCCCATCCAGATTGGATAAATTGAGCAATTGTTGAGTGAGCTTCACTGTCGTTAATTGAAATGCTAACAGTAATTTCACTTGGATCTGAAATTCCTAATTCTTCCATAGCTAATGCTAAGTATTCGTTAGCTTCGTCGAATGCTGCATCTTGCATGTATCCACGGTCTTCTTCGAATCCTTCAATTGTTGGAGGTACAACACCTAATGCAGGTAATTGTCCACCTTTAATTACGTTATCAATTAAACCTTGACGGTCAATTGCTAATGATAATGCTTTACGTAAGTTAACGTTTTGCATTAATTCATCTGTCGTATTTAATTTGTACCAGTAGATTGCTGCGTAAGGAACTGTGTTTAGTTGTTCGTTAGCACGGTACATATCGATTGAGTCTAGAGAAACAGTTCCATAAGGAGTACCTAAGTAATCTAAGTTACCAGCTTGGAATTCAGCGTTAGCTGTTGATTCTTGCTCGATAATTTGGATATTAACTGTTTCTAAAGCAACGTTATCAGCGTCCCAGTATTCAGCGTTTTTAGCTAATACTAAGTCACTGTTGTGGTTCCATGTATCTAAGTTGAACGCACCGTTAGTTACATATGTTTCACCAGCTTCAGCGGCCCAACCAGTAGCGTCAGCTTCAACTGTTGCTTGATGAACTGGCATGAAAGTATAGAATGATGTTAATTCTAAGAAGTATGGTGTAGGGTTGTTTAATGTTACTTCTAATGTGTAGTCATCTACAGCAGTAACTCCTACAGCGTCTTCTTCGCCTTCACCTGAGTTAAATTCTTCAGCACCAGCAATTGGGTAAAGAATTGAAGCATATTGTGAAGCAGTTTCAGGGTTTAAAGCACGTTTCCATGCAAACTCGAAATCATTTGCAGTAACTGGGTCTCCATTTGACCAAGTTGAATCTTGTCGTAAAGTGAATGTCCAAGTAAGGCCATCTTCACTCTCTTCCCATGATTCAGCAACACCTGGTTCAATTTCACCATGGTTATTGTGTGTTAATCCTTCAAAAACGTTACGGATGATTGATCCTGATGTCGAATCTGTTGCTAAAGCAGGGTCTAATGTAGGTGGTTCTGCTCCTAGGGATAAGTTAAGTGTTGCAGCATCTTGTGCAGATACAGTTGTTTGTGCTAACGGCGCGACGCTTAATAAAAATAAACTAACTAATGTAAGTACTCGTAAGAACTTTTTCATTTATGTTCCTCCTTTTAATTTATATCTAATAATATACAGTATATATTAGAGTTTAACAAGGGGTTTTGTCATTTTTATTTAATCATTAAGCGTTTTAATGGCTAATATACTCATGTTTTAAGCTTTAACAAGCTATATAATTTTTAAATAAGTAAGCTTCTAATCTTATCACTATGCTCTTGTAGTTTCTCAAGTGTAGGTCCACCATCTACTTGTCGGCGTTTAACACAAGCTGTTAAATCGATCGCATCATAAATATCTTATTCGAATATAACATGCTCTTCTTTATACTCTGCCAGACTCAATGTTTCTAAGGTTTGATTTGTTTCTTCACAGCATTGAATTATATTACCTGTTACTTGGTACGTGTCACGAAACGGTAAGCCTTTCTCTGTTAAGTAGTCTGTCCAATCCGTTGCATTAATGAAACCCGTACTTGTCGCCTTGTACATTGCTTCCTTATTAGCAATCGTTTCTTGAATCATTGAAGGGAGTAATGAGAGGATCATATTCACAGTATTAATCGCATCGAATATACGCTCCTTCTCCTTTTTAATATCTTTATTGTATGCTAAACGTATGCCTTTCATAATAGTTAACACGCTCATTAAATCACCGAAAACACAGCCGGATTTCACTCTAAATAATTCATGAATATCCGCGGTCTTTTTCTGAGGTATCATAGATTAACCCGTCGAGAATGTATCTTTTAAAGTCATAAACTTAATCTCTTGTGAGGTCCAAATAGTAACTTCTTCGCAATATCGACTTAAGTGCATGCTTAATATCGAGAATACTGATAATAATTCAAAACTATAATCGCGTTCCTACACTGCTTGTAAACTATAATTTGAATAATTACTAAACCCTAGCAAATCAGTTGTATATGCGCAGTCTAGAGGAAAAGTTGTTGTTGCTAAGGCACCGGCACCTAAAGGCTCATCTCTTTAATACGTTTGGCAGTATCTGTAATTCGCCCATAATCTCGGTAGAACATCTCAACGTCAGCCATTAGAGAATGATCATCAGTTATCGGTTTTGCCCGTTGTAAGTGTGTGTAACTTGGCATAATCATCTCAAGATGCTCCTGTGCTTCATCAGTGAAGGCAGGTATCACTTTTTCTAAGACTTCTATAATCCACTCAACTTCATCTAAGGCATATATTTTCATCGCTGTAGCTACTTGATCGTTACGATTTCTGCCTGTGTGTATTTTCTTGCCGATATCTCCTAATCTTCGCGTTAATTCCGCTTCGATAAAACTATAAATGTCCTCTGCTCTTTATCTAAATCAAATTGAAGTGTCTAATTTGCCTATTCTTCGCTCATTGATGACAACTCCGTTACTAATTGCTTAGCCGCATCCGATTCTATGATGTGTTGTTTACCTAACATCTGGGCATGAGCCATACTTCCAAGTAAATCTGCATCAAATAATCAGATATCGATTAAAATTGATTGATTAAACTTTTAAGCTGAATTTGACATTTCCTGATGATATTCATTACTCCAAAGTGCCATCTATCCTCTTCTTTTTTAATAAAACTTATAGAAGTCCTAGTTTCTCTTCAATCTTAGTTGGTAACGTAATCATATTAATATATCCATTTCATCATGGTGATTGAATAAATCATCTTCACCAAAGCCTGATACATCTTCATCTTAATAATTCTTTGATTAAACTTTGATGGTATTAAAAAAACCCCGTCTCTATCGCTGTACAAATACAACGATAGAGACGGGGTTTATTCCGCGGTACCACTCAAGTTAACTCCCCTACACGGCCAAATAGGATTTATTCACTCTTTTTTGTTAACGCTCAGACAGCGAAGTTAGCTATACGTTCACTAAATTGTCTCATAAGTGCGGTTCAACTACTCTCAGATAATTAGGCTTCCAATTTGTCCAATCTCGTTGTTATCTTGAAGTAATTTTATCTCTTATTCTTTGACTTATTAATTATTTCGAAATTATTCAAACAACTTGCGAATTGAAAGCCAACTGTTAAATTAAATAAAACCAGAATTTAATGAATAAACAGTTATTCTTTAATGTTTTCATATTTAATCATCAAAAAAACACAAGCATCAACGTGATGCCTGTGTTTAAAAACTAAATTAAATCGTTGTCTGTTGTCCTACCCATCTATCTACATCTGTCTTAGCAGCATATACATAGTGTTCTGGCCCAACTTCATGCGTAGCTAATTCTTCTTCAAGAACTTCTTCATGAGAATAAGCGACTCGTTGACGCTTACTTTCACTAATTGGATCAGGTTTTGGTACGGCTGAAAGCAATGATTTTGTATAAGGATGCACAGGATTGTTATAAATCTCATCAGCATAACCTAATTCAACGATTTTACCACGATACATAACGGCAATACGATCTGAGATATATTTAACCATTGATAAATCATGGGCAATGAATAAGTAAGTTAATCCTTGTTCACGTTGGAATTGCTTCATCAAGTTAACAACTTGTGCTTGAATCGAAACATCAAGCGCTGAAATTGGCTCGTCAGCAATAATGAATTTAGGCTCTAAAGCTAGAGCACGGGCAATCCCGATACGCTGTCTTTGTCCACCTGAGAATTCATGTGCATAACGTCCTGCATGTTCAGAGTTCAATCCTACCGATGTTAACAATTCAGAGATACGGTCTAAACGTTCTTGGCTGTTTTTATATAGTCCATGAATATCGAAACCTTCACTAATAATTTCTCCAACCGTCATACGCGGGTTTAAAGACGCATACGGATCTTGGAAAATCATTTGAATATTTGTTGCTAATTCTTTCGCTTCATCGTGAGATTTATCTCCACTAATGAGTTTACCATCGTAATAGATTTCTCCATCAGTAATGTTGTATAAACCAATAATTGAACGACCTGTTGTCGACTTACCACTTCCTGATTCACCAACAAGACCTAATACTTCACCTTCATAGATATCGAAAGAAATGCCGTCTACTGCTTTAACTGGATTCTTTTTCTTACCAAAATATTGTTTTAAGTTTTTAACTTCTAGTAATTTTTTTCTCTCCATCAATTATGCATCTCCTTTCGTTTGTGATGTATAACGATCGATACGATTCTGAATAATCTCAGGAACTGGAATATGTGGTGCATCTTCATGCATTAACCAAGACTTAACATAATGTTCGTCATTCACCTTAAATAATGGTGGTTCTTGTTCATAATCAATCGCTAAAGCAAAACGATTACGCGGTGCGAACGCATCCCCTTTTGGTGGGTCAATTAAGTTTGGTGGTGCTCCTGGAATTGTGTATAAAACCTCTTCATTATTACTATCTAAGTCCGGCATTGAACCTAGTAAGCCCCATGTATAAGGGTGTTTTGGATTATAGTAAATTTCATTAGCAGAACCATATTCAACGATTTGACCTGCATACATTACAGCCACTTTATCAGCAACATTCGCAACTACCCCTAAGTCATGGGTAATAAAGATAATTGCAGTGTCTGTTGTTTGTTGAATTTCTTTCATTAATTCTAAGATTTGAGCTTGAATTGTTACGTCTAAGGCTGTTGTCGGCTCATCTGCAATAAGCAATTTAGGCTCAGCTGCTAAAGCAATCGCTATAACAACCCGTTGTCTCATACCACCTGAGAATTCATGTGGGTATTGTTCAAAGCGTTCTTCAGGATACGGAATTCCAACTAATGTTAGTAATTCAATCGCGCGTTTTTTCGCTTCAGCTTTGCTAATATCTTTACGGTGAATATTAAATACTTCTGTAATTTGATGCCCAATTTTGATTGTTGGATTTAAAGCTGTCATTGGATCTTGAAAGATCATCGCGATATCATTCCCGCGAATTTGAGCAACTTCGTCTTCACTTAATTCTAAAATATTCTTACCATCAAATATAATTTCTCCTTGATCATATATTCCTGGTGGTTGTGGTACTAAACGCATAATTGCGTTACTTGTCACACTTTTACCTGATCCAGATTCACCAACAATGGCTAAGGTTTCACCTTTTTTCAGTTCAAAATTAACCCCACGAACCGCGTGTACTTTACCAGCATACGTTTTGAAAGAGATATGCAAATCTTTAACTTCTAATAATTTATCTGTCATTTATATCACCTTACTTCCGTAATTTAGGGTCAAGCGCATCACGTAAACCATCACCAACAGCATTAAATCCAAAGATAGTAATTGAAATTAATAATGCAGGGAATAATAGTCTCCATGGTGCTGTTAGGATTGCTTCGTTACCTTCTGAAGCCATAGTCCCCCAACTTGCTAAAGGTGGTGTTACACCTAGTCCAATATAACTTAAGAAAGCCTCGTTAAAAATTGCAGCAGGAATTTGTAACGTCATCGTTACAATAATTGATCCCATTGCGTTAGGTATTAAGTGTCGGCGGATTAAGTGAGCTGCTGATGCACCAAGTGTTCTAGATGCTAGAACATACTCTTGAGCTTTCAATGACATCACTTCTGCACGAACAATTCGAGCCATACGAATCCAACCAGTTAGCGACAATGCGATAATCATTGGTACTAAACCTTGTTGTAATACAACTAGTAATAAAATAATGATTAATAGTTCTGGAACAGAGTTTAAGATATCACAGATACGCATCATAATATTATCAACGCGACCTCCGATTAATCCAGAAACACTTCCGTAAACAACCCCTACAACTAAGTTAATAATCGCAGCAGAAATACCAATGAGTAGAGAAATTCTTGCCCCTACCCATGAACGTACGAATACGTCACGTCCAAGATTATCTGTTCCAAACCAAAATTCTGCTGTCGGCGGAGAGTTATACACTCCTGTTTGCTCAGCATAATCATACGGTGACAAGATTGGTACAAATATAGCCATAATTGCAATAATAGCCAAAATTACTATACCTACAATTGCTAGTTTGTTACGAATAAAGGCACGCATAACTTCGCCCCAGAAAGAGATTGACTTCTCACTTAAGACGTCCGTATCTTCTTCGCGTCCACCAACGATTTCAAAATTCTTTTGTGAAAGCACTTGTTCTTCAGTCATAATTAGTTGTCATCTCCTTCCAATTGAATACGTGGATCTAAGAATACATATAAAACATCAACGATTAATACAGCGATTAATAATACAATCGCAAAGAATACCGTAATTCCCATAATTAGAGTATAATCACGGTTATTAATACTTTGGACGAAGTGACGTCCTAAACCAGGTATTGCGAAGATATTTTCAATAACAAAACTACCTGTCAATATACCCGCAGTTAATGGTCCTAAATATGTTACGACGGGTAGCAAGGCATTTTTCAATGAGTGTTTAAAAACGATTCCCCATTTTTTTAACCCTTTAGCTTTTGCTAATTTCACGTACTCGGATGTGTTTTGTTCTAATAAACTTGACCGGGTCATCTTAGCTATGTTCCCCATATACCCTAACCCAAGTGCGAGTGATGGTAATATGACATGCATGTTAGATTTCCAACCACTGATTGGCAACCAACCTAATTGAAGTCCTAACTGATATTGCATGAGTCCAGCTAGAACGAATGATGGAATTGAAATTCCTAATACGGCAACGATTGTCGCAATATAATCACCTGCTTTATTGTGATACATTGCCGAAAGAACGCCTAATAATACACCAAAGCCAATCGCAAATAACAGTGAAGATGCTCCCAGTGTCACAGATACAGGGAAACTTTCTGCGATCATATCATTCGTTGAGCGTCCTCGATATTTCATCGATTCTCCAAAATCGAGTGTTGCAACATTCTTTACATAAGTAAAGTATTGCTCATACCATGGATCATTTAGTCCGTAGGCTTCATTCAATTGCTCTTGAATTTGTGGTGTAACCACTTGCTGTTCAGCTGCAAAAGGGTTACCTGGTGCTAAACGCATTAGAAAAAAAGTAACAGTTACAATGACAAATAATGACAATAGACTGTGTCCGACGCGTTTCAAGATATACTTTGCCACGATTTTTTCCTCCTTATTAATTACATCATAATTTATGATGGGATATAATATCGAAATCCTAGTGATCGAATTTCGATTAGAATCATATTACAAACTGAGTGATATTAAAAAATAATATTCACAACTTAGTTCATAACGATAAATAATACCACCACCAGAGTGTAACTTACACGGGGGTGATATATTCATTTATACATTATATCAGAAACCATTAAAAATAAAAATCAAATATGAGCATAAAATTAATATAATATATGCTATTATTATCTTAATTTCATTTTCATAAATAATGCTTATATTGCATAAAAAGAAAAGCCTCTACAGAGTGACAAACTTTGTCATCGGAGAGGCTAATTATATATTATCCTAATTATTCATTAGAACTTCCGTCAACTTCATAAATATCTGCAACTTCTCCATCAACTAAATGTAACATTGGTGCTGGTTTAACGGCGTTATGTTCTTCATCAATATAAAACTCCCCAGTAACTCCACCCGTGAAGGTTTCCATATTTTCGATAGCATCTCTCACCGCTGTTCGGTCAGTAGATCCTGCATCTTCGATCGCTTGAAATAATAATTTTGCTCCATCATATCCAAGTGCTCCGAAAGTGTCTGGCGTTTTCCCAAATTTTGCTTCATAAGCTTCTACGAATGCTTTACCTGCTTTTTCTTCAGTTCCTGTGTAAAAGTTTGACGTAAAGTATACATCTGTTGCATTGCTTGCACCTGCTAACTCTACATAGGCATCACTTGCAAATCCGTGTCCACTTAAGATCGGTTGAGTTAGACCCATCTCTCTAGCTTGTTTAGTAATTAAGCCTCCTTCAGTATAAAAGGCTGGTAAATAAATAACATCGAATTCAGTCGCCATTAAAGTCGTTAGGACAGCTGAGAAATCTGTATCACCACTCGTATAAGATTCTTCCAATACAACTTCATTACCTAACGCTTCCCATTCTTTAATGAATGGTTCTGCTTGTCCTACAGAGTAATCATTTGACTGGTCTACTAGGACAACTGCTTTTTGTGCACCTAGTTCATCCGTTGCAAATCGAGCGGCAGCATTCGCCTGGTAAGTGTATGAGAACGCAAGACGGAATACCCAATCTAATACGTTCCCGTTCTGATCCATTGTTAAATCATCTGCTGTTGCTGCTGGAATGACCGCTGGAACTTCAGATTGTTCTGCCACGGGATTTTGTGCTAATACTAAATCCGTTGCACCCGGTCCAATTAAAGCTACTGCCTCTTCTTCAACCAAGCGAGTTGCAACTGAAGCTGTTTCGGTCTTATCTGATTTATTGTCATAATGAATGATTTCTACTTCACGGCCATCTAAAAGCCCACCTTCATTGTTTACTTCTTCAACAGCTAATTGTAAAGCTTCGTACATTGCTTGCCCATAAGATGCTGAGTAACCAGATGTTTCCATGTTAGCTCCAATTTTTACTGTCTCATTTTCTTCTTGTGCTAAGGCTAATAAGTTTGATGATGAGGCAAATAAAGTGACACCGGCTAAAAGACTTAAACCTAATTTTTTGAAATTCATAATATTCCTCCTGTATTGTTTGAATGATAAGGGATTGTAAAAAAAGTAATATTTATAATATCTGAAATGTCATTGTCTATGGCTCATCACTTCTTTCCTGATTAAACAAAAAAAATAGTCATCCATTCAATGAATGGATGACTATTACTCAAGACCCATTCATAGCTTACACGAATAGGACTGGAACACGTTAGATTTTTAATCTAAGGTTCAAGTCCTGATCTTAATAATAATAATAATGTTATTATTTTGTAAGTTATGCATAGCTCTCTCTTTCCTTTAATCATTTTCTAATATAATCATAATATACTTTAATCATTTTAATTGCAAGGATTTATGTTTATTATTTCTGAATATCCACCACTAGACCTGTTTTATGTGCTTATATTATTTTTTTATAGTTTGAATTTTTAGCCATTCTTCAATAAGTCCATTTAATCTAGGATAATCTTCGTGCTTAATAATCGAGTAACGGACTGTCTCTTTTAAGTTATCTTCTTCATAAAATCGGCCCGAAAAACCATTCTCTTCTAGAAAGCGACCTAAACTCAATGCTCTTTCTCCATAGGTGAACACAAAATTGGTGTAACTATCATTCACACTCATCACTTGATTAACTTGTTTAAAGGCTTCAACTAGCATATCACGAGACTCTAGTTGATAATTGGCGTATTCCTTGACCCATGCTTTATCTTCTAGAAAGATACTCGCTAAATTCATCCCTACGTGATCTAAAGGATAAGGGTGATTAATTCGAGTAACTTTATCGTAAGTCTCCCCTTTGGCAATAATAATTCCAATTCTTAAGCCAGCCAATCCGTATATTTTACTTAAAGTACGAATAATTAATACATGCTCACCATCTGGGCGTGCGTATTCTTTACCGAATTCAATATATGCTTCGTCGATGACAAAATATCCATGCATTGCTTCCATCGCATCCGCAATTGCTTGTAATTCATCTTCTTTGAACATTAATCCCGTTGGATTATGAGGATTAGATAGTATGAATAAAGACGGTTTTTTCTGATAAATTGCTTTAACTATCTTGTCAAAATCAAATGAATAATCCGCTTCGCTCTCTACCTCATAAAAAGGTAATTGTAGTTGCTCAGCATAATCTTTATACATAAAGAAATCTGGAGTGATTGTCATAATACCTTTTTGACCTAAAGTGATAAAGGTTTTCTGGATCCACTCATCTGCACCACTAGCCAATTCAATTTCATCTACATTTAAATTATTATCTTTAGCGTAAATATCTTTTAGTTGTCCTAATTCAACATCCGGATAATCTTGAAACACTGTTCTGTTATATACTTCATCCATATATTCTTTTTTAATGGCTGAAATTGGACTTGTATTTCTGTTCATTATAATCATAATTCAACCTCGTTTCTTGAAATATATTCTATTATAACACTAATAATTTTAATTGAAATCTAATGAGTCAAAAATCTGCATAAAAA
>NZ_JACAOA010000030.1 GCF_014049385.1 Ruoffia halotolerans | reverse complement strand
AATTACATATTATATATATATCTATTATGGTTCTTTATTTTTTGAGTTGTTGTTACTATCATAGTAGAAATTGTGCAGTATGTTAAAGAAGATCAATTTTTATATTTTTGGAAGCGGTATTATTGCTTAAAATCGTTTAATTTGCTATATTAAAATTATAAACAAATTAAATGGAGGTAACGATATGTCTGATACATGGAAAAACTTAGAAGGTCAAAAAGACGAAATTGTTGGAAAAGTTAAAGAAGTGTTTGGTAAAGCAACTGATGATGCTGAAACTCAAGCAAAAGGTATTGCTCAACAAGTTGAAGGAGAAGCAAAACAAGCCGTTGCATCAGGCCGAGGTCATGTTGATGAGATTCGTGAAAACTACAAAGATCGAGCGGATTCAGCTGTCGAAGATGTAAAACGTCAAGTAGCTGAAACTCGTGAGAGTGTTCATACATCAGCTGATGAGAATTTGAAAGAAGCGATTGACGAAGGAAAGCAATTAAAAGAAGAAGCTGCGCGTAAAGCTGAAGAATTACGTCAAAACGCAATTGCTGAAGGTGAGGAACAACGTGAAGAAGCTCGTAAAAAGTCTACTAAAGCTTATAAAGAAGCAGAGGAAATTGAGGCTCGTGTAAATCAAACAATTGATGAAGCAGCTGAGAGTCGCGAAGAAAGCGAAAAAGAAAACAACAATACTCTATAAAATCTAAACAAAAAGAACGAATAAAATGACTAAAGTTTTCCTTTTATCATTTCATTCGTTCTTTTTTAATACAATTGACTCAAACTGTATAATAATGTGAATATTAAGGTTACTGCATGTATATAATTCATTTTGTTTTGAGTTTGTTTTTCATGTTGCGTTTTAACAAGTAATGGTAACATCGTTATGGCGCTTAGTAAAACAAATAGAATTTGAACAATATAATAAGATGAAGAAGGTAGTGAGAAGTAGAATCCACTTAATAATGCAAGGGCGCAAACTACTATACTAATAACAGGGAATCGTTGAAAAACGGTTATTTGTTTGTTATTAATAATGATACTCTTCAAATTAAATACTTCTAAGTTTAAAACAATAAACATTAATACGATTGGAATGGTATTGATTAAAAATGTTTGTGTTACTGCAAATGTTTGTGAATTATACGCGATGACATTCATCATGAACCCATTAAAGAATACTGATAATAAATAGTGATAGATTGTACCTGTCATCTTAAATGGCATATACTGCACATGAATGAATACAATATAAAAGACGAGCAGTACACTGATAATCCAGTGTGAGTTAAACATAAAGATAATAGAACTAATTAACAATACACCTTCAAGTATATACAATAAGACATTAGGTGCTACTTCTGCGGTTTGTTTGTCGATTCGTAAATATAGGAAATGATCAATAAATTGACCAAACACGACAATTAGAATCAACAGTAACACTGAATGCCACCGAACAGATTCAGTATGGCTTGCTCCTAGAATTAATCCAAATAGTATGGATGCTAGTGGAGAAACGAATATTTTAACGTATGGATTTTGTAAAAAACGAGTTATTAACTTCATTGACTATACCTTTCATCTAAAAAATTCGATAGCTTAGCTATCATTATTTTATTATTACATATTTGTCTGATATTCTTTTCCTAAACATAGAGAATAAATATCAAGTCATCTTTACTTCATTGAATTGACCCATTGAGTTTTTCAGTCTTAGTCACTATTGTGAAGATGAATTATCTTTATACATTCTATCATTAATTTCGCATCTATGCGAAAAATATTGGTACCAATTGAAGCAATTATTCAGAATCTTATACTTATAGTGTGAAAGGCAATGGTTGTGTGATATAATTGCATTCGTTACAAATCAAAAGTCCCGATAGGGTTCACTTGTACTAGAGTGAATATGCCTTGTAACCAAATAATATAGTGGGGGAGACATTATGAAAGAAAGAAAATTATTTACATCAGAGTCTGTAACTGAAGGACATCCAGATAAGATTGCTGACCAAATTAGTGATGCGATTTTAGATGCGATTTTAGCTCAAGATCCTAACGCACGTGTTGCTTGTGAGACAGCAGTTAATACAGGTTTGGTTTTAGTTTTTGGAGAAATTACTACAACAGCTTACGTTGATATTCAACAAATTGTTCGTAAGAAAATTGCTGAGATTGGGTATATTAACTTTAAGTATGGTTTCGACGCTGATAATGTCGCAGTGTTAGTATCGCTTGATGAACAATCACCTGATATTGCGATGGGAGTAGACGATGCTTTAGAAACGAGAGATGAAGAAGAGCAAAGTTTAATTGGAGCCGGAGATCAAGGAATTATGTTCGGTTTTGCAACTAACGAAACAGAAGAATATATGCCTTTACCTATTTCATTAAGTCATAAATTAGCGCAACAATTAGCAAGAGTTAGAAAAGAAGAAATCTTACCTTATTTAGGCCCAGATGGAAAAACACAAGTGACTGTTGAATTTAATGAAGATAATACGATTAAACGGATTGATAATTTAGTTATTAGTACACAACATAGTAATGATGTGGAACTTGATCAAGTAAGAGAAGATGTTATAGAGCATGTCATTAAACCAGTGGTTAATAGAGAGTGGTTAGATGAAGAAACGACCTACTTTATTAACCCAACAGGTAAATTCGTAATTGGTGGACCCGTTGGAGATTCTGGTTTAACGGGTCGTAAAATCATAGTAGATACTTACGGAGGATCTGCTCACCACGGTGGGGGAGCTTTCTCTGGAAAAGACGCGACAAAAGTCGATCGTTCAGCAAGTTATGCTGCACGTTATGTCGCTAAAAATCTTGTAGCAGCTGGAGTTGCAAGTAAAGTTGAGCTTCAATTAGCTTATGCAATTGGGGTAAGTGAACCGACGTCAATTTCATTAAATACTTTTGGTACAAGTAGTTACTCTGATGATGTCATCATTAAGATAATTCGTGATACATTTGACTTATCACCTTCGGGTATTATTTCAATGTTAGATCTTAGACGTCCAATTTATGCAGAAACAGCTGCGTATGGGCATTTTGGACGAACTGATTTAGATTTACCTTGGGAACAATTAGATAAAGTTGATTTAATCCAATCACAATTAAACTAGATAATATAAAAATCCCTTTAGTAAAGCTGTCAAAAAAGCTTTCTAAAAGGGGTTTTTTTATTAATTTTGAGACAGGGCGTCTTTTACAGCTTCGAGAATTGCTTCAGATGTGAAAGTAGCACCAGAAACTGTCTCTACATCTAATGAATTAATATCGTTGATTTGATTTGGTACTTGTTCGAAGGCTTGATCAGAAAGGCCATTCGTTTCCAGACGAGAAACTACATTAATGTCGGTTATTTCTTCACTTTCTACTGTGATATCGATGGTCATAAGACCATTGTCTCCCTCTGATGTTCCAGTATAGGTGCCGTCAGGAAAATCTTTGAGAGCGATACCTTCAGAACTTTCACTCGATTCCTCTGCCAAAGCATTATTGACAGCATTGATAATTGTTTCAGATGTAAAGGTGCTCCAAAACAATCTCAACATCTGTTGAATTTGATTCTATGATTTGTTCGGGAACTTGTTCGAAATCAGGATCTGAGATGCTATCTGTCTCACTATGTGCAGTGACATCAATTTGACTTACTTCCCCATTCTCTACTATTACATTCAGTGTTAACTGATTATTATGACCTTCAGCAGAGCCGGTGAAAGTATCATCTGATACTTCCGCAGTGTCAACTTGATTACTTTCCTTTTCGCCACTATTAAAAATAAATTCATCTGTAAACAATAAAGTCGTCAGTAGCCAAACAAGAATGGATAGAAAAATAATAGGTGACTAGAAACCAAATTCATTAAGATAAATATGGTCATCAGGAAGATTCTGTTTATCTAATAAAGTTTTTGATACATTTAATATTGGCGGTGGTCCACAGACAAAAAATTTGGCAGATTGATAAAGTGAACTTACAGCAAGTTCTTCTAAGTATTTATGCGTGATAAAGCCATGAGGAAAGCCTTCAACTTCTTCATTTGAAAAG
The DNA here is from genome assembly GCF_014049385.1 of Ruoffia halotolerans. Taxonomy (GTDB): domain Bacteria; phylum Bacillota; class Bacilli; order Lactobacillales; family Aerococcaceae; genus Ruoffia; species Ruoffia halotolerans. The sequence continues at coordinate 16,980 of NZ_JACAOA010000030.1, read as the reverse complement.
ATAATATCATAAAAAAAATTTGGATTCGCTGCTTTCATGGCTTTAAATTCATAAATCATAAACATATCTTCTTCAAGCGCTAAGCCCATACCAGATGAAATCTACGGTTTGAGTTCTTTTCATGTTCGTGACGTAAGATACTCAAATTGGATTTTAAACTAATTCCACCCGCTTATAAGACAAAAGGATCTTTAGATTCTTGCACTTCATTTGGGAAGAAATTTCCGTAAAGCCCTTCCAAAGTAGCCACACCTCCGATATTGACATTTTGTAAAGATCCAGTCCAATCTCCAGCTTTTTTTATCATAAACTCAAATGAATTCGAATATTCAGATGTTTTTGGACTCGATGCTGAGAAAGGGTGTCCTTCGGTTGTGATGTCAGCACCTTTTATACGGATGAAGAAATAACCTCCTGGTACATATGATTTAAGCGAACCATTTTTCGGTTCAAATTCTAATACCCTTAATGAAGGTATTCCTTGTTTAATATTTTTTAATTCAAATTTTGGTGCGAAAGAGAATTTTAAATCCAAATAACCAAATAACCTAATATAGCAACTGTATAGATAGTCAGCAGTGTCATAAAAAGCATGTTTTCATTTAGAAATGGGAGTAAGAATAAGTGAAAGTATATTGCAATAATTACTACAATAGAAAGTCTATGAAGCCATAAGCTCAATCCATGATTATAGACTGACTCTTTCAATTTTCGTAATAGTGGAATTCGATCAGTAAATATACCCGAAAGGGAGAATATACCACTAAATATGACGATAATTAATGAGAAGACAGCGAGGAAACCTGTTTGAGAAACGGTTGACATCTCAGTAATCCAACGGAAGCTATTCCAATGGATAATAATATGAATAATACCCATAATCGAAAGAACAACGCCCGTTAATGAGTTAATTTCATACATTTCAGGGATGGTAAAGTGTTTTTCTATAAATCGTTGTCGTGATCCCATGAAGGTTACTGTTAACATTATGGTGTAGGCAAGTAAACCTGCAAAATAGGAAATTAACTATAAAACTGACTTTGAAACACTTTGGGTAAGGATAGGCCAAGTAAGGTTGCAAACATGACAAGTGAAATATCTGGGATTAACAAGTCATAAAAGATATTTATATAAATAGTTTAACTCTTTTGCTAATGTATTAAAAATTACATTATAAAATTATGCATTTTTAAAGGGGTTACAATATTTTAAATAAAAAATAACTAAAAAAGAAAGAATAAATTATCTTATTCTTTCAATAATTAAGAGCATTGGGGGATGATTTATTTGATTGATAAATTGATACGCCAATACTTGATATTCTTCTTGCGGAAGTTTTTCTAATTTTTCAAATAATTTTGTTTTTTCAGTCATACCATTGTCATGACCAGAATATATAACGAGGATAATTTGTCCGTGAAGAGCCAAATTATTCAATATATCCTGAATCGCTTTCAAAGTACTTGGAAACTCTGTCGTTACATTATGATCGCCACCTGGAAGATACCCTAAATTAAAAATAGCTCCTTGGACAAGATTGTCATCAATATAATCAGAAACATTGTCATGAGAATCTAAAATAAATTTATACGATGCCTTTGTAAAATGATCTAATGATTCTACTCTTTTTTTTGAATTTTGAATGGCTATTGCTTGAATATCGAAGCCAATAAGAGAACCCGTAAAATCTTTTAACGATAATAAAAAGGCACTGTCATGGCCATTCCCAAGGGTTGCATCGATGAATAATCCTTGGGGATTTTTTTGAACCTGTTGTTTTAAGAGTTGATGACTGTATTGTAAAGCGTTGTACATTTTATATTCCTCCTCTGTTACATTCATGTTACATATATTAAAACTAAAATAAAAGACTTGAAATGTGAACTTTTAATGAATTAAATTAGATATAATAGACGAAGATTATAATATATTATTATATAGTTTGATAGTGGAGGGTAATTAAGTGAAGAGTAGACATGAAATAATGAAAGCCAAGGCAAAATTAGTAAAACAAAATAAAGCTAAAAAGGCAATGAAACATATCAATGCTGGATTAGTGCTTATGGCTGCAGGTGCTGTCTTAAGTCATGTGTCAGCGAATGACGCTGTTGTTGTACAAGCACAATCAAGTAGTCGTGTTAGCCAATCAGATTTTTTAGGATTAATTACGGATTACGCAAAACAAATTGCTGCTGAAAATGACTTGTACGCATCAGTAATGATTGCCCAAGCCGCTTTAGAATCAGGATGGGGTAATAGTACTTTATCAAAAGCACCTAACTACAATTTATTTGGAATTAAAGGTGAATATAACGGAAATTCTGTTGTAAAAGATACATTAGAAGACGATGGATCGGGTGAGTATTATCAAATCAAAGATTCTTTCCGTCGTTACGATAACTATGGTGAGTCTTTAACAGACTACGCGTCGTTATTAACAGGTGATAACGATGTAAATAACTGGCGTTATAACTTCTATTCAGGTGTACGATACAGCAATACGAACTCGTATCAAGATGCAACGGCTCATTTAACTGGGCGTTATGCAACAGATACTCGTTACGGAGACAAATTAAACCGTATCATCGCTGAAAATAATTTAACACAATATGATTTAGCAAGTTCAGATAAACCAGTAAGCGTCGTTCCTTCTACACCAGAAACTAATACAGGTTCTAACGAAGCAGGTTCAATTGCAGGAACCTATACAGTTAAAGCAGGAGATGGTTTCTGGGGGATTGCACGTCGTTTTGGAACGACAGTTGATGCCCTTAAAGCTGCGAACGGTACAACTAGTAATTTAATTCATCCAGGTCAAGTCATTAAATTACCTGGTAACTCAACAATTATTGAAAAACCAAGTACACCACCAACAAACTCGGATAACACTTCGGAAAACACTGAAGCAATTACAAGTGTGGGTGGGTCATATACAATTAAACGTGGCGATGGCTTATACGCGATTGCTCGTAAACATGGTATGACGTTGAACCAACTTAAATCATTAAATGGATTTTCAAGTAACTTAATCCATCCAGGTCAAGTATTAAAAGTAAGTGGAGCAACTCAAGGAAACACTGAGTCTTTAAATAATGTGGCACCGGCTACAGATTCGACAAATACTAAACCAACTGAACCTACTAACAATGATGCTTCAGCTAATACATCTGGTTCTTACTCTGTTAAGGCTGGCGACGGTCTATACCGTATCGCAGTAAACCATGGTATGTCATTAAATCAATTGAAAGCATTAAACGGCTTATCAAGCAATTTAATCCATCCGGGACAAGTATTAAAAGTTTCAGGTGCTACACCAAGTGCACCAACTTCTACAGTTGAAACTAACGTAGAAGCACAACCAACTGTTGTTGATGTGGATAATACCCCAACAACAATTGCTGAACCTGAAGCGGCACCAAATATTGAAGCTCCAACAAACTCTTCATATACAGTAGCAGCTGGAGATACTTTATACAGTATTGCAACTCGTAATGGTTTAGATGTTAATGAATTAATAGAAAAGAATAACGGTACAACAACAATCTTTATTGGACAAACAATTGGATTGAACTAATTCAGTTAGTTTGATATAATTCAAAAAGAATTTATACAAAACTTTACTTAGAAATAGTAAATAAAGTCATTGTTTAGAGAGCTTATGGTTGGTGAAAATAAGTCAATCGCTTTGTTGAACTCGTCTAATTAGGTGCTTACTTGAAAGTAATGATAGAGTAAGACGTGTTGACCGCGTTAAGGTACTTAAGATGACTTTTTTGTCATAAACATAGGTGGTACCGCGGTCACTCGCCCTATATTATTTAGTGAATATGCTAGATAATATAGGGTATTTTTATTTTTGAGAGAATTTGGTTTTAAATAGATTAAAACAGTGCAATTTTCACTTTTTATTGTAAATATTGTATAATGAAAAAGAATTTATAGATTATTGGAGGAAGAAAATGAGTTATCAACATCGTATCATTGAAAAGAAATGGCAAGAATATTGGGACAAGAATGAAACATTCAAAACAAAAAATCGTGGTATCAATCATCCTAAATATTATGCGTTAGATATGTTCCCATATCCATCAGGACAAGGCTTACACGTTGGGCATCCTGAAGGGTATACAGCGACGGATGTGATTGCTCGTATGAAGCGTGCTCAAGGATTTGATGTTCTACATCCAATGGGATGGGATGCTTTTGGTTTGCCAGCAGAACAATATGCTTTAGATACAGGGAATAACCCTGCTGATTTTACAGAACACAATATCCACACATTTAAACGTCAAATCAAATCACTTGGTTTTAGTTACGATTGGGACCGCGAGATTAATACAACGGATCCAAATTATTATAAATGGACACAATGGATTTTCACAAAATTATTTGAAAAAGGTTTGGCTTATCAAGATGATGTGATGGTTAACTGGTGTCCGGCATTAGGAACTGTATTAGCGAATGAAGAAGTAATTGATGGTGTTTCTGAGCGTGGGGGACATCCTGTTTATAGACGCCCAATGAAACAATGGGTTTTAAAAATTACTGAATATGCTGAAAGATTAATTGAAGATTTAGATGAAGTTAACTGGCCAGACAGTGTGAAAGAAATGCAAAAACATTGGGTTGGTAAATCTGAAGGTGCTATGATTAAATTCCAAGTTGCAGATTCAGATAAAGTCATCGAATCATATACTACGCGACCTGATACGTTATTTGGGACTTCTTATGTTGTATTAGCACCGGAGTTAGATATTGTAAATGACTTAATGACTCCAGACCAAGAAGAAGCAGTCCGTGCATATATTAGTGAAGTTGAAACTAAGAGTGAATTAGAACGAACATCATTAAATAAAGACAAGACAGGTGTATTTACAGGGTCATATGTGATTAACCCAGCAACAAAACAAGAAATTCCAATTTGGATTGCTGATTACGTGATTGCTTCCTATGGTACGGGTGCGGTTATGGGTTCAGCAGCTCATGATGAACGTGACTTTGCATTCGCCACTAAATATGATCTACCTATTGTACCAGTGATTGAAGGGCCAGAAAAAGAAGTGCCATATTATGGCGAAGGACCACACATCAACTCTGAATTCTTAGATGGATTAAACATAGAAGATGCAATTCAAAAGATGAATACTTGGTTAGAAGAGAATGATTTCGGTGAACGACAAATTAATTATCGTTTACGTGATTGGGTATTCTCTCGTCAACGTTATTGGGGAGAGCCGATTCCATTGATTCATTGGGAAGATGGGACAACAACAGTTGTTCCTGAAGATCAGCTACCAGTTACTTTACCAGTAACAGACAAAATTCAACCAAGCGGAACTGGAGAATCACCATTAGCAAACATTGAAGAGTGGGTTAACGTTACAGATCCAGAAACAGGAATGAAAGGCCGTCGTGAAACAAATACAATGCCACAATGGGCAGGTAGTTCATGGTACTTCCTACGCTTTATGGATCCTCACAATGAAGACGCATTGGTTTCTCAAGAAGCCTTAGAAAAATGGGGAAATGTTGATTTATATATTGGTGGAGCAGAGCACGCAGTACTTCATTTACTATATGCTCGCTTCTGGCATAAATTTCTTTATGACATCGGTGTTGTTCCAACGAAAGAACCATTCCAAAAATTATTTAACCAAGGTATGATTCTAGGTGAGAACAATGAAAAAATGTCTAAATCAAAAGGTAATGTTGTTAATCCAGATGATGTAGTGAATGAATATGGAGCAGATACATTACGTGTTTACGAAATGTTCATGGGACCGTTAGATGCTTCAATTGCTTGGAGCGAGAATGGATTAGAAGGTAGCCGTCGTTTCTTAGATCGTGTATGGCGTCTGGTAATTAACGAAGATACTTTAGCATTGGCAGATAGTGTCAAAGAGTCAGATAGTAAAGAATTAGAAAAAGTTTATCACCAAACAGTTAAAAAAGTGACAGAAGATTATGAACAATTACATTTTAATACAGCAATCTCACAAATGATGATTTTCTTAAATGAAGCTAAAGATGCGGATGTTTTACCAATTCAATTTGCTGAAGGTTTTGTAAAATTACTTGCACCATTAGCACCACACTTAGCAGAAGAGATTTGGGAAAAACTAGGTCATACTGAAAGTATTTCAGAAGAAGCTTGGCCTACGTTTGTTGAAGAATTAACGGTGGATGACCAAGTAGAAATTGTTATTCAAGTGATGGGTAAATTAGTTACAAGATTAGATATTGATATTAATCTAGATAAAGAAGTAGTTGAGGAATTAGCTTTAAGTCAAGAGGCTGTACAAGAAGCCATAAAAGGGAAAACAATCCGTAAAGTAATTGTTGTACCGAATCGTTTGGTGAACATAGTAGCAAACTAGTTTAAAGGAGGAAGTGCTTTGAGTAAACAGCACAATGATCGAGATAATTCGAATGATTTATCTAATCAACAACCTTATAATAGAGACGAATTTCAGACCATAGAGTTTACCGAAGAAGAAAAAAATATCCTTCGTCGGCCGAATCGACAGCCAATCGATGGAGATTATTTTGCTCAAACTGAAATGACTAAGGAAGAATTAGAGAATCTAAATCGACCCGTAAGAGATGAAGATTTTGATGGAGTAAGGACATCTGAAGCTGAACCATCATCTAGCACACCGACTGGGAATGAATTTCGTTATAAGCCCTTGCGTGAACGAAATAGAGAAAAAGAAATGTTGGAAAAGCAAAAAGAACAACAAGAAAAGCAAAAACCTAAAGAGAGAAAAAAAATATTTGGTGATGTTTTTAAACCAACATTTGAAGAACGCTATGATCTAACAGAATTGGAAGATATTACAGATTATAATCAATTCCAAGAAAGTGAAAAAAGATTATCAGAAGACAAAGAAAAGAAAGATTCTGTATTTAAAAAACTTTTCTCCCGTAAGACAGAAGACCGTTCTGAAGTTGAAGGTAAGAATTACTCGGATTCAATTGAAACTGACAATTTTAAAGTTAAAGAACTAGAAAAGAGTGAGACTGGACTTTTCAGTTCTGTGAAAAACTTATTCTCTTCTTCTGATGAAATTAATAAATCAGACCAAGAACAAGAAGAAGCAGAACAAGATGCGAAAGATAATCTTGAATTCGAAGAATCAGTGAATCAAACCGATTGGTTAAATCAAGATGATTATACGGAGGAATTAGCTACAGAAGAGGAACTGACTCCTGATTACAGCGACTTAGATGAGGAAGAATCAATTGATACTGAACTAGTTGATGAAGAAGATCAAGAAGTTTATCCGGCAGAAAGTGGTATCGAAGCTAGCTATCAACCAGAAGATGGTGAATCTGACGAAGACTTAGAAAGTCTCGATGAAGATGACGCAATGAGTAGCACTGAATTAGAAGGGGGCGAGTCTCAATTCGAAACATCTTTCGAATTTGAAGACGAAATCACTGAATCAGACTTTGACGAAGAAGTAAACAGCAGAACAGACTCTGAATCTGATATCGACGAACAATTTAAAGATAAAGACCTCACTGACGAAGAATTAGATCAATTAAGTGAGAAGATTAGCCAAGATACAGATATCATTGAAAACCCCATTCTAACGGATCGAGTGTTAAATGAATATTACTCTCAAAACGATACGGTCATTGAGGAACGACTCGAAGCGGAATCGGATGAAGAAGATGAGAAGTCAGGGATTACAAGTGGTGCTTCTTGGTTAACCATTGGTAATGTTCTCTCTCGTGTCATTGGAGCGCTTTATGTCATTCCATGGGCAACATGGTTAGGAGCAGAATATACGCAAGCCAACGTACTATATAGTGCGGGTTACAAGCCATATTCATTAATGCTTGCAATAGCGACGGCTGGTTTCCCAAGTTCAATTGCAAAACAAATGGCTTATTATCACTCTTTAAAAGAGTATAAAACAGCTGATAAGCTCTTCAAAAACAGTATAATTATTATGTTGTTAACCGGGGTAATATCAGGCGGATTGTTATTCTTAATCGCGCCAATATTAGCAGAAAATACTTCGACAACCAATGTTGAAGGAGCGACGATGGTTATTCGTTCATTATCACCGGCACTATTAATTCTTCCGGCAATGAGCTTACTCCGTGGTTATTTCCAAGGATTTAATGACATGAAACCAACCGCTATTTCTCAGATTATTGAACAATTTGCTCGTGTTGGATACTTATTAGCAGCTACTTACGCCATTATGATGATTTATAGTGGTGAAGTAACTCAAGCTGTTGTTCATTCAACATTTGCGGCCTTTATTGGAGCTTTAGGAGCACTATTGTACTTAATATTTGAATATATTAGACGCTTACCAGTAGCTAAACGCTTAATTGCTAAATCGGCAAACAATGTGAACTTAGACTTTAAAGAAAGTATCAAAATTATGGTTGTCGATAGTATTCCATTTATCTTATTAGGATCAGGAATTATTATCGCTCAGTTAATTGATACATATACTTTCGGACAAATTTTAGAATCAACGTCAGCCTTATTATTCACTGAGATTGAAGAACTCTATGGGGTTCTAAGTTTAGATGTGGATAAACTTGTGATGATTATTATTTCATTAGCAGTTGCCTTGGCTTCTTCTTTAGTACCCGTTATTTCGAAGAAATTTGCACAAAGAAACATTGCAGGTACGAGTGAATTAGTTGAACATATTACGGTATTATTCAGTATCGTTATGATTCCAGCAGCATTAGGAATGGCATCAATTGCTAATAATATTTACTATTTATTCTATCCAAATGGATCAGAAGCAGGGCCAGGACTTTTAATTACAGCCTCAATTTCTAGTATCGTACTAGGGGCTTATACGGTGTTCTCGACAATCTTACAATCGATGAATTATCGTCGCTTAGCGGTACGTTTCCTATTAATTGGACTTGTAGTTAAAGCAATTTTACAATTCCCATTTGTTGCTTTATTTGAAGCACATGGTGCGTTAGTTTCAACGGCTATTGGTTTCCTATTTTCAACTGTATTGATGTGGATCAAGTTGAGTCGTGAATTAGACTTTAATTACCGTAGATTGAATAGCAGTATTATTAAGATACTCATTGCTTCGGCATTAATGACAGTTTCAGCAGCTATGTGGAATCAATCATTAAACCTTCTGTTCGGTCCGGTCGGACGCGGATTAACTTTCCTTAAAATCGGCATTGTCATCATTATGGCAGTACTTGTTTATGGAAGTGTTCTCGGTATTACGAACATGTTATCAGTCTTAATTGGTAATCGATTTAAAGATATTCAAGATAAAATGAGGTTAATGTAATGCGATTAGATAAATTATTAAGTCATGCAGGATATGGCTCACGAAAAGATGTTAAAAAAATTATTGTGAGTGGTTCAATAACTGTAAATGATAAAGTAATCAAAAAAGTGGGACACAATGTGGATCCTGAAACAGATACAATTCAATACATGAACGAACCTGTTTTGTATCAAGAATATTACTATGTCATGTTAAATAAACCAGATGGGATTATTAGCGCGACAGAAGATAGAGAATATGAAACGGTGATTGATTGGGTTGAATTAGACTTTGGTCATGCGCAACTCTTTCCAGTTGGAAGATTGGATATAGATACAACTGGTTTCCTTCTTTTGACGAATAACGGACAATTAGCACATCAATTACTTTCACCCAAGAAGAAAGTGAAGAAGCGTTATGAAGCTCTAATTGAAGGCGTGGTGACAGAAGAAGATATTCAAAAGTTTGAAAAAGGACTTGATTTGGGTGATTTTATTACTCAGTCAGCGAATTTAGAAATACTGGAAGTACACGCTGAAATTTCCCAAACATTAATTCATGTGGAGATTACTGAAGGTAAATTCCATCAAGTAAAGCGTATGTTTGAAGCGGTGGGCAAGGAAGTTATCCAATTGCACCGTATTTCTATGGGCCCTTTAAAGCTTGACCCCGAGTTAGCTCTTGGTGACTATCGAGAATTAACAGAAGCTGAGATGGATCTATTAGTTCCATACGGCTTAGAGTAGTTTATCGAAGGTTAATGAATAAGAAATTGCATGTTTAAAAAACAATTCTTATATTCATTAACCTTTTTATTATGGAATGAAAAAAGTACATTGTGAATAAGTTATTTAACTTTTTGCAACAAGAGATTAGTGATAGAATAGTAATAATGAAATTAGTGAAGGAGCATTATTAATAATGAAAAATATAAATTGGTTACAAGAAGTAGAATCACGTCAAGACGTCTTACTTAAAGATTTATTTCGAATTCTGGAAGTAGAATCAGTCAGAGAAGATGACTTAGCGACAGAAGAAGCACCTGTGGGACCAGGTCCGAAACGTGCTTTAGAAGAGTTTCTTGCGATGGCCAACGAAGACGGTTTTGAAACTGAACAATTTGGACCTTGGGCAGGTCACGTGAAAGTGGGCGAAGGAGACGAGCTCTTAGGTGTACTAGGACACGTGGATGTTGTGCCTGTAGGGACTGGTTGGGATACGGATCCATTTAAACCAGAGATTATTAATAATCGTATTTACGCTCGTGGTTCAAGTGATGATAAAGGTCCAACAGTGGCAGCTTACTTTGCAGTAAAATTATTACGAGAACTAGGTGTAAAATTCAACAAACGCATTCACTTAATTGTTGGAACAGATGAAGAAAGTGGATGGCAATGTATGGATTATTACTTCCAACATGCGCCGATGCCAGATTTAGGCTTCTCACCAGATGCGACTTTCCCAATTATTAATGGTGAAAAAGGAAATGTATCAGCCATCTTTGATTTAAAATTAGGTGAAACACTCGAAGCAGACAATCATTTAGTTAAATTAACAGCCGGCTTACGTGCGAATATGGTACCACAAGATGCCACAGCAATTATTCAAACGAATGATGTTGCTAACCTATCCAAAGCATTCCAAGAGTTTATTGATGAACATGATGCTTTATCTGGGGACAGCAGTATTGAAGGAAATCAATTAACATTAAACTTAGTAGGTAAAGCAGCCCACGGTTCAACACCTGAAAAAGGTGTGAACGCTGGAACTCATTTATCGAAGTTTTTAGAAAACTACGCATTTGATTCAAAAGGTGCTCAAGATACAATTCAGTTATTAGCGCGTGAATTATTTGAAGGCTTCGATGGAAGTAAGATCGGCGTGAATTATACGCATGAATTCATGGGCGATGTATCAATGAATGTTGGTATCATTGATTTTAATGACGTACAAGGTGCTAATATTGACGCGAACTTCCGTTATCCAAAAGGAACAAACCCAGAAACAATTCAAGAACAAATTAATACGCATCTATTAGCCTATGATGCGACAGTGACAATGTCTGATTCAAAAGAACCTCATTATGTCCCAGGTGATGATCCATTAGTTCAAACACTTCTTGATGTATATGAAAGACAAACAGGTGAAAAAGGTGTTGAACAAACGATCGGTGGAGGAACTTACGCTCGCTTAATGCCTAGAGGTGTTGCATATGGTGCCTTATTCCCAGATTCAATAGATACAATGCACCAAGCAAACGAATTTATTGCTTTAGAAGATTTATTCAGAGCGACGGCAATTTACACTGAAGCAATCTATGAGTTAACACGTTAATATGTTAGAGAAAGAAATTATCCGCTCGAAGCAAAACGCACAAGTTAAAGCTTGGAAGAAGTTACTTACAAGCAAAGGGCGTAAGAAAAGTCAAAGTTTTTTGATTGAAGGTACCCATCTAGCATTAGAAGCAATTGAATGGAAAGTTCCAGTAAAGCAGTGGATTATGACAGAAGCCTATTATCAACAGAATAGTCAGGCATTAAGTCTCTCATCAGAAACACCTATTACGATGATTGATGGCGATATCGCCAAAGAACTATCTGCTACTCAAACACCGCAAGGCGTTTTTGCTGAAGTTGAAGCGACAGGAAAGCAATCTGAATTGGTCAAAGGGACACGCTATTTACTAGTAGATAAGGTGCAAGATCCTGGTAATTTAGGAACAATGATTCGTACCGCAGATGCGGCAGGTTGTGATGCGATAATTATAGGAGAAGGATCTGTAGATATCTATAATGAGAAAGTCATCCGTTCAACCCAAGGCTCATTATGGCATTTACCTGTCATTGAAATGCCTTTACCTCAAGCGATTGAAGAATTAAAAGCTATGGGGGTAAAAGTATTAACTACTGCCTTAAATAAAGAGGCCATCTCTTATAAAGAGACAGATCAAACAATGCCTGTAGCGATTGTAGTAGGTAATGAGGGGCAAGGTGTAAGTGAAGAAATTCAAGCGATCAGTGATCAATTAATCTTCATTCCCATGCTAGGCAATGCAGAGTCATTAAATGTAGGTGTAGCAACTGGAATTTTATTATTCCATTATATTAAAATGTAATTATTACAGTTATGTTTCATGAACTTTATGTAATATTAATATTATTTTCATACTTTATTTGAATTATTGTTGTATAATAAATGCAATCACAATATTTGGAGGAATATATTTGACTTTAAAATGGCAAAAAGATCCGGAATATTTAGCTCTCGTGGAGGATTTATTAGATCACGAGTTGGTTCAAAAATTAGAAATGTACAAGCATCACCATGTAACTAACCGCTTATTACATTCATTATCGGTTTCTTACCGTAGTTACCGTTGGGCTAAACGACTAAAATTGAATACAAAAGCTATTGCAAGAGCTGGACTATTGCATGATTTATTTTTCTACGATTGCGAAACAAAGCATGAAGTAGGAGGAAAAGGTCATAATTTCGAACATCCACGTATTGCATTAGAGAACGCAAAAAAACTTACAGAGTTATCTGAGTTAGAATGCGACATTATATTGAAGCATATGGCTGGAGCAACACGCGACGTGCCTAAATATGCTGAAAGTTGGATTGTTACTTTAATGGATAAACACAGTTGTATTGCAGAATTAACGACCGGAGCATTTAGCTTCATTTATCGTCATACTGTCAAAGCCATGGACATAGCATACAATCCAAATCAAATGAATTAATCAGTTTGACTTTAATATAAAGACTTACTATAATAAGATAATGAATTATTAAACACATAGAAGAAACTAGTAAGAACCGCCATCGACAGGGATATTTAGCATCGACTGAAACTAAATAACATAAGTCGGTTTCCTACGTTCAATTTCGGAGTGGATCTGTAAAGAATTCTTATTAGAATTTGAAAAAGATACCTTAAGCCTAGGTTACCGGCGTAAGAGCTTAGTTAATTAATTATTATTCAACTAAGAATTAGGGTGGTACCACGGTAGCGCGTCCCTTTTTTGGGGCGTGCTTTTTTTATGTATTTATTTAAAAAAGGAGAAAAACATGACATCAACTATTGAACAATTAAAGTCATCAATTGAAGCTTTAGCACAAGATGCTGCTAAAAAAATTCAAGCGAGTGACTCAACTAATGCACTTCAATCAATTCGAGTAAAATTTACTGGAAAAAAAGGAGAATTAACTCAATATACGAAAGAAATGCGCCACTTATCTAATGAAGAAAAGCCAGAATTAGGTAAAGCGATACAAAATTTCCATACAATTTTCAATGAAGCCTTTGAGAAACAAACAGAGCTCATTAAAGCAAAAGAGTTAGAACAGCAATTAGCTAATGAAACGATTGATGTGACATTACCAGGGTATTCTCAACCATACGGCACACGTCATATCTTAACGCAAACTTTAGAAGAAATTGAAGATTTCTTTTTAGGGATGGGTTATCAAGTTGTCGAAGGTCCCGAAGTGGAATTAGACTCTTATAACTTTGAACGTATGAACTTACCAAAGAATCATCCAGCGCGTGATATGCAAGATACATTTTATGTAGATGATGAAGTACTTTTACGTACACATACGTCACCAGTACAAGCACGTACAATGGAAGTCCATAATTTTGAAGAAGACGGCCCATTAAAAATGATCAGTCCAGGTAAAGTGTTCCGCCGTGATAGTGATGATGCAACGCATTCACATCAATTCCAACAAGTGGAAGGCTTAGTGATTGCTGAAGATATCACCTTGGCTGATTTAAAAGGAACATTATTACTATTAGTTCAAAGATTATTTGGTGAAGAACGTGAAATCCGTCTTCGTCCAAGTTTCTTCCCTTTTACAGAACCATCAGTAGAGGTTGATGTGAGCTGCTTTAAGTGTGGTGGAGAAGGATGTTCTGTATGTAAACAAACAGGCTGGATTGAAATTTTAGGTGCTGGGATTGTTCACCCACGCGTTCTAGAATTGTCAGGAATTGATGTTGAGAAATATAGTGGCTTTGCGTTTGGTTTAGGAATTGAACGTGTCGCAATGCTTAAATATAACATCGACGATATTCGTCATTTCTATCAAAATGATTTAAGATTCTTAAAACAATTTAAAGGAGGTCAAAATTAATATGTTAATTTCACTAGAATGGTTAAGTGACTTCCTAGACCTATCAGATATTACAGGCTTAGAATTAGCTGAACGTATGTCAAGAACAGGAATTGAAGTTGAATCCGTTGAAAATATTGGTAAAGATTTAAATAATATTGTTGTCGGTGAGGTTGTAGAACTTGCGCCACATCAAGATAGTGATCACTTAAATGTGGCACAAGTTAATGTGGGTAGCAGTGATTTAAGTCAAATCGTCTGTGGTGCTCCAAACATTAAACAAGGTCAAAAAGTGATTGTTGCCTTACCAGGCGCAGTATTGCCTGGCGGAATGGAAATATTAGAAAGTACATTACGCGGTGTGGACTCAAATGGTATGATTTGTTCTTTACAAGAGCTTGGCTTTAGTGACAGTGTTGTTGCTAAAGAATATGCCAAAGGGATCTTTATCTTACCTGAAGATGCCCCAGTAGGCGAAGACATTGTGTCATATATGAAATTAGATGACGATATTATTGAATTAGATATTACACCTAACCGTGCCGATGCTTTAAGTATGTATGGAACAGCTTACGAAGTGGGAGCAATTTATAATCAAAAACCACAATTTAATTTAATTGAAGAGCGTGACTTTGCAAAAGATTCTAAATTGGGACAAGTTCAAATTGAAGTTGAAAGTCCAGAATTATCAAATGCGTATCAAATCCGTTTAATTGAGGACGTTGAAGTAAAAGCGAGCCCACTATGGGTTCAACTCCGTTTAATGAAAGCTGGAATACGTCCGGTAAATAATATTGTTGATACAACAAATTACTTCTTATTATTATATGGACAGCCTATGCATGCATTTGACTTTGATCAATTAGAGTCAAAAACACTTAAAGTAAAGTCAGCAGCTGAAGGAGATAGTTTAACAACTCTTGACGGTGTTGAAAGAACATTAGAACCAACAGATACAGTCATTGCATCTGGAGACCAACCTATTGCTTTAGCAGGTGTGATGGGTGGTTTGGATACGGAAGTGACGAACAACACTAAGAATGTCTTATTAGAGACAGCTGTATTTGATTCACAACGAGTTCGTTCGACATCTAAGAAATTTGCTTTACGTTCTGAATCAAGTGCTCGCTTTGAAAAAGGAATCAACGTAAGTAAATTAAATGAGTCAGGCGAACAAGCTGCTTTATTAATGGCTCAATTATCAGGTGGACAGATCGTTGATGGTGTTAAAGAGTTTAACCAACTCAATACAGATAATTTTCAAATTAGCGTTCACAATAACTCTCCAGAGAAGAAATTAGGTATTACTTTAACGAAAGAAGACATCATTAAAATTATCGATCGTTTAGGCTTTGAAGTTGAGTTTAATGAAGAAGAGTTTATTGTGGATGTGCCAGCAAGACGTTGGGATATTTCAATTGAAGCGGATATCTTAGAAGAGATTGCTCGTATCTATGGTTATGATAATATTCCAACAACATTACCAACAACACCGAGTCAACCAGGCCGTTTAACTCAAAAACAACAATTAATTCGTAAAACACGAACTGTAACGGAAGGCTTAGGCTTAAACCAAGCGATTACTTATGTCTTAACATCTAAAGAACATGCTAGTTTATTAAAATCTGACGAGCATTCATTAGTAGAGTTAGAATTACCAATGAGTGAAGAACGTACGGTTCTAAGACAAAGTATGTTCCCAGCTTTAATGGAAATCGCACAATATAACCAAGCACGTCAAAATAAAGATTTAGCTTTTTATGAAACAGGACGTGTTTTCTTCGGACAAGGTACACATGTTCAACCGAAAGAAGAAGAACGATTAGCGATTTTACTTTCTGGAGAGTATAAAGGATCTCAATGGTATGAAAGTAAAAAGAATTATGATTTCTACGTACTAAAAGGGATGTTAGAAACATACTTTGAAAGCTTACGAATTGCTTCACAAATTGAATTTAAATCAACATCAGAGATTGATGTGATGCATCCAGGTAGAACGGCGATTATTTCATTAGCGGGTGAAGATATCGGATTTATGGGACAAATTCATCCATTAGTGGCTGAAGAATTTGATTTAAATCAAGGGACATTCTTCGCTGAGATTGAATTAGATAAATTAGTTGCTTACCCAACAGCTGATTTAGTTCAAACTCCAATTGCTAAATACCCATCAACGTCACGTGACTTAGCTTTATTAGTTGACGATACACTATTGCATCATGAATTAAATTCAACGATTGCAGAAAATGGAGGTCAGTATTTAGTTTCGATTGAGTTATTTGACCGTTATGTTGGAGAGAACATTCCAGAAGGTAAGCAATCATTGGCTTATCATATGACTTTCCAAAACCCGAATGAAACATTGAAAGACGAAGATATCGAAAAAGTAATGACTAACATTACAGATGCTCTGAAAGATATAGAAGGTTTAGAAATTAGATAATGTGACAAAACAGCACTTATTTTGTAGTGCCCCCCTGAATCCGGACATGGATTTAGGGGGTTTTTAGATGGAAAAAGAATATAATAAAGAGCTAAGATTGACGGTAGTTAAAGAAAATGAAGCAGGTGTTTCACACAAGAGGTT
>NZ_JACAOA010000029.1 GCF_014049385.1 Ruoffia halotolerans | reverse complement strand
AAGACAGGATAAATTCATCTTTTATTTCTTGCAATTTGTCCGTTTTTTTCTTATATTTATAAGTAAAGAAAAAAATTGAATTATTAAAAGGAGAGAAAATAATGGGTTCCTCGGGGTCCTTGTGGACACAAGGCATAGTAATTATAGTCTTGACGGCAATTAACGCGTTTTTCGCAGCAAGTGAAATTGCCTTCGTATCAGTCAACCAGTCAAAAATGAAAGCATTAGCAGAAGAAGGTAATAAGAAAGCTCAAAGGGTTTTAGAATTATTAGATAATTCTGATGATTTCTTAGCAACTATTCAAGTTGCGATCACTTTAGCGGGATTCTTATCCAGTGCCTCTGCAGCGACTTCATTTGCTGACAGATTCTCAGCTTTGCTACCGACATTTCCTGGAGCAGCAACAGTTGCGATTGTTGTCGTTACGTTAATTTTGTCATATATTACTTTAGTGTTCGGTGAATTGTTTCCAAAACAAGTGGCATTACAAATGCCAGAAAAAATCGCCATGGGTACAAGTGGTATTATTGGAACGATTCAGAAAATTTTCCGTCCCTTTATTGCACTATTATCAGCTTCAACTGGATTATTACAGCGACTAACACCTCTTGATTTCTCAGAGAAAGATGAAAAATTCACTCGTGATGAGATGAAAGTGTTAATGGCTGAAAGTCGAAAAGAAGGTTCTATTGATTTAGCCGAATTTTCAATGCTTCAAGGTGTCCTATCTTTAGATGATAAGATGGCTAGAGAAATCATGGTGCCACGTACGGATACAATCATGGTTGATATTGAAGATGACTACGATGAGAATATTGAAGCGTTGCTAGCTACACCTTACTCACGAATTCCTATCTATGAAGGTGAAAAAGATAATGTTGTGGGTGTTGTTCATATGAAGAATTTATTGAAACACGCACGATCAGTTGGTTTTGATAATATTGATATTCTTGATATATCAAGTGAGCCACTATTTGTACCATCCACAGTCTTTGTTGATGATTTATTAGTCGAATTTCGACGTGAAGAAACTCACTTAGCTATACTACGAGATGAGTATGGTGGGGTTGAAGGAATCGTTACATTAGAAGACGTGTTAGAAGAGATTGTAGGGGATATCGAAGATGAGACAGATATCTCAACAGCAGGAGACATACGTAAAATCGATGATAACAATTATTACGTGAATGGTATTTTACCAATTGATAAATTTAATCAGTATTTTGATGTTGAATTAGAGAATGATGAAGTAGATACAATTGCTGGTCTGATTATTTATCATCTAGGCTATGTGCCAGACGATGACGAGCGAATTGTTCTAAGAGCAAGTGATTATGTGATTACAACAAGTCATATTGATAACGGTCGAATTCGTGGAATTCACGTGGAATATGATGACGATCACAAAATTTCGAGTGATTATAACTTATACCATGATGTCACTGCAGATGCGAGTGATATAACATTAGAAGAATTATTGGACTTAGACTCTGTAGAGAGTGATCAATAATCAAGTATGTCTAACGAACTTTCGGTACTCTTTGAGTCGGCCAGCTAGGACTGATCAAGCGCCAAAGTTCGTTTTTTTCTGGAGAATATTGAATAGAGGAGTAATAACATGTTAAACGAAATGATGCACCGCCCAATCGTGATGCAAAAAGTTGTTGACTTTATGCGTGAAGGCCAACTTGACTTTGAGGGAGGACTTGGAGAGATTGAAGCTTACGCAAATGAATTAGGCATTCCGATTGTACCGCACGAAACAGCTAAGTTTCTTGATTTCTTTACTGCAACCATGCAACCAAGTCAAATTCTCGAAATCGGAACAGCCATCGGCTTCTCAGCCAGTTTAATGGCACAGCATTTACAAGCAGATGGGCATTTAACGACCATTGACCGCTATGAAAAAATGTATGAACGTGCCAAAGAAAACTTTAAAAAATTGGGTCTAGAAGATCGCATTACTTTAATTGAAGGGGACGCAGCGGATGTCTTACCGAACTTAGAAGGGTCATATGATTTAATCTTTATGGATAGTGCCAAAGCGAAATATATCGAATTTTATCCTGAATGTATGCGTCTACTTCGTCAGGGTGGCGTATTAATTATTGACGATGTATTTCAAGGTGGTACCGTATTAGATGATGAAGCAGAAATCCCAAAACGCGTTAGAAAAATTCATCGTAAATTAAATGAATTGTTTGATACTGTATTAAATGATAAATCAAACCGTTCAACACTCGTTCCACTTGGCGATGGCCTTTTAATGGTCAGAAAGGAAGCGGCATAAATGACACGTGATATTCAACTCGTAGCAATTGATTTAGATGGGACTTTACTAAGAGATGACAAATCTTTGTCGCAAGAAAATGTAGACGCGATTAAAGAAGCGATTGAACAAGATGTTCAAGTCGTTATTTGTACAGGACGTACGCTACCGAGTATTCAATATTTGTCTAAACAACTGCCACAAGGGCATGGCGATGAATATTTAATCTTACAAAATGGGGCAGTTATCCATCAGTTACCTGACTTAAATATTGTTCATGAAACAATCTTAACTGAAGGAGACCGTCAAGCAATTTATGATGTCTTTAAAGAGTATCGAAGTGAAGAAGTTCAAATGGTTGCCTTTGATCCAGACAAGCTGTATTTAATTGATGATGAGACAGCGAATCCAACGGTTGTACAAGATGCTAAAACGTTAAGTACTGATATTACATTAGCAAAATTTGAAGAAGTTCTAAACTTAGAGACACTCTATAAAATCGTTGTCTTCGGTGGAGTTGAATTTATCGATAACTATTTAGAAAAAATTCCTAATGAATTATATGATCAAGTTCATATTGTCCGCTCTTTACCCGTTGCAATTGAATTTATTCCTAAATTAGCGAATAAAGCTAATGGTCTAAATGCTTTAATCCAACTATTAGATATTAAAGCTGAAAACATTATGACCATAGGGGATGAATTAAATGATTACGAAATGGTTAAAATGGCTGGTTTAGGAGTCGCAATGGAAAATGGCCATCCAGAAGTAAAAAGAGTGGCTGATGAGCTGACTTTAACGAATAATGAGAATGGAGTCGCACACGCGATTAGAAAATTTGTCACACAACCGCCACACAATAGTTAAGTAATATTTATACTTTATTCACATTTACAGGCTAAAATATGTATTTGAATGAGGACTTATTATTTAAAAGAACGAATATTAAATTTTTTGAGGTGAACAAATGAAAAAACTAATTATCTCTGTGGTATCAGCACTAGTCATCATAATTGTGGCATATAGTGCAGGTATCGGATATTATGCTGAGAAATTCCAAGCAAATACAACTTTTGGAAGTGTTGATATTAGTAACTTAACACTCCCTGAAGCGGAAGAAAAAATTCAAGAGGATATCTACAGCAAAACTTTCCAAATTACTGAGAACGGCCAAGAAGTTGGTTCGATTCAATTAGGTGAATTGGAACCAGAATTACAAACGGGTGAAGTTTTAACAGAAACTTACAATAGCCAAAACCCAAACGAGTGGATTACAGGTTACTTCCAATCTGAAAACCATGATGGTGGCTTAATGGAAACAATGAATTTTGACGAGCAAAAGTTAAACAAACAATTAGCGAATCTAGGTTTAAGTAATGAAGAGCGTACAGCGGCTCAAGATGCAGCCATTGAATATACTGAAGCGCAAGGTTACTACGTTACTGAAGCGGAAGAAGGAAATCAATTAGATATTGATAAAGTCAAAAAATTAATTATGAACGGTATTCAAAATGGTGAAGAATCAATCGAAATTAATTCAGCTTACTTAGAACCCGAACTATCAAGTCACGACGAAAAAATCGATTCAATCATGGAACAAATTGAAACAGCTAAAAACACTGAAATTAACCTTGAAATTGCTGGAAACAATGTCACAATTCCTCAAGAAACAATTGAAGAGTGGATTTACTTTGATTCAAATAACGAGATTGTTTATGACCAAGAATTAATTTACGAATATCTTGGAACATTAAACGATGAATACGCAACTTATAACAAACCACGTCAATTCCAAAGTACTTCAGAAGGTGAAGTAACGGTTGAACCCGGAACATTAGGTTGGTCCATTGACCGTGAATCAGAAACGCAAAACATTTTAGCTGATTTACAAGCTGGTGAGAATGTATCACGTCAACCAAATATAGTGGGGACAGGTTACAATACTGGAGGCAATGATATTGGGGATAGCTACGTTGAAGTCAGTGTTGACCACCAGACAATGTGGGTTTATGTTGATGGACAAATCGTAGTTGAAACACCTATCGTAACCGGACAAATCGGAACCGATACTGTACCAGGTGCTTACTCAATCTGGGATAAAGAAGAAGACGCTGAATTAAAAGGATACAACCCTCGTACAGAGCGTGATTACGTCCAACCAGTAAATTACTGGTTACCTTTTGACGATACAGGCCAAGGTATCCATGATGCTGGATGGCAAAGTAATTTTGGCGGAAACACTTATCAAGTATCAGGATCACTTGGATGTATTAATACACCACCTGATGTTATGGCAGAGGTTTTTGCTCATGCATACGAAGGTATGCCAGTCCTTATCCATTAATCTTAAGGGCTTTAAAATGACATTTTTAATAAATTAGGTTAATATGCAAAGTAGGGGAATGAAATATTCGACTACTTTGCTTTTCTTGTTTAGTCATAAATAATTAAGAAAATCTTAATTTATTGTGACAATTTTGACTATATTTCATAAAACTGTATAATTATTACGATATATATTTAATTAATATTTGACTAACCTAAATATTAATCCTTTATGTAAGGAGGAAGAAAACTATATGAAGAAGATACTTGTTGTCGACGATGAGAAGCCAATCTCGGATATTATTACATTCAATCTATCAAACGAAGGTTATGAAATTGTCACATGTTTTGATGGCGAAGATGCGATCGAAAAATTTAAAGAAACAAAACCTGACCTCGTTATTTTAGATTTAATGTTACCTAAAAAAGATGGCTTGGAAGTGTGTCGAGAAATTAGAAAAGAAAGTGCTGTGCCGATTATTATGTTAACGGCAAAAGATTCTGAGATAGATAAAGTACTCGGTCTGGAATTAGGTGCTGACGACTATGTAACGAAACCATTCTCTAACCGCGAACTAATGGCTCGTGTAAAAGCGAACCTACGTCGTAACGCATTAAAAGAAGTTGATGAAGATGAAAATAATGCCAATGAAATCAAAGTAGGCGAATTAATTGTTCACCAAGATGCATACATTGCATCGAAATTAGGTAGAGAAATAGAACTGACTCACCGTGAGTTTGAATTACTTCACTACTTAGCGAAACATATTGGACAAGTCATGACTCGTGAACATTTACTAGAAACAGTATGGGGTTATGATTATTTTGGGGATGTCCGAACAGTGGACGTAACAATTAGACGATTACGTGAGAAAATCGAAGATCAACCAAGTCACCCAACGTATATTATTACCCGTCGTGGTGTTGGATACTTTTTAAAAAATCCAGAACAAGAATAATTAAATACAAGATAAAGTGCCTGCTATTTGCAGAAGGATTCCTTCGCTTAGCAGGCACTTCTTGTATACATAATAACAACACAATGCTTATGATTCAAAGTAAATTAAATGAGATTCTAGCTTGTAATTATAGTTAAAAATCAATAAACTGAATCTATATGTTTTTAGAATTAAAATGTTTGAATTAAGGAGACACCAACATGTTATTATTGTGTTCAGAACTTAAAATTTTAGAAAGATTGGAGCAGATACGACGATGAAGCAAAGACCCTTTCGCTTTTTCCAATCGATATACTTTAAAATACCCTTACTATTTGTATTTATCTTAGTGATCACTTTCCAATTTATCGGAGTCATCTTTATTGACCAGTTAGAGACACAAACGGTAGATAATTTTAAAGTACAAATTAATACGCAAGCGGACTTTTTAGCGAATAATATCACACCGATATTATCCAATTCAGATCAAGAGTCACAAAGTGTGCTCAACCAATTGCGTCAAACTTTAGAAACTTTTAGCTCAACAGCGCCAGCGCGCCTTGAAGTAATTAATAATGCGCAAACGATTATTGCGACGAATCAGGGCTTAGATCAAAGTTCGATTGGGAACCAAACTACGGATGCCGATGCGCGTAATGTCTTACTTTATCAAACTGAATTACGCAGTGAATACTCAGACCCAGAAACAGATGCACCGATTTACAAATTAATTAAACCTATCTTTGGGACAACGCAAACGACGTTACTTGGAGTGTTAGTTATTGAAGCTAATATGGAGCAAATTTATAGTCAGAATAATAATATTATCGACCTGTTTCTTCAGTCTTCGATTTTAGCCGTAGGCGTTGCTTTACTGATTTCCTTTGTCTTAAGTCAAGGTTTAACCCGTCCAATTGAGAATATGCGTCAACAAGCCTTACGTATTTCGGAAGGGGTCTATAATTATCCTGCTGAAGTGTACGGTTATGATGAATTAGGCGAGTTAACGATAACCATTAATGAGCTGGCCGTCAAAGTAAAAGATGCCCAAGAATCAACCGAGTCAGAGAGACAACGCTTAGACGGAATTCTTCGTCATATGACTGATGGTGTTATCGGGACCGATCAGCGAGGACGCGTCCTTTTAGTAAATGATCGAGCACTCCAGTTGTTAAATATTCGCCAAGAACAAGCGATTGGTCATTCGATTTTACGTCTATTGAATATCGAATCAAAGATCGCTTTAAAAGAATTATTACAAAAAGATACTGAAGTTATGATTAATCACAGTGATAAAGGTGTAGATTCGATTTTAAAAGGTGAATTCTCGATTATTCGTCGAGAAACCGGCTTTGTTACTGGAGTTGTGTGTGTGCTAACAGACGTCACAGAACAAGAGAAGACCGAACAAGAACAACGCGATTTCGTATCAAATGTGTCGCACGAATTGCGTACACCTTTAACCAGTATTAAAAGTTATAGTGAAGCGCTATCTGATGGTGCTTGGCGTGACGAGAAGATTGCGCCGCAATTTTTAGAAGTCATTCAATCAGAAAGTAATCGTATGATACGTATGATCGCAAACTTACTGGATTTATCTAAGATGGATGGGGGTCAAATTACACTTCAGACCGACTACGTTGATTTGAAACGGATTATTAATCATATTTTAGACCGGTTAGTTTTCACTTTAGAATCGGATTCAAATGCAGGGAATTATAATTTTGTGCGTGAATTTACAACGCGGGATATCTATGTCGATATTGACCAGGACCGAATGACTCAGGTGATTGATAATATCTTAAATAATGCCGTAAAATATTCACCCGATGGGGGAACCATTACAGTTAAAATTGAAGATAACCACCGCAGTGTCATTGTACGTATCACCGATGAAGGGTTAGGAATTTCTAAGCAAGACGCTGAGAAATTATTTGATCGTTTCTACCGCGTTGATAAGGCGCGGTCTCGTGAACAAGGTGGTAGTGGACTCGGCCTTGCGATTTCTAAAGAGGTTATCGAATTACATGGCGGTTCAATTTGGGTAGATAGTGTTGAAGGTGAAGGCTCAACCTTTAACTTTGAATTACCTTATACCGAATTCACCGAGCTAGATGGGGAGTGGGGTTAATTGATGAGAAAACAAAATACGGGGATCACAGTCGTGCTCGTTATATTAGTTGCGATTAGTTTCTTATTCTCATACTTTATTCTTTATGATATCAACACATTTGAAAGTATTATAGGTAATGAAACAGCTCCAACAGAGGAAGAGATAGCGACTGAAACCATTCAATCAACTGCTAATTACTATTCACCCACGCGATTAAGTTTTCAAGATGTTGTCTCTTCAGATGAGTATATTATTCGATTAGGCCAACAGTCTTACTTCATTCGTGATGAAGCAACTATCAATACATTGCGTTCTTTAATTGAAAGTAGACCCATCTCAGTTGATAATGTGTCATATATGGAAGATCCGCAGTTACTTAATAATTTATTAGATGTTGATCATCTGCAGTTGGAATTACCGACGCGTATTCCCTTAGGAGCATATACGCGAGTATTATCCATTGGAGACGAGATACCGACAGATATTTTAATTGATCGAATTATTATTCCACTGTCTTCGCAAGAAGAGCGTGGAGTTTACTTAATTGATTCTGAGACAGAACGTGTGATTGAAGCAGAATTATCATCGAATTTAAGAAAAGATGAATTGCGTAATGCTATTACTTTAGAGAACTCAGATTTGCTTGAAGTGATTCGTTATCAAGGCGCAGATAAGCCAATTTACCTGCCAGTCAATAATGTAAACTTACAGTCGCAACTTTTTACCCTGGATGTATTGCCAGAAAATCTTCATGTCAGTGATTTGTTTGATAATACTGGCTTTAATACGACTGAAGTAGCAAATAGTGATGGAGACGAGGTATTCCGTTATCAAAACTATATTAACACACTTGATGTGAACCGAACGACTCAGCAGTTTGACTTAACAATCAGCCGGGCAGATCCGGGTGAGCCAAGAACGACCGTTGAGAAATTCCGTAATGCCTTTAGTATGGTGCAGCAATTTGAGTACTGGGAAGGCGATATTCGTCTATTCCATGAAGAGAATAACTTCATTACTTTTAGACGTTACTACAATGAATTACCCATCTTAACAAGCTCAAACATGCCTGATTATGGAGCGAACTCCGTTCAGATGCGTGGCGATTTGAGTGGGGATATCTTCCGATACCACCAACCGATGTTAACTTTTTATACGCATATCGACACGGCTTCACAAGAGTATGAATTGATGAATCATGAAGAAATTTTAGCAGTGCTTCAAGAACGAGGTTATACAGTGAATGGCTTTGAAGATATCTTTATGGCTTATGAATGGCAAGAAGATATGGAAATGTTTAGAAAAGCAGAGCTCATTCCGACTTGGTTCTTCCAATTAAACGGTGAGCACTATACTTTAGAAGAAATTCAAAGCGACGACTTTGTGGATATTTGGAATACTCAAGTACTTGGTGAAGGGGGAGCTGACTAGTGGACTTTAAACGCATTCAAATCGTATTAGTGTTTTTCTTTCTAGTATTCGATATTTACTTACTATTCATGTTGTTTAATCGAGCTGAAGTAGCCAGTTTACCAACTGAAGAGATTGAGCTAACCATTGAAGAAAATCTATCAAATCGTGGCGTTACTTTTGATGAATTGTCGACTGAAAAATATCAACTCCCCTTCGTCGTTTCAGAGACAAATAATCATCTTGCTGAAAATATTTCACAACTTGAAATAGAAGATGTATCTGTGAATCAAGAAGGCATGCTGACAGGGACTTTATCAGAACCGATGGATTTAGGACTCGGCTTAACAGCTGAAACAACGGGTTTTTCGACTGAACAGCGCCAAGCCCTTCAAGAAATATTGGAAAACCCAGCCTTATTTATCTCTGGCGATGTTTACCGAAATATTTGGTACGTCAATTCCGAACAAGTCATCTATGCTCGAATGACTGCCTTTGACGGGCGTCCGATTGTGGATGGTACAGCGGAAATCCGAATTAATTTGGATGACAACTTTATGATGACTGGTTATACGCAAACTTTCCAAAGCAATATTACAGAGCTTGACCGAGACCGGACCATCTTATCCGAACGTGAAGCTTTAGAAATTATTGATCGTCGTGTGGAAACTTTAATCCCAGACGGCTCGATAATTCATTATTCGATATTAGTTTATTACCGCCAGACGCAATTAGACGGCTTAAACGTCTATTCACCTGCTTGGCAAATCGTGTATGACAATCCGAATGGCCGCTTTACTTTATTAGTCGATGGTATTCGAGGAAACACAATTAACCGGAATCAATTTAATTAGGAAGAACCGCTCGCCACTATTGTGGTGGAGCGGTTTTTTGGGGGGATTTTTTTGGGGTCGCGATTTAAAATGCAACTCAGGCCAAATGGTTGATTGGTTTGTCTTGAGTAGACGCAACTCAGGCCAAATGGGAGTTCGGTTTGTCTTGAGTAGACGTAACTCAGGCCAAATGGCTGATCGGTTTGTCTTGAGGTGACAAACTTTTTAAATAATTACTCGTAACACATTTTCAAAAAGGAGTTTTTCAAAAGTAATTCATGCTTTAGTGTGCGAATGCATCCTATACATGGTAAAATACTATTATAATGAATGGAAAGTTAGGTGAGCCAAATGAATTTAAATCGTTTGAGCCGAAATATGTTGAACTTGTTACTCTCGCTCTTTATTCTTGTGTCGCTGATGACAATTTCAACTGTGAGTGCCCAAGATATTAGTTTTGATATAACAGAAGCAGATATTACAGGACAAATTTCGTCGGATGGGGATGTGTCTTTTAAAGAAATCTACACATTTGATGTCGATTATATGAATGGCGCTTACCACAATATCGATTATGGGGGTTACAATCTAACTGAATATCGTGTTGGGATTTTAGATGAAGAAGCCGGCGATATTAATTACCTCAATGAAAGTTTTAACGAAGCACCTGGAACGTTTAAAGTATCCGATAATGGTCAGATTTTTAGACTGCAAGTATTTAATCCAGCAGAGGACGAGACGGTGCGTTTTGTATTCGAATACACACTAGAAGAATTAATTACTAACTACAATGACACTGCCGAAATTAATCGCAAGATCGTTCCGGAAAATAAGGATGATGACTTTGCGGTCGATGCAAGAATTTACTTACCAAGAAGTGTCTCAAACCCAGATGATTTCCGAGCGTGGGGTTATGGACCTTATAACGGAGAAATTCAGCCGGTCACTGAAGGCAATCAAAGTTACATCGATATCACAGTGCCAGACAATGCACCAAATCAATTCGTGGAAGTCAATGCAATCTTCCCAACTGCATTAACACCAAATAATCAAAATGTCGTTCAAGCAAATATGAAAGATGAGATTATTGAGCGATCTGAAGCAACTGTCGAAGCAGATAGAGAGGCGCATGAAAGTTCACAACAACGCCGTTGGTTATGGGTCATCTTAGCTTTAATTGGCTTCCCACTCGTGACTATCTTTGCTTGGGTGTATTACTTCCGTAATCACCGTAAACTGAATCCAAAGCCAGCGCATGTCCCTGAACATGTCTATTCTTTACCAGAAGAGTTAACGCCAGCGATTATGGCAACAGCGGTTTTACGTGATAAGCCAATTGCAGATGATTTCTCGGCAACAATTATTGATTTAGCCCGTAAAGGATATATCAAAGTAGAAGAAGTCAGTCGAGAAAAACGCGGTCTTTTAAAACGCAAAAGCGCGTCAACCATTCGTGTATCGCCGGCTGAAGAAGAAGCTGACTTGTTTGATTTACAAAAACATGAACGCTATGTTTATGAATACTTACTTCCAAACAATGAACCGACAACACTCAGTCAAATTGAAGAAGATATTCAAAGTAATCGTAATACTAAAAAGCAAAAATACCGTAAATGGACACAGTTTGCTAATTACGTTGAAGTCAAAGGTGAACAAGTTAAAAATCAACCCAAAGAATATAATAATTCCGTTGGTTACGCTGTTCTAGCTGTTATCGCAAGTGTGATTATGTTATTTGTTTTACTATTTTTAACTTTAGATTCACCACTAGAAGAACATATTATGCCGATTTTACTAGCCTTCGCAATGAATTTGATCTTAGCCATTGTCATCTTATTATTGACGACACTTCGACCTATTCGAACTTACGAACAAGATAAGATGATTAAAGAGTGGAAAGGCTTTGCGAATATGTTGGATGATGTAGGGAATTTCAACATGCGTGAAGTTGCTTCACTGCCTCTCTGGGAAGAGTTTTTAGTTTATGCGATTTCCTTAGATGTGGCAGATAAAGTGATTGAAGCCATGAATAAAGAATATGGTATGGAAGAATTGAGCCAAATGGCAATGCCAATGGTTATCTACAGTAACCCTTACTGGATTAACCAAGTTGTCAGACCATCGATTAGCCAATCCGTGACAAGTAGCGCTCCAGCACAAAGCAATTACTCTGGATCGAATACGGGAGGTTTTGGTGGTGGCTTCTCTAGTGGGTCATCTGGAGGATCAGGTGGTGGTGGGGGAACCGGTGGTTTCTAGACCAAACTAGCCAAACATCTATCAGGCACATTTTGCTTGATAGATGTTTTTTTGTAAGCAATAAGCATTGCCAATCTCGAGTTGTAATGATAAGCTATCTAGTACGTTAAAATGAAAGTAAAGAGTGATTAAATGACTGAAATAATTATACCTGGATCGACACCAGGTAAAGAAGAAAAGAAAAGTGATCAAGACGCATTTGATACATTGCAATACTCCATTTTAGCCAGTGGAAGTAGTGGGAACTGTACTTATGTCGAATCGATGAATCACCGAATTATGATTGATGCCGGACTCAGCGGCAAGCGAATCGAAGCCCTATTTGCTCAAATCGACCGTCAGGTGAGCGATATTGATGCGATTCTCGTGACGCATGAGCACAAAGATCATATTCACGGTGTTGGCGTCCTATCGCGTAAATACAATATTCCAATCTATGCCAATGCTAAGACATGGAGCGCCATGGAAAATATGATCGGAAAAATCGCACCCGAGAACCGTCAATATATCGAACCAGATACACTTGTATCGATTGGTGATATTGATGTGTTAAGCTATGGTGTCAGCCACGATGCGATTCAACCACAATTTTATGCTTTTCAAAAAGGCAAAAAACATTTCGCTATGCTAACAGATACAGGTTACGTCAGCGACCGCTTACGCAGCCAACTAAAAAATCTTTCGGCTTACTTAATCGAGAGTAACCATGAGATTGAACTGCTACGCTACGGAAAATATCCTTGGTCTGTTAAACAAAGAATCTTAAGCGACAAAGGTCATTTAAGTAACGAAGACGGTGCCTTAGCGATGAAAGACTTAATCGGTAACAACACGACCGATATTTACCTAGGTCACTTAAGCCGTGACAACAATACAAAAGATTTTGCGATGGCTTCAATGAAAGATATCTTACGTTACAACAACTTTGCAGTGAACGAAGATTTCTTATTACACATGACCGATCCCGGCGAAGCAACCCCCTTAAAACGCCTATAAACGTATAAGCAACCCGTCTGAGTCAGCCAAAGCTAATAAAGACGGGTTTTTGTATTGAAAATGTGGTGTGAGCTGGCTCACGCCTAATGAATTGTGATTTGTCTTATGTTGCCTCTTCTCAAGCCAAACCAATCACCCATTTGGCTTAAGATACACCTGAAAAGTGGCACAGCAATTTTACATTAACGCGATGTCATAAAGATTAAGACAGCTTAAGATTATAATCCAGATTTTATTGATAATTTTTCATAAATGATTCATAAATGGTTGTTAAGATATAGTATGTAATAAAAATTAGAAAGGAAGATGCTAGTGAAAAAGAAAAACCATCAAACCGAAACTCAATCATCAAGCTTTTGGCGTAGTGTGTTCGGCGGAATTACGGGAACTGTCCTTGTATTATCATTAGTCAGTGTCCTAGGATTCGGCTTATTGAGTGACGATCAACCAACCGCATATTCGCAAGAAGACTTAATTGAATTCGAATCAACAATTACTCAAACAGTGCAAGATACACAGGAAGCTGTCGTATCAGTCGGAAACTACCAATCAGTTCAAACAAGTCCATTTGGCCAAAGAGGCTATGTTGAAGGGCAAGGATTACAACTGGAAGATATCCAACAAGAACCAATTCTAGTGGGTACAGGTAGTGGTGTTATTTATAAAGTTGATGGAGAGAAAGCCTACGTTGTTACAAATAACCACGTTATTGATGGGCATGACTCTTTAGAAGTCACTTTAAATGACGGAACTCAAATTGAAGCAACCGAAGTAGGGTCAGATGCGCTAAGTGACTTAGCAGTTTTACAAATCTCATCTGAAAGTGTTACTGATGTGATTGAATTTGCGAACTCTGATGAAATCCAAGTTGGTAGCATAGCAATTGCTATCGGATCACCTTTAGACTCAGCAACATTCGCCTCAACAGTAACACAAGGGATTGTCTCAGGACTTAACCGTTCATTACCAATCGATACAGATGGTGATGGGGCAGAGGACTGGGAAATGACTTTACTACAAACGGATGCAGCGATTAACCCAGGTAACTCTGGTGGGGCTTTAGTTAATTCAAGTGGTCAACTGATCGGAATTAACTCAAGTAAAATTGCTACATCGACCGTCGAAGGAATGGGCTTTGCTATTCCAAGTAACGATGTGACTCAAATCATCGAGCAACTTGAAGCCAATGGTGAAGTCATCCGTCCAGTACTCGGAACAACAACTGTTAACTTGAACTACTTTGCCCTTGAAACACGTGTTCAAGATTTAGGTTTAGCTGAAGACATGACTGACGGAGCTGTTGTTATTGATGTAGCAGCAAACTCATCAGCCGAAGCAGCAGGTATTGAACAATTCGATGTCATTACCGCAATCAATGACGAGCCAGTTTCTGATGGCCAAGTATTACGTCAATTACTCTATGAATACCAAGTTGGCGACACAATTACCCTAACAATTATCCGTGGTGGGGAAGAGCAACAAATTGATGTGACATTAGAAGCATCACCCACTACAAACTCTCAACCAGTACAATAAAAACTCACAACGTTAAGTGAAATAAATTGAATAAATCTACCCATTATTTCAATTTTTCTTCTCAAGAACACTTTTCCTAAGCGTCAGTGAAACAAAGAAACGGTTTAGCGTCATGCTAGACCGTTTCTTTGTTTTGTAAAAACGAAGTTAAAGGATTCTACTTGTGAATAAAATCTATGTGTATAAACATGCAAAGCTAAGTTATCAACAAATAAACAAGTTATCAACAGAAAACACCCCGATAATTGTGTATAACTGTTGAAAAGTGTGGATAAGTACACAAAATGAATTGAAATTACATCTATAAATGTGAAAAAATAATAAACAGATGATAATTATGGGGTAATCAACAGAAAAATGACTTATGCACAGACTTATGCACAACCCCTTAGTGGATAAGTCACAAAAATGACCATATTTTACATAAAAACCGAAATAAATGCACGAAATTCAAATTAATACCGTCCATGAATTGTGGATAACTTTTATAAAAAACAAAAAACTCACTTCACAAAGTATGAAGTGAGCCCAAACTATATTTACAGTTGATTAAGATAATCAAATTTTTCAAACGTATGTGTATTCGCAATCCCAACCAAGATAACATCTTCTTGCAAAGGCTCAGCGATATTAATGCCAGTTAAATTCTCTCCACGCTCAGAACGTTGTCCAATCAAGTTAATCTCGTATTTACGGCGTAAGTCTAGATTTGTCACTAGCTTACCAATCCAAGCTTCAGGAATTTCAAATTCTATAATCGATGTATCATCATCCAAACGCAAGACTTCATCAATTTTATTTCGTAATATTTTCGATGCTAATCGGTGACCAGAATCACGTTCCGGTGCCACAACCGCACTCACACCCACTTCATACAAGACATCTTCAAACATCAAACTACGAGCCTTCGCAACGATCTGAGGAACTCCTAATTTCTTACAATGCATCACTGCAAGAACCGCACTTTCTAAGTGACTCCCCGTTGCGATCACTACAACGTCACAGTTATTAATCCCGACATTTCGAAGTAATTCAATGTCTGTAAAGTCACCAATCGTCGCATTTGTCACTTGTTCTGATATCTTTTGAACTTTAGCCGCGTCAGTATCAATGGCGATGACTTCACACCCATACTCACTTAACTCAGTTGCGACGCGCACGCCGAAAATACCTAAACCAAGCACACCTACTATTTTTTTATTCATTTTGAACCCCTCTCATATTAACCAAGGAAAATATTCGTCTCTGCATAATGTATTTCTCGATTACGTCTTTGTAAAATACCTAATAGTAAGGTAATAGGCCCAACACGCCCGGCAATCATCAGAACAACCATGATAGATACCCCAAAAGGATTTAAATAATCAATCGTATTAAAAGAAATTCCGGCTGAACCTAGGGCATTTGCTGTCTCGAATAAAATATCTAAAGAATCAAGATGAGGATGAGTTAATAAAATCGCCCCATACCCAACAAATAATAAAATGACAAAGAATAAAACAATAATCACTGCTTGCTTCACTAAACGTGATGGAATAATTCGTTTAAAAGCCACGACATGGTCATAACTTTGAACCTCAGATTTAAATAATAAGACCAAAATCGCAAACGAAGTGACCTTAATCCCGCCAGCTGTCCCACCCGGTGCACCACCAATAATTGTCTGCACCATAGAACTTAATTTTGTAAAAGGATTTAACTCATAGTAATTCACCGAAGTATAGCCAGCCGTACGCGTATTTGTAGTATTAAAGAATGCGTTCAAGAGCTTCAAGCCCGGAGACATATTCCCAATCGAATTAGGATTCGACCATTCAGCAGCTAGAAACAAGACTGTCCCTAAAGCGATAATCGCACCTGAAAAGACCAAGACAATACGAGTATGAACGGATAAATGTTGAAAAGCGAGCTTCAATGACCGTGGACGACTTTTAATATACTTGCCGACACGTTCAGATAATTCAAACCAAACAGAAAAACCAATCCCACCAGAAATCACTAAAAACGAAACAGTTAATAGAATCAATGGATTGTTGTAAAAGCCTTCTAAACTATCTGTGTATAAATTATGAAAACCAGAATTACTAAAAGAAGAGATGGATAAGAATAAAGCATTAAAAGCCCCTCTAGCAAAGCCAAAACGAGGTACAAAATCATACATAATAATTAAAGCTCCAATAAACTCAGCAGAAAGCGTAAATTTATAAATTAATAATAGAAAATCCATCAAGTTACGGTTCGTATCCCGACTTAAAGATTGTTGAAGTAAATACTGATCTTGCAATGACAGTCGTCGGTTAAGATAGAAAATCCCAACGTTTAAGATCGTAATCACACCAAGCCCACCGACCTGGATGAGTAATAGAGCAACCACTTGCCCCGCTAAATTATACGTCTCAGCAATGGGTAAAGCTGCCATGCCCGATACACAAACAAGCGAAATCGCTGTTAATAAGTGGTCGAAGTAACCTACATCGGTTGAAGGCTGGTGAAAGATAGGAAGAGATAAAATCAAACTTCCGATAAAAGCCACAAGCACAAAACTTAATGTTAATTGAAGAGAAGTCGAAATTTTTCGGTTCCCAATCGTAATGGCCAAACCTAATCGCTCCTTTCGATAATTAATTCAATGTAAATATCATACAAAATATATCTGATAAATGCTATGATAATTCAGACAAAGGAGTGAGGAAATGAATATCGAAGTGATTGTTGTAGGAAAATTAAAAGAAAAATATTTAAAAATGGGTATCGCAGAATACTTAAAAAGACTCGATGCTTACGCCAATGTAAAAGTTATCGAACTCGCCGACGAACCAACTAAGGAAAATATGAGTAGCGTCGAAGAAGAAGCTGTCTTAGCCAAAGAAGCAGAACGTATCAAAGCTAAATTAGACCCAAGTCGTAAAGTCATTGTCTTAGCGATTGAAGGAAAACTTATCTCATCAGAAGAACTAGCTAGCCAATTAGACGATTACGCCACTTACGGGCAGAGTAAAGTAACCTTTATTATCGGAGGATCACTAGGCTTACACAAATCATTAAAACAATCGGCAGACTTATCCATCAGCTTCGGCCGAATAACATTACCTCATCAGTTAATGCGATTAGTGTTGGTAGAGCAAATCTACCGAGCGTTTCGGATAATGAAGGGACATAGTTATCATAAATAGATGATTCATCCTGAAAATAATGTAATTTAAGATGAGTAATGATATTTAGGTATAATTAGTTTAAAAAGAACTATTCCAGATATTATTTATATTTAACGTAAACATAGACATAATAGATTAGGAGAATCTATATTGAAAGAACTTGCTAAAGAAAAAGCACTTTTAAATTTACTCAACGATATGGAAGAGATTGAAGATAAGTTATCAGAATGGCTAGATGACACTAATATATTTCAAATACTTAAGTTATCAAGAACGGAAATCAGGCACAGTAATTTTTTAGCCTACTTACTTTCTCCCCATGAAAGTCATAAATGGCAGGATAAGTTTTTCAAAGCTTTACTTAAAACAGTCTTTGAAGATAATGCAAATTTAAATGGTGACTTTGATTACTTTGAATTAGTTTTGAATGACTACAATGACTTGATGATTTATAGAGAACATCAAAACATAGATCTTTTATTAGTAACAGAAAATAAAAAGGTGGTTATGGCTATTGAAAATAAAATTGGTGCAAGTGAATCCTCACACCAATTAAATAAATACCAACATTATGTAGAAAACCATTTTAAAGATTACACAAAGATTTTTGTTTTTTTGACTCCTGAACGCGAGGAAGCAACCAACGATAATTGGTACCCCATTTCGTATAGTGATGTCATAAATATTTTAGAACGTTTAATGAAAATCTATGGCTTAAATACAAAAATTAACTTTTTAGTCATTGATTATATAAATGCTTTAAGGAGAGATGTCTTAGTGGATGAGAGGTTACAAAAAATTTGTAGTAGAATTTATAGTCAACATCAAGAAGCGCTGGATTTAATTTTTGAATATAAACCAGACAATTTGAGTGTGATGAGTGAATTATATAGTGAAGCCGTAATTAATTTAGAGAAGGAAGGCTTATTAATTTCGAAACCAAATCACTCAACTAAAACTCTCATACGTTTCGAAACGATGGAAATGAACAAAGTGTTTCCAAAGTTATCGAGTGATTTTCCCGGAGGTTGGGGAAATCATAATGCTTACGCTTTTGAAATATTGAATAAAGATGCTAAATCATCAGGGAAAATAAAAATAGCTTTTACTGGTAAAATTGATCCAGAAAAACGATTGGTTCTAGAAACAACTCTTAGTCATTTTGATAATCGAAGAAAAAAATCAAATTGGGAATGGTGGACAATTGGTAACTGGAAAATTAGGAAAGTAAATCAAAATTTTGTTGAGAATATTGTAGTAAGGCTGGGGGAAGAAGATAGAGAAGTTATTGTTAATGAGATAACGGATAGTTTAAGAAAACAGATGGTAGAAATTAATAACTATTGTGATGGATTGATTTCAAAATATATTGAGTTAAGTAATGATAGCCTATTGTCTGATTAAAGCCAAAAGTTTCCATAATCTTGTTACGCTTTCTATTTTATAGAGTATAGTCGGACTGAGTGCGATATGTCTCAAAGACCAATTTATCTAATCAACAATGATTTGCTAGAGATTCTTTTTTAATCGTATTAAAATAGCTAATAGAATTTATTACCTATCGATGGTACGGACATGCGTATCATAAGTAGTGATAGCTTTTTGAATAATTATTGAACTGAGGGGAGACTTTTGTTTGCTGATTAAAGGTAGTTTCTACCGGGGGTCTTTTAGGTAATAAAATAAATGATGCTGAATATGTGTAAGAAGTAATTTGAAACTGTGAATAATTTTTGGGATATAAATGAGGTGAAAGATTGGAAATAAAATTAAGTCCACTAGAAGTGATTTCTTTGAGACAATTAGTTAGAGAAGCAATTCAAATGTATGAAATAATAATTAAACTAGTAAACACTGATAAGCAATTGCTAGGTCTTCTATCAAATTCTATAATTCCATTTTTAGCTTTTATAGTTGATGGAATGATTAAGTTTTTTCCAGACGACGTTGACTATTCAGAAAATAATTTATCGCTAGAAAATGATAAGTTTAAAAAGTTTGTAGTAAAAATTAGAGTTGGGCATAAGCTTTATAATGACAAAAGATATACGAAGAAGTTAAGAATGATGCGAGAAATACAGTCTAATAATATTGAGTTTTTAACATCTGATTATAATTGCTTACAGCAAGAAGTGATAGAAATTATAGGGCAAAAAGACTATGGTACTTTTAGTTACGACGGAATTGATTATTTTAATAATATGCAAGGTTATATATATTTAGCTTATTTATTTGAGAATACTAGTAAAGTAAAATATAAAGAAGGTAGACAATATTATAATGACACAATAAGAAATATATCGAGTAGCTTAACTGTTGTATTAAAAAGTTCGGTTGAAGGATTTGTAAACGCTTGGGGTCTTATAATTGATAAAGAAAGTAAAATAAATATCGATAGTAGAAGATTTTCTACGGAAGACTCTTTTCTAATAGATTCTACTAGAAAAGATATTTTTAATGATATGTTACCATCAGAAGTTCAAATATTCCTTCATAGTAATTTGTGCCAAATGAACTTTGTTTCTGTAATTTTACCAGATGTTTTAGAAAATAGAGCGGATTTATATATAAGATTCATGATAATTACATACTTAGAAGCAATAAAGAGTCTGGACATTATAGTGAAAGAGAATGAATCGCTTCAAGATATAACAGGAATAAAAATTAGTGAGGTATTAAATAATAAAATTTATAAGTTACTCTCGAAAGGTAATATAAGAAATAATGTAGCGCATTATAATATTAGAGGGTATAGTATTACAAATCTTGAAGATAGAGTTGATACAGATAATCTTTTGATGAAAATTATTGAACTTGAGACTGGTGCTGATTTTTATACCTTTTGGAAAGATTTCTTATTTCAGTTTGAACAACTTAAACAATTAATCGAGTCTTTAATTTTTAGCTCTTGGTAAATCTTACTGATAAAGAACTGTCAACATGTTTAAAAGATAATAATAAAGATATAAGAAGAAGCAAAGAATATTTAAGCAACAACCGTCTAGTATTGATGATCATTGATATGGGAAGGTTGTTTTATTATAGATTATTTAAATAATTTACCTATGTTAACTATTAAAAACGTTATTATCTTTTGTCATTCATATGGAGACTTAATAGATATTATGTTTTTAAATGAGAGTTGTTTGCAATTTATAATTTTTATATAATAAAAGGGTTGACAATTTTAATGAAGAAGCATAATATATAAAGCAATAGATTAATAAGCGACTGTGATGAAGAGAAGAGTAGCGAAACGACTTAACAAGTACAGAGAGCCTGGTTCGGTGAAAAAGGGCGGTTTAATCGTGAGTGAAGATGAGCTTGGAGCAGTTTAAGAGGTTAACGCTTCTTAGACGGGAACACCCGATACAGTGTGCAGTATTTATTGATACTGATTGAGCTATTATTTGTGAAGATAATAGAAATTAGGGTGGTAACACGACTCTTCGTCCCTTTTGTTAGAGATATCTCTGACAAAAGGGACTTTTTTGGCTCTTT
>NZ_JACAOA010000028.1 GCF_014049385.1 Ruoffia halotolerans | reverse complement strand
ATGTCAGGGAGCTTTTTATTATAAATTATTTATGAAAATCTATGCGTGGTGCAATTAAATAATACATAATTAATCCACCGATGGTCATCACGATAAACTCTGATAAAGCTAAGAACGCATAAGTTTCCCAGAAGAAGTCCGCAAAGCCCATATACATTAACATAGCCGCGATAATGAACATTGTAAATGTAAAGACAAGAGTCATCACACCGTAACGAATAATCATTGGGTCTTTAACTTTCTTACCAAAAGCTTTCACCGCTAAATTACCTAAATAACGCGCTAAAACTAAGGACACCAGTGTGTGAAAACTACCGACAACCACATCAACAATCGTAGATTGCATCGCATTCACGATGAGCACCCCTAAAGTAATTGAAGCGATGTAGCGTTTATTATAAAGTCCCATAAAGTTTAAACCTTCTGAAATTCTAAACTGAATGGGTCCATAAGCCACTGGAGCAACGAACATGGTAATGACAACATATAATGCAGTCACTAAGCCAGCCTTAACTAAACCTTGTGTATCAAAACTAGAGTAACTATCGACATGATGATTATTTCCCATTTTTTATCAATCTCCTTTATAGTCATAGCATTGCTATGCTAGTAATAACTACAGCCAAAGGACAGGAGCATATTCTGCTGAAGTGCCATAGTACTATTCAGTCATCATCTAAACAGCGTTATATAGTTTACATTAAAAAGCCTTTAAAGACAACAAAGGTTTAACATAAATAATAGCCATTATAAGTAAAAATTAAGGAGAGGCCACAGAACTTGTGCTACAATAATAATGAAAACAGTTACATAGAAAGGTGAATATATGAATACATTAAAATTCCACGATATGACGCTGACTTGGTTAGAATCAACTTCAACACTGAATGACGCAGGGAACATGTTCGGACCGGTGCCTAAAGCCGTCTGGTCTAAAAAGTATCCAAACAATGATCACAACCAAATGAATTCCGTTGAAGACCCTATCCTCATTCAATTTAAAAACACCAATTACTTAATTGATGCTGGATTTGAAACGAATAAGTTCATTAAAAAAGACTGGCGTAATATCGGTGTTCAAAATGAAACAAAACTAACAGAAAGTTTGTCTCAACTAAATTTAACGCCTAAAGACATCGACGTCATCCTCATGACACACATGCATAATGACCATGCGAGTGGTTTAACTCGCGCAACTGAGGAGGGTTTTGAATCAGTCTTCCCGAATGCTACGATTTATATGACAGAGATCGAATGGAAAGAAGTGCAAAATCCCAACGTTCGTACTAAAGGAACCTACCTCAAAGAAAACTGGGAACCCATTCAAGAACAAGTCAAAGTCTTCAAAGATAGGATTGAAATCATTCCAGGTATAGAAATGTTTCATACAGGTGGGCATTCAAATGGCTTAGCAATAGTTAAATTGACTCAAGAAGACGAAGTTCTACTACATCTGTCAGATTTACTCCTTACCGTAGCGTCAATGAATCCAGCATGGGTAAGTAGTTACGATGACTATCCTATGGACACTATCGCTGCAAAGCAAAAGTGGTTACCCGAAGCCTTTGAGAATGGCTATAAACTAATCTTCTATCATGATGCGTATTATTGCATGCTGCAATTTGATCGAGATGGCAAAACAGTCATTGATTACTTAGAAAGAGAGAAAAATCCCATCATTGAATGGCCGGAAAATATCGAAAAACTAACTTAAAATAGGGTGTGTTTTATTTTACAATCATAGGTCGTTGTAATAGAATGGATTTATGAAGGAAAGATGAGCAAACAATGAGAGTGAGTGTGATTTTCATGATGACTTTAAACCTAATAAAGACTAATCATAAGAAGTTTGTGACTCATTCATTATCGCTTCATTTAACTTCACAATTACACACAAGCAAAACCTCAGTGCGAAAAGTTAGAACTGAGAGTATTTGTGATCTTTCTAAACTTATTCATACATTCCAAATGAGTCTCTATGCACGTGGTGCGTAGGGGCTTTTTATGTGTCTCAAAGGCTTAGAAAGAGGTCGTGGTTGGTGTTGCTTATTGAATACGGCATGCTGAAGGGAGTGAAAAGGATTGTTTTTGACCGATACTATAAAGAAAGGTTAAGGTGATCCAGATGCTTAGAAAAGCAGTATCTCGCTATTAAGCGTAACTTAATATAATTAAAATGATAAAACAATTAAAAACATTTGACAAACTCTAATGTAATCTGTATAATTATAATTAACAAATCAATGGAGGGCTAAAGATGAATTCAAAACTTATTTCACAACATAACCGCTTCTTTTTTAGCAACTTTAGATAGTGTTTGTATCTTGCCTAATTGGATACAAACACGTACAAGCGTTTGTTTGTATCTATGAGGTGCTAAAAAGTGTGGAGCCCGCATAGATTATTCTAGAGATTATAATCTTTGCGAGTGTGTGATAAGATGCGTTCTTCATTGAGGGACCTATTTAATTTCTTCCCGCCTAGCGAGATTATATTTCTCGCTAGGTTTTTTGTCGCTTTTAGTCAAATCAAAAAGGAGAAATTAACATGAAAAAAATTATTAACCTATTATTAGTTGTCAGCTTAGCATTAATGAGTATCCTATACGACTCATCAACAACAGTCAGCGCACAAGAACGAGAACCCATTAGCGTCGGGATATTACAATTCAATGCCCACGGATCATTGGATGAAAACTACCGAGGCTTCATTGAAGGATTAGCAGAATTAGATTACGTTGAAGGAGAAAACTTGACGGTCAATTATGTGAACGCTGCAGCAGAAGTTAGCCAACTTCCATCACTCGCAAGCAGTATTGAAGCAGAAAGTGACTATTTATTCGCTATTGCGACACCATTTGCACAAGCTTTAGCAAATACAACTCAAGATAAGGTCATTTTATTCTCATCTGTAGCCGATCCAATTGGAGCCGGGGTGGTGAATTCCTTAGAAGAACCTGGACGCAATTTAACTGGAACAACAAATATTGGTCCCATTGAACAACAAATCAATGAAATTTTACTCCCCTTAGTACCAGAAGCAGAAAAAATTGGTTTAATTTACAATTCGAGTGAAATTAATGCCCAATAACAAGTCGATATTGCGGTACCAATCTTAGAAGAGCAAGGCATTCAACCAGTCATTAAGACAATCTCATCAACAAACGATATTAGCCAAGCAATGAATGCCTTAATTAATGAAGAAGTGGACGGAATTTACTTAGTAACAGACAACTATATCGCTGCATCGATGACACTTGTCGGAGAAATCGGAAAAGAAGCGGGTATTCCAATGGTCGGTGGATCGAATGATATGATTTTAGAAAACGGTCTAGCAACTTACGGACTAGATTACTATGAACTTGGTGTTCAAACGGCCGAGATGTTAGTTAGAATTATCGATGAAGACCTTGACCCAGCAACAACACCAGTAGAGTTAGCTAACTACTTAGAACTCGTTGTTAATGAAGATTACGTAAATGCTATTGGCATTGACCCACAAGAAATTTATGGTTTAATGGAAGAATAAAAACGCAATGACAAATGAATAATAACAATTCTGACAGCAACAAATGATAAGTCATTTCATGACTTGCTGTCGTATTGTTTGTATAGAAAACGATACCACGGTATAATACCTATAATTAGTAAGAGACTATCTAAGGGGGAACTACCATGGATGAAAAATTTGTATATGCAGTCTATGACAGAATCGAAGAAGCGAATAAAGCAGTTCAAAATTTAACAGATGCCGGAATACCTGTGAGTGCAATCTCACTCTATGCAGACGATGATGTTGTGGAAGAAGCAAATCAATCCGCGAATATCGTTGAGTTAGAAGAATATGATGATGACGATGACCATAGATCATTTTGGAATCGAATCGCTGATTTCTTTGGATCTGACGACGGTGATGATGAGAATTTCCCAATTGATTTAAAAGGTTATCAAAATGAACTTGATGACGACAAGATATTAGTCGTCCTAGAGAAGACTTATGAAAGTGAAGCACTTTCAGTGGATACGAACGTAAATGTTATGGAAGAAAATGATCCCAACCAAGTAGAGACATTCACACAAAGGGATGACTATCCAACACCAGATGAAACAACTGATTCAGAAAATACAACAGTTATCGCAGGTGATATGGGTGCAGAAACTGACTACTCTAAAGCGCATCAAAAAGATAGCACTCAAGTAGACTCACAAGTTGACCCAGACGACCGTCAATATACTGTCACTGAAAATGTTCAATATGATGAAAGTAACAAAGTAGCAGGAGATACTGCACGAGAATCAGAAGAAGCAGAAGCCTACTATACAAGTCTTAATAAGCAACCGCAAACTGACCGTGATGCAGCAAACAGATCGTCAAACGAGGTCACTTATATAGAAGATCCAGTAGCTGATGAAAAGTTACTTGCGGATAGAAAAGAAGGTAGCGTTGCTGGAGATATGGGAGACTCATCTGATTATTCACAGTACTACCAAA
Source organism: Ruoffia halotolerans (assembly GCF_014049385.1). Lineage (GTDB taxonomy): Bacteria > Bacillota > Bacilli > Lactobacillales > Aerococcaceae > Ruoffia > Ruoffia halotolerans. Next base: position 17,458 of record NZ_JACAOA010000028.1, on the reverse strand, counting down.
AAAATCAAGATGCAGCTACACCGACTTCATCCACAGACTACCATGATGAAGATGATTATTTAAAAGGTGAAGAAACAAGACTGGAAAGAGAGTCTGAAGGGAAGCGCAGTGATTCCATGGAAGTAGGAGACAGCAAACGTCCGGTATCAAACCGTTCGAATAATGATCCGAGACTGGGAGAATTTGAAGGTGAGATGCGTCGACACGACGATAATCCCCCTGCAGATGAAGAAGGGGTAAACCCTGAACAGTATGGAGCAGAAGATAAAGGCCCTCAAAACATTAATACACTAAGCCCAGAAGACACAAATGGCTATGCAGACCAAGAAGAAGGTCATCAATTGGGTGAATTTGAAGCAGAGATGCGTCGACACGACGATAATCCCCCTGCAGATGAAGAAGGCGTAAACGCAGATCAATATGAGGACGATAAATAATTGAATTTTAATTTAGAACTCGTACTTGTGGCAATTCAAGTACGAGTTCTTTTTTACAGCGAGAGTCATTTAATACAAACCAAGTATTAGCAGCCTTTATGGCCTTATTCATGTTACCCTCAATGACAGGTCTAACTTAGCTTTAGCTGGTACAGCATTAGCAGTCATGATTAAATCAAAGAATTCAAGTTACAAACAATACTCAGTGACAGCAGTTGTAACAGCAGCCTTAGGTGTTTCTCAACCGGCTTTATATGGTATCGCCATTCCATATAAACGCGTGATGGTCGCAAGTATTATCGGTGGTTTAGCCGGTGGTTTTTATGCAGGACTCAAAGAATTCTATTCATGCGCCTTTGTAAACCCAGGAATTGCTGCACTTCCAGCCCTTATCTCTCCAGATGGTTCATTTGGAAACTTAATTAATGGAATTCTTGTAATGGTTTTTGCATTCGGCGTATCATTCTTAATAATCTTATTCGGTAAATTTAAAGACATGCCAGATGCAGAAATTGCTGAAATCGTAGGCGAAGAAGAGAATTAATTCAGAAATTATGAAACGTCGCCATACCGGGGGTGGTTTTTATAAAATAGCAACTGTAGACAGAAAAATATCTGTAAATATTTTAAAAACATCACATATAAGGCAATGCGTAATTTGCAAATAATATGCGTATTATTTGAATTGCTAATAAGATGTTATATTATAGAGTTGAAGTCAAAAATATTAGGAGTGATACAATAATGAAGAAATCATTGAAAAGTTTTGCATTGTTAGGAATGGCCGGATTAATGTTAACTGCCGTTGCGCCACACGTGTCTGCCCAAGATGATTCTCAAGAAGCATCTACTTCTGAAGAATCAGTTAGCTCAGAAGAAAGTACTGAAAGTACAGATGAAGCCCAAACTGAAGAGAGTGACTTACAAGTAGCACTTAATGATGCAGTAGCACTATTCCAAGAAGAATACCCTAATGCAGAAATTGAAGAGTTTGAAATTGAATTAAGAAATGAAGAATACCGAATAACGATTCATGGATTTGAAGATAATATTGAATACGAAGTGGACTTTAGTGTAGACCCAGTAGAAATTGCTGACCGCGATGAAGATAATGAAGACGATAATGATAACGATGGTGAAGCATTAGTCTTAGAAGACTTAATCACCATTGATGAAGCATCTGAAATTGCTTTAGAAGAAGCTGGCGAAGGAACAATCACTGATTGGGACTTAGATAGCGATGACGGAAGAGTTCGTTGGGAAATTGAAATGGATGGTGTAGAAAATCCAGATCAAGACGATGATGATAACAAATTACACATTGAAATTGATGCAGAAACAGGAGATATCGTAAACGTTGAATTCGATGACTAATTAATAGTATTTAAGGAGGCTTGAAAAAGCCTCCTTTTTTGCTGTGTACAACTTTTAATATAAATATATAGAAATATTTATATTAAAATTCTGCTTTGTCTACCTTAACTTAAGATTGATGATATAATTGTTATATATAATATGAAGGAGTGACATAGATGAAGAAATCTTTAAAGACCCTTGTCGTAAGTTTACTAAGTGCGAATTTAATTGTTGGATCGATGGCAACGATTGTGCAAGCTGAAGAAGACGGAGACCAGACTGTTGTATCGGATCCAGCGTCTGAACAAGATCCTGGTAATAATCCTGGTAATAATCCTGGTAGTGGCGAAGGTAATGGTGACGGGAGCTCATCAATACCAATCGAAAGTACACCAGAGGAGAGTGTGCCAGAAGAAAGTGTGCCAGAGGAAAGCACTCCAGAAGAAAGTACCCCAGACGAAACAAGTGAGAGCAATGATGAGTCAGAAGGATCAGATGAGAGCAGTGATGAGTCAGAAGAATCTGATGAATCAACGGATGAAGGTACAGTTACACAACCTACTTATCCAGTAGGACCACCAAGTTCATATGTTCCACCAAGAACAGTTCCTAGAACACCTGTATCCACTTCGGATGAATCGGAGACTTCGATTGCTACCCAATTTGGAATCAATTCAAATGTTGAGAACTTGGAATCATTATTAGCGGCATCTCTCGAAGATCCTAACTTTGCTTTAGCTTGGGAAGATTATCAATCATTAATCAATGACTTTGAACTAAATGATATTACTTCAGAGACAGCAACAATGGGAAGTACTTTTGATGAAATCTTAACAAACTTTGAAGGTAATGTTGTTCCGGAACAAACAACCACTGAAGTTGGACAAAATGTATTAGTCTTCAATTATTCTGAAGAAACGGAAGAAGGAACTGTACCTGCGCAAATCATCTTAATTGGTGACGAAGCTGGAAACTTAATTGGATCAGCACTTCTACAAGCAAGTACAACGCAAACAACGAATGAAGCTGTGAGTGCAGAATCAATTCAAGGCTTGGTTGATCAAGAAAATGCCGGATTATATGCTCAAGACTTATTTGTCACTGCTTTATATCAGTTATCATCAAATGATGTAACTTACACTACAATTGCGACACCAAGTGCGACTGAAGGAGCTTACGAGTTTATTACTTTAGACAATGAGTATGTATTAAGTCATACAACAGGTGAAGCAGAGGAAACTTCATTACTAAATCAATTACAAGATTCAGTTGCTACATATATAGAAGGAATTGAAAATCAATCTGAAGAAGTGACTGAAGAGCCTTCTGAAGAAGCAACAGAAACTGGTGATGAAGAAACAACTGATGAAGCGGAGACTGAAGAGACTGCCGAAGATGAGCCAGTAAATCAATTTGTGAAGAGATTTGCTCCAGCAAATTATGAAGAATTAACTTTATTAGACGGTGAAACTATTATTAGTGGATACGAAGAGTTAAGCGGAATGGTCGATGGTGTCACATTAACGGTTACTCCAGAAGAGTTAAGTGAACTTTTAGGGGAACCAAGTAAAGAGCAAGTTGCGGGAAATTCAACTTATTACGACTATTATTCTGTTGAGGACGAAAGAATCGTTCTATTAACGCTACAAGTAGATTCAAGTAGTAATGTTGTAACAACTATGAAATATGATATTAGAACACCACGTTTAGATGAAGAGTTTGCAATTAACATTGAAGAATTATTCGCATTAGCTGAAACTGAATTATCAATTGAAAACTTAAGAAATAGTTTAGATGATGCTAATATTGTGGAACATATCTTTGCGGGTGGACATCAGATTCGTCACGTATGGACAAGTTATACTGACCCAGAAATGCGTAATGTTGAAGCTTACGAAGACACTGAAACAGGCAATGTAGAGCTGTTCTACTACGATCAAGACTAATTTATTATAAAGTTTAAGAATTTTTTAAATTGTTGTTGATTTTCTTAAGGAGTAAGTTATAATGTATACAAGGCACATGAATCACACTAAGTATTCTGTGTCAGATTACAATTGAATTACCAAAGTCTTAAAGTTACTAATACTCTTATTAAGTCTCAAATTTGACAGAAATGTTACATTAATATGTCATCTTCTGAAAACGATTGACGATAAAATTAATATTTGCTATAGTTTCCTTAAGATGAACTTAAGTTTCCTTAAGATGAACTTAAGAAATTCTTTATCTCTTATAAAGAATTACAGTTTTGGTAAGTTTATCAATTAGGCATGTTGACTTGCCAGTTGTAATGTCACTTAGGAGTATCTTATAAAAAGACCCAAAATACAGGAGGAAATTATAAATGAAAAAATCATTCGCTAAACTAACTGCAATAACTTTAGCTTCAACAACATTAGTTGCTGTAGCACCATTTCAAGCTGCTGAAGCAGTAGACATCCCAATGTTTTCAGATCATGAATATACTGAAGATGATGATGAAACAGAAGTAGAATCTGATGATGAAACAGAAGTAGAATCTGATGATGAAACAGAAGTAGAATCTGATGATGAAACAGAAGTAGAATCTGATGATGAAACAGAAGTAGAATCTGATGACGAATCAGAATCAGATGACGAAACAGAATCAGATGACGAAACAGAATCAGATGACGAAACAGAATCAGATGACGAATCAGAATCAGATGACGAAACAGAATCAGATGACGAAACAGAATCAGATGACGAATCAGAATCAGATGACGAAGATGACAACAACAACGGTGGATCTAACAACGGAAACGGATCTAACAACGGTGGATCTAACAACGGTTCTGGACAAGCAGAATTACCAGAAACTGGTGAGTCTTCATCATACGCAATCTTTGGAGCAGCTGCATTAGCAGTATTAGCTGGTGTTGGTTTAGTAGCACCTTCATTCAAAAAAGAAAACTAATTTTGAATAATTAGACTTTAAGACCAAGCTTCGGCTTGGTCTTTTTTATGTGCACATTTTTATAGAATAAAGCAAAAAGAGCATATATGACTAGTCAGTTGACCCAATATCATTTACAATTAGTATAATGACAAGGAGTGAGTGATAATGCTAAATCAAGTAAATATAGGTTTATTTATTACCGGCGGAATTGCCAGTTATAAGATGGGCGAGTTAGCGCGCCAATTAATTAAAAAAGGAGCTAACGTTCGAGTGGTTATGAGTGAAAGTGCTCAGAAATTTATTCCGCCACTGACTTTACAAACATTAACTAAACATTCAGTACTAACAGATACTTTTGATGAACATGATCCTGCATCGATTCAACATATTAATATTGCTGATTGGTTAGATGTGGCTTTAGTTGCACCAGCAACAGCGAATATTATTGGAAAGATGGCTAATGGTATTTCAGATGATGCTGTGTCCAGTACATTAATGGCAGTAAATAATTTACGTGTGATCGTTCCGGCAATGAACACTAAAATGTTCGATAATCCAGCAACTCAAGCGAATATTAGTCGCTTAGAGTCTTTTGGTTATGTCGTTATGGAACCTGACGAAGGATTTTTAGCTGAAGGTTATAGCGGAAAAGGGCGTATGCCGTCTGTAGAAGACATTGTTGAGATGGTTGAGTACCAATATATGCGTCATAATTCTCCACAATGGCTTGAAGGACAAAAAGTTGTGGTAACTGCAGGTGGCACAGTTGAAAGAATTGACCCTGTACGCTACATTTCAAACGATTCATCTGGTCAGATGGGGTATGCGATGGCTAGAGCGGCTAGTTTTTATGGAGCGGATGTTACTTTAATCTCAACTAAACGCGATTTAAAGGTGCCTCATAATATTACAGCTGTTTATGTGGACTCTGCTGTTGAGATGCAACAAAAGCTTAATAAATACTTTTCAGATACAAATTATGTGGTGATGGCTGCAGCAGTAAGCGATTACCGTGTCCTTAACCGTTCGGATCAAAAGATTAAGAAAGAAGCAGGTAGTGATAATTCACTCCAACTTGATTTAGCTGTGAACCCTGATATCCTCGCAACACTTGGTAAAGAGAAGAAGAATCAAGTTTTAATTGGCTTTGCGGCCGAAACTGAGAATTTATCTGAGTATGCCTCAGGTAAATTAAGAAAGAAAAATGCGAATTGGATTATTGCTAATGATGTATCAAATAAAGGCATTGGTTTTAACTCGACACATAATGAAGTATTAGTTATTGGAGCAGATGGAACTTATGAAGAAATTTCTATGCGTTCTAAGTTAAATGTTTCTTTAAAAATTTGGCGCATTATTCTTGACCCAAACCATACAACTAATTAGTCGCTGTCAGTTCATCTTAAGTTCGGGTGGATATGATATAATGACTAAGTAACTTTACTTAGATAAAGGAGAGTATAATGACATTACAAGTAGACAATTTATTTAGTGGGTACAGACAAGTACCTGTATTGAAAGATGTTAATTTTTCAATTAAATTTGGAGAAATCGTTGGTTTAATCGGATTAAATGGAGCCGGAAAATCAACATTATTAAAGACTATTCTTGGTTTAATAGAACCACAACAAGGGTCAGTGAAGATTAACGGCCAATCAATTGTTGATAATCATAAAGATTATGCACAAAATATTGCTTACATTCCAGAAACACCGATTTTATATGAGGAATTGACTTTAAAAGAGCATATTGAAATGACGGCTCTTGGATATAACATTCCTGTTGATGTCGCCATGCAGCGTGCGGAACCTTTATTGAAGATGTTTAGACTTGACAAGAACCTAAACTGGTTCCCAACGCATTTTTCAAAAGGAATGAAGCAAAAAGTGATGGTAGTCTGTGCATTAATTACAGATGCAAAAATCTTAATTATTGACGAACCATTCTTAGGCTTAGATCCCATTGCGATTCGTGATTTTACTAATTTATTAAAAGAGCGTGCTGCTGATGGAACAGCTATCTTATTCACAACGCATGTGTTGAGTATTGCGGATGAGTTGTGCGATTACTTCTTAATGTTAAGAGCAGGAGTTTTAATCGGTCAAGGTAATGTCTCGGAGTTGAGAGAGCAATTTATGATGCCGGAAGCTTCGTTAGACGATATTTATATCGCGATGACTGAGCAAGAGGAGGCGCTTTAATGGGTGACTTCAAAAGCTTATGGCAACAGCGCTTTTCAAATTACTTAAAGGAAATTGGTAAGTACGCAAGGCTAATCATGAATGATCACTTTTCAATTATTATGCTAGTGATCTTAGCTTTTGGTGCATTGTATTACCGTGAATTACTGATTCAATTACAAGCTTTAGACTTAAGTGTTATTCGTTGGGTAATTATCCTGAGTGTTGTCATTTGGTTGGCAACGATATTTCAATTTGGACAGCCGATGTGGTTTACGAAGGATCCTGACAAAAGTTATTTGTTTGCTCGAGGAGAAGAGTGGCATAGTTATTGGTTAAAAGGTGCTTTAGTATCTTTAGTCTTACCAGCGATTATTATTTCACTCGGAACAGCAATGATTATGCCGTTTCTAGATTTGATTTCTGTTTGGAATTTGAGCCAAAGTTGGTTGCTGATTCTTTATATGGTTGCCTTCAAAGCAGTCAGCTTTTTGTTACTGTATTTAGATATTTTTAATTTAGGCTTCGCTCAGATTATTGGGCGACCTCTATCCAGATGGCATCATACTTTATTAGTTGCAGTCGCGTTATTCATAACGTTTAGTTTACCTGTGACATTTAATATATACATACCTGTGGTGATACTTTTACTCTTGATTGTTTATATCGCCTGGGCGATGACTCAAAGAAGTAACCGCTGGGTGGCTTTTGATCATATTGTGGAAGAAGAGACGCGTCGTGAGGCAAGTTTATATAAGTGGATTTCGATTTTTGCGGATGTACCTCACTTGAGACCTTCGATTAAACGCCGTCCATATTTAGATGGGTTACTGTCATTCATGAAGAACTTGAATAATAACCGCTATTCATTCTTATTCTTGAGAGCTATATTTAGAAATAATGCATACAGTGGTGTTTGGCTACGCGTCACATTATTTATTTCAGTACTGATTATGATGACAAGTAACGTTTGGATGTTATTAGGAATTGGTGTCTTGAGTCACGTACTCACGTTTATTCAGCTAGTTCCATTGATGAAATTATATAGTAATCAACCTTTCCAAATTATTTATCCAAACCGGGAAGGTTCTATTGTTAAGGCATTTCAAGGAACATCTTTGGTCATTGCCTTTATTCAATTGCTTGTGTATGCAGTGATTGCTGTGTTGACTCAGCCACTAACGCTACAGTTAGTTTATATTATTATGGCTTGGGTCGCAGTGGCGATGTTGATGATTTTCTTATATGTACCATGGTGGTACAAAAAACAGACAGATTAAATAGGGAAGCGCTCAACAATGTTGGGCGCTTTTTTGAATTGGAATGATAATTGTGTCCCTGAGAAAATTTCTGGGCACCAAATTGCGAAAAACCTTCTTTTAGAAATTCTCAATGACCTAAATCCCCATAATTCCAAAATTCACAGCCAATGCCAACTCTGTTACATTATTGAGTTTAACATTTTATAATAATCTATTTCACAAACTATTCATTGTGTTCGCTAAATTGCGAATTTTTACAAACCTGAATTTCTGGAATTGACTACAAATAATGAATTAAAAGATTATAAACTTTGGAATAAAAGGATTTTGTAACAGCGGTTAATAACTTAGATTCAATTTTCACAAGCTTATAAGCAATTATTATAAGGATATTGAATAGGATGGAAACTCCGTTATGCCAATAGTCTAGCTGTTTTCACAAAGTTACTCATAAAATTTTAACTTAAATTTTAAATTACTTTGTGATATGATGTATTTATTAGATTTAAAAAGGTATATTAGGGGGAAATAATTGATGAAAGTTGTAATTATTGGTGCTAACCATGCGGGGATTGCTGCAGCGAATGTTTTACTTGATGAGTACGAAGGTCATGAAGTAGTATTAATTGAGAAAAATGATAACATTAGTTATGTTGGAGCAGGTACTGCTTTATGGGTTGCTCGCGAAGTAGAAAATCGTAATGATTTATTCTATACAGAGAGTAAAGATTTTGAAGATAAAGGTGCTCGCATCTTAATGGAAACAACGGTTGATCGTGTTGATTACGATAATAAAGTTGTTCATGCTGTAACAAAAGATGGTGAAGAGATTGAAGAGTCATATGACAAATTAATCTTAGCTACTGGTTCTAAACCAATTGAACCAAATGTACCAGGTAAAGACTTAGACGGAATCCACTTCCTTAAATTATTCCAAGAAGGACAAGCGGTTGATGAAGAGTTAAATAGTGACAAGATTGAAAAAGTTGCTGTTATCGGTGCTGGTTATATTGGTGTTGAGATTGCAGAAGCAATTCAACGTCGTGGTAAACAAGTATTATTATTTGATGCAATGTCTACATCATTATCAAACTACTACGATGAAGAGTTTGCTCAATTAATGGATAAAAACTTAGCTGACAACGGCATAGATTTACATTATGGCGAATTAGCTGAAGCATATGAAGGTGAAGAAGGCCGTGTTAAAGCAATTAAAACAAACAAAGGTCACTATGATGTTGATTTAGTAGTTAACGCGATTGGTTTCCGTCCAAACAATGATTTAGGACAAGACCATTTAGAATTATTTGCGAACGGTGCTTACTTAGTAGACCGTCATCAACAAACAAGTGATCCAGATGTTTATGCAATTGGTGACTGTGCAACAGTTTACTCGAACGCATTACAAGACACAGCTTATATTGCCTTAGCAAGTAACGCAGTTCGTTCAGGAATCGTTGGTGGACATAATGTTGCTGGAACTGACTTAGAACACGTAGGTGTTCAAGGATCAAACGGTATTTCAATCTTTGGTCTAAACTTAGTATCAACTGGGTACTCTATAAAAGCTTGCCAACGTTTTGGCATTGACGTGGATTATGTTGAGCATGAAGATGTTCAAAAATCACCTTACATGAGCAATAACGAAACAGTTAAGATCCGTATCGTCTTTGAAAAAGGCACTCGCCGTATTGTAGGAGCACAAATTGTATCACGTTATGACATGTCAGCAACTATTCATATGTTCTCATTAGCCATTCAACAAAAAGTAACGATTGATACGTTGAAGTTAACAGATATTTTCTTCTTACCTCACTTCAACCAACCTTACAACTACATCACGATGGCTGCATTAAAAGCAAAATAATATATTCAAACTCAAACCGCTATTTTATAGCGGTTTTTTATTTTGAGCTAAGATTTTTGTTCGCCTTAGTACTTTTGATATCATAGGAGAGAGGATGAACGACTTATCCATGAAAATATAAATACATAGGAGGATTAAGATGAAAGCATGGTCAATAACTGAACCGGGTGGCGTAGAAAAATTAATTCAAGAAGAACGCCCAACTCCACTACCCACAAATGGTGAAGTGTTAATTAAAGTAAAAGCTTTCGGTATTAACCGAACTGAGATTCTGACGCGTGAGAACAAACAATTAGAGGCGCCGTATCCAGTCTTAGGAATTGAAGTTGCCGGGGAAATTATTGAAAACCGCTCAAATCGAACTGATTTAGAACCGGGAACACGTGTAGCTGGCTTAGTGATTCAAGGATCATATCAAGAATACGCAGTCATGCCTGCGGAGTTCGCGATGATTTTACCTGAGAATCTCACTTACGAAGAAGGCGCAGCGATACCAGAAGTTTTCTTAACTGCTTACCAAACTATATACTGGTTAGGCGATTTGAAAAAAGATGAAAGTATTTTAATTCACGCTGGAGCGAGTGGAGTAGGAACAGCCGCAATCCAAATGGCTAAGCAATTGAGCGATGCCAAAATCTTCTCGACATCCAGTCGCAAAGAGAAATTAGATAAGATGAAAGAATTAGGAACTGACTTTCCGATTAATTATAAAGAAGAAGATATCGCTAAACGGGTGCTTGAAGAAACAAATGACGAAGGTGTTGACGTTATTTTAGACTTTATTGGAGCATCATATTACGACTTAAATCTTAAAAGTGCCAAAATTGATTCGAGATGGATATTGATTGGGACACTAGGCGGATCTGAAGTAGAGCAATTTAATATTTTAGATATTATGCAAAAACGAATTCACCTAAAAGGAACGCTCCTGACGCCAAGAAGTAATGCATATAAAGGAGAGTTGACGAAAGAGTTCGTGAAGAACGTTATGCCGTATTTTGCAACAGGAGAAATCCAAGCAATTATTCATGAAGTAGTAGATTTCTCAGAACTACCAAAAGCGCATCAAATGATGGAAAACAACGTAAATATCGGGAAAATAATCGTCAAAATCAGTGAGTAATGACTTATATAGAAAACGTCAAATTATTAAGTATTATAACCACTATTTATAATGAAAACGTGTTAGAATATTCAGTATGAAGAAAAATCAGAAAGGAAATGAATGTATGGAATTGAATAAAGAATTATTAGTAAACTTAACAGAAGTTAATGGAATTGCAGGAAATGAAACGCAAGTCCGTGAACTTTTCAAGAAAGAAACAGAATCTTATGTGGACGAATTCGTTCAAGATAGTTTAGGAGGGATCTTCGGTAAACATACCGGAGATGCAGAAGGACCTAAAGTCTTAATGGCAGCACACATGGACGAAGTTGGTTTCATGGTCAGTGAAATTACTGATAAAGGATTCATCAAATTCGTTACGATTGGTGGCTGGTGGAGTCAAGTGGTGCTCGCACAAGAAGTTGTTATTACAACAAGAGAAGGTAAAGAAATCGAAGGGGTTACTGGATCAAAACCACCTCACGTATTGACAGCAGAAGCGCGTAAAAAACCCATTGATATGAAAGATATCTTTATCGATGTTGGAGGACAATCAAAAGAAGACATTGAAAAAATGGGCATCCGTCCTGGTGACATGATTACACCGTTAATTAAAACTCGTCGCCTAAACGACACACCATTCCTCCTAGGGAAAGCATGGGACAACCGAATTGGCGTGGCGGTAGCAGTAGAAGTCTTAAAACACGCCAAAGAAAAAGGCCATCAAACAGTACTTTATTCTGGGGCGAATGTTCAAGAGGAAGTTGGCTTGCGTGGTGCTAAAGTAGCTGCGAACTTAGTTCAACCAGATATCGCGATCGCTTTAGATACAGGTACTGCAGGTGATACGCCAGGCATGACTAAAGCAGAAGCGGATAGTGAATTAGGAAAAGGGCCACAAGTTATTGTCTTTGACGCGTCGATGATTTCTCACAAAGGTTTACGTGACTTTGTAGTAAACATTGCTGAAAAACATGACATTCCATTCCAATATACATTTATTCCAGGTGGAGGAACAGACGCTGGATCAATTCATACAGCTCAAGCAGGTATTCCATCCATCGCGATTACTGTTCCGGTTCGCTACTTACATTCAACTACTTCAGTCATTCATGAAGATGACTTCAAAAATACTGTACGCTTAGCGACAGCAATTTTAGATGAGTTAAATTCAGAAACTGTTGCGAAAATTAAAGAAAATGTTTAGAGAAAGAGGATAACAACTATGATTTTTGTGGATAATGGTAATAATTATGATGCCAGCCTGAATATTGCACTAGAAACTTATTTAGTAGAAAATCGTCTAGTTGACGAACCGATTCTGCTATTCTATATTAATGAACCTTCAATTATCGTTGGACGAAATCAAAATACGACGGAAGAAATTAACCAATCGTATGTTGACGAACATAATGTGCAAGTTGTTCGTCGTATGTCTGGTGGCGGGTCCGTGTATCACGATCTAGGAAACTTTTGTTTCTGCTTTATTAAAGATGATGATGGAACTTTCCGCGACTTCAAGAGTGTGACGGAACCCATCATCGAAGCTCTACATAAGATGGGAGCAACGGAAGCAGCTTTAGAAGGGCGTAATGACCTACTTATTGATGGGAAGAAATTTTCTGGAAATGCTATGTACGCTAAAGACGGTCGAATGACAGCTCACGGAACTATTTTATTTGATTCAGACTTAGACGAGACTAATAATGTATTAAAACCAAGAAAAGCTAAAATTGAATCAAAAGGAATTAAGTCTGTACGCTCACGTGTCACAAATATCAAACCTTACGTTGATGAAAAATACCGTGATTTATCTACAGAAGAGTTTAGAGATTTAATTCTTTTAGAAATTTTTGGAGTGGATAAACGTGAAGATGTCCCAGAACTTAAATTAACAGATGAGATTTGGGAAGGCGTTTATAAACTACGTGAAGAACGTATGGGGAATTGGGAATGGAATTATGGTAAATCACCGGACTTTGATTTTGAGCAAAGTCATAAATTCCCATTCGGTTTTGTTGATATTCGCTTTAACGTGAGGCAAGGTGTCATTGAAGATGCACGTATTTATGGAGACTTCTTTGGTTTAGGTAATATTAAAGATGTTGAGGAGAAATTAAATGGCGTAAGATATGAACGCCAAGCAGTGACAGAAGCTTTAGCTGATGTTGATGTGAATAAATACTTTGGAAATACGACTTTAGAAGAGATTGTCAACTTAATCTTCGCATAAAACTTAAAGAAAGCCCCGCTGATTTGCTTTATAACAAATCAGCGGGGCTGTTTTTAATTATTCACCTTGTAATTGATGTCCAATACCAACCATTATATCACGAAAGTCAGTGATGTAGCTGATTTCTGAGAAATCTTCATCGGTATCTGAATACCAAACATAAGTTATAACAGAGTTAGGGAAGTCATGATAGATACTATCTGGTTGTCCAATTTGATTAACCATTTCGTTATAAGTTACTCCACTCGTGTGTGAAAGTTGATTCAATTGAGACTGTGTGATGTCAAAGTCTTTCTCAAGATTATCATCGGCATTTGAATGCTCATTCAGGGCATAAACTTTATCATCTAATAACACAACGATGTAATCAGTACTTGAATCACTATCACCAACTGAATAAACTAATAATTCATAAGAACCAGCTAAGGAAATTGTAGTTGGATCACACAACGTTTCAAGCACTTGATCTCTTTCAATCACAGTTCCTTCATTATACAACTCTAAAGCATGATCAACTAATTCAGAGTAGGTATCGGAAAAAGCATCCGCATCTTCATATACTACATCTTCGAAATCGATGTTAAATGTCAGATTAATCACTTCTTCGGCATCTTGAGTTGAGATATCCGCGATCACTTCTAAACTTGTCGCTTCTTCTTCTCTTTCTAAATTGAAAAATTGACGCGAAGTAGAATCATCAAGTTCTTCTTCTGAGCTAGGCTCTCCAAAGGTTTCATGTAATTTCTCTACTGAATAAACTTCTTCGTTAAGCATAGCATCAACGAAAACACTATTCTCTTCTTCTGCTAAAGACTTAACGTCGTCTGCAAAAACAGGTGTAGCTCCACTTAAGCCGGTGAGACTTAGTGATACGATTACGACATACTTCAAATACTTCATCATCCAATCTGCTCCTTTATAAAAAATACTTCACTAACGCTATTATACGTGAGTGAAGCATAAGCTCCAATAAAGGAATTGTAAAGTTTGTGTAAATGTACGACTGTAATATTACCCTCTATTATAAACGTCAGGGAATAATTGATTTAACATTGCTTTTCCTAAAAGACGAGGTGTGCCTTCGCCTGGGAAGCGGTGAATCGCAATCATCGGATTAAAGTTTGCTTCGATAATACCGTAATTATCCTGAGTAGGTTCTTTAGTGTAGTCTTCAATAATGATATCTACACCACAGAAGCTTGCTTCAAGTAATTGAGAAGCTTTTTCAGCAATCTTCTTATAACCTTCATGCGTATCATCGGTACGGTCAATTGAAACTCCACCGGTCGACACATTACTGTTCTCACGTAAATATACTGTCTTACCATCTTCTGGTACAGAATCAAAAGTATATCCATAGTTTTTTAATTGAAGGGTCTCGATTTCACCTTTTTCAATAATTGTTAAAGGTGCTTTATGATCACGTCCACGTAGTGGGTTTTTGTTCACTTCATCAATTAACTCGCCAATGGTAGACACTCCGTCTCCAATGATATGAGCTGGGCGACGTTCAACAATTGCCATGGTTTTATTATCTTGAATATAAAAGCGTAATTCAGTTCCTTCTATATACTCCTCAACTAAAACCGTATGATCTTCTTTAAAGGCAAAGTTCAAACCATCAATATAATCATCTTCACTTGGTTTGCTTCTAAAGATAGTAATACCTAAACCATAGTTTGTATTCTTAGGTTTAACCACAATGGCTTTGTCGGGTAGGGAAGTGTAATATGCTTTTGCTTCTTCAATATTACTGAATGACGTTCCGGATGGAACTTTAAGACCCGCTTCATCAAGTAAAACTTTTGTTGCGACTTTATTTTCCATTAAGAAATAACTGATTAAAGAATCAAGGCGAGTCATATTTGCGCTTTTGACGTATTCAGTTTGTCCTTGGAACGATAATTCGATCACATTTTCCTCACTGTCAATGATTCTTACTTTAATACCCGCTTTAATTGCTTCTTTAAGCACATCTTGTGTTGATAACTCGAGATTTTCAAAGCCATGTAGTAAGTAGGGTTTATCTAAGTAAACTTGTTGATGTTCTTTGGCAAGGCGTAAGCCCATTTCAAGGAAACTATCATATTCTGTCGCTTCTTCAACAATGCGTCCAGCTAAAGTTAATGAGGGATCATCTAAAGAGGCTTCAACTTTATCTACTATAGAAGAGACATTATCCGTGTTAGATAATTGATCGGCAACTTCGCGCATAGCAGTGACTAACCATTTAGCTTCATCTATGTCCATTGGAGCATCTAAAGCGTCCGCTTCTGAAGTTGCATAATTCATCTTAGTTCCTTTTACGATCTCAGTGTCGTATTTCACATCTGGGATAAATAAAAGTGTAATCAAAAAAAGACGAACTAATGCGATTGTTTCATCATCAATCCCATGAGGGTGATAAGGATTCAAATCAATGTTACGAAATTCAAGATAACTAATCCCTTTATCTAAAAGTTCTCGGGCATTCGCTCCTCCACGCAGACGCACATCACGGTACAATTCCTTCTCTAAAGAAAGAGCACCAGAATCAATGGCATCTTCTATAGAAGTAACAAAGTCTTCTAAAGAATTATAGTTCATAACAACAGATTCTTTATTCTGATAACCATAACGACTTTGCCTAATTGAACGCATTCTTTCTGCATGAGGTTTACCGTATAAGTTTGTCGCATAGTTAGGGGCAACATAAGGTGAAGCTCCTATGAGATATGTTAGTAACCAACGATAGCGGAAATAATTTCTAGCTAAATGCATGTAGATCTTATTATTGAATTGTAATTCATCGTCATAATCAGACTGAGCTTCAAATGAATCATGTTCGATATCAGGATTAATTTGGAAGTTATAATGAATTCCAGAAATTAATTGAACATGCTTACCGTATAGGTCGGCTAGAAATGCCCGGTATTTATACTCATCAATCTTCTCTAACTGAGCAATCTTAATATCCTCAGTATTCTCTGGGATAATTACCGGTGTGCTAAACGGCCACAATAAGTCTCCGTTCTTTTCATTCGTCGTTGCGACGATTTGATGGAAGGAGCTTAACCAAGCTTGCAGTTCACTGATTGACACACTAGGGGGTGTAATTAATTCTAATTGACTTTCTGCAAAGTCAGTTTGTATATAAGGTTGTTGTTTACGAGTTCCCCATTCAGAAGAATGAAGATGCTTAGATATATTCCCATCATGATTAACTCGTAAAGATTCTCGCTCAAGTCCGACAGTACTACGCCATAGGCCAGGAACTTGATCAAGTTTAAAGTAACTCTCTTGTATCTTCACTATAATCCTCCTTTGAATTAAGAGTATAATACATTATACAATAATATCAGACTTTATATAGTAGAAATTGATTCCAAAAGTTAAAAGCTCCAATAGAAATAAAGAATTATGAATAAAGTAATAAATAGTGTTGACACTATACTGCAACCCATGGTATATTATCTCTTGTCGTCACGAGACGTTGTAACAATGTTTGGCGATAACTTTGTAAGTTTACATAAAATTTACATAAACTTTACAAAAAAACGAAAAAAGTATTGACGAAATGATACGTCGATGATACTATAACATAAGTTGCTACTACAACATGTGTAGCGCTTACAACTATTGGAGCGAATCATACATTTGTTTCAAAAAAATGCTTTACAGATTACGCGAAGCATGATAGGATATAAAAGTTGTCATTTGAGATCACATCACTTGAAAAAAGAAATAATAAAAGTGAAAAAAGTGATTGACACTAACATATCAAACATGTTAATATTTAAAAGCTGTCATTTTAGATAGCGATTAAACGAGGCGACACTGATAAAAAGTGAAAAATATTGTTGACACAATATAGCTCGCATGATAAGATATGTAAGTCGTCAAACAGCGACAACATCACGATGAAGCGTTGAAAGGTTTTGGAAATTATTTAAAAACTTTAAAAAAGTTGTTGACTTCGAGTCGCAACCGTGATAATCTATAAAAGTTGTTAAAACAAACGACATCACTTCGAAACGAAGTTGAAAATACTTTGAAAAAAGTGTTGACAACCACAGCACGAAGAAGATGAACTGTAAAAGTTGTTGTTCAACAAATCAA
>NZ_JACAOA010000027.1 GCF_014049385.1 Ruoffia halotolerans | reverse complement strand
ACTGAATTCACTTAATCTTCTTTGAACAAGTGACTCGAGGAATTCGCTTTGTTATACTATAAAAGATAGAACGAAATTGGAAGCGTTACACATATAAAAAGGAGTGGTAAGCTTTGAATCATGCAGAAATAATTATCATTGGCTCATCCTTTGCTGGAGTATCGTCTGCCTTGACAGCTAGGCAATTATATCCCAATAAACGAGTACTCATCATTGAGAAAGAAGGAAATATTGGACATATCCCCAGTAGTTTAAATTTATTGTTAAAAGAAGAATTAAAACATTTAAGTGATAAAACATTTATTAACGAAGAACAATTAGAAGCTAGTGGGGTTGAGTTATTACTAAACAATGAAGTATTAGATATTGATTTGGCAAATAAATCACTCTTAGTAGAAGATGAAAATACACATGAAAGTTATCACTATGACAAGCTGATTTTGGCTATGGGCTCAAGTCCAATCTCAGAACGTATTTTAGGTTCAAATCATCCGCAAGTGTTAACGACGAAAACGTTAGAAGCGAGTAAGAAGGCATTACAGGAAATTGAAGGGTCAGAACGGATTCTCATTGCTGGTGGAGGGCAAATTGGTCTTGAAGCAGCGGATGCTTTCAAGCAAGTTGCTAAAAATGTGACCATAGTTGAAGCTTCTGATCAACTGGCTTTCAAATATTTCGACTCAGATATGACTCAATTATTAGAGGAAAAAATACAAGAAAGTGGCGTCAACGTGATTAAAGGACATTATGTCGAAAGCATTCACTCACAGGATACAGAGTTTAACGTTATATTATCACAAGATATTGAAATACTGACAGACCATGTGATGCTCGCTGTGAATTTCCGTCCCAATACAAAGTTAATTGAAGATCAAGTTCATTGCCATTTAGATAAAACAATCGAAGTGGATGAATATTTACAGACGAGTATGGCTGATGTGTTTGCAGTGGGGGATTTAATTCGAGCGCCTTATGCTTATACAGATACAGATTATTATTTACCATTAGTGAACCATGCCTATCTTAGCGGGAAAATTGCGGCGATGAATCTCTATCAAAAAACAAGCGCCGTGCCCCAAGCTTTACGAGTGACCGGAAGTCAATTATTCGGCTTATATATGGTCAGTGTGGGCTTAACAGAGCAAGAAGCTGCATTGTTTTATCCAATTGAAACAACGATGCTTGAGAAAGAAATATCAAAAGAAAATCCATCTCAGATAACGGTTAAACTCATCACAAAGAAAGAAACAGGACAGTTGATTGGAGCGCAAGTTTATTCACAAAGTGATATTTTAACTCTGGCTGATTTACTCGCGATTTCGATAAATGCACAAATGACAGATGAAGCACTGGCTTTTCAAGATCGACTTTTTTATAGAGGAGAATTTTCAATGAGTGAGTGTATTTATGCTTGTGCCTTAAAGAGCTATCAAAAGCGTATGAGTGAGGTGTTTTTAGATGGTAATTGAAGATTTATTTGAGAAACGTGAGCGTGGTCTATGGGTTCTATTATCTACATTAATTAATCATTCGACGGATCTCGAAATTAAAGAGGCAATGGCGCAAACAGCCTTGTCGAAAGTGACATTATTAAAATACGTCGAAGATTTGAATGAATTAGCCGATTCACAAGGTTTCCCATTAAGTATTCAGCTCATCAATGACCGCCTAGGATTAAACTTGGGACCACATGTTACAAAGCAAGATATCGTGCAACTATTCTTACCTTATTCTTTAAAATATCAGATTCTGGACTATTTATTTAAAGTCGAAGTGTATACGGTTCAAAAGCTATCACAAGAATTACTCATTAGTGAAGCGACGTTTCACCGTCAATTAGTTTCTTTGAATGTATTACTAGAAGAATTTTCTTTAGCCGTTCGAAGTGGGCGTATTAGAGGTCCTGAACATCAGATTCGCTATTTTTACTTTCGTTTATATACTCTAGTCGAACCTAAAAAACGATTAAGTAAATTAGCACAATCAAAAGAAAGTCAACAAGTGATTCGTTCTTTTCAACAGCTTTGGGGGCAGGATACTTTTGCGGATAGAGAAGCAGAAATAGGTTTATGGCTCATGATAACGCGTCAAAGAATGGGTGTTAAATATAAGGATTTTAACGCTTTAAAAGAGTTGATGAAACCTTATTATTCACATCGTTTCTATCAACAAGTTCGACAGAACACGCTAGTATTTTTAAGTCGCTATGCCCTAGAAAGTGAAGAGGAAGAGGCTATGTGTCAGTTTATGTTTATGACAACAATGTCTATTCTACCTGCATTTGTCATGGAGAGAAGTTTAGGTTACGGTGGGCCGGTTAGTGAGGCGACAACAACGGGCTTGCAATATATTCGCTCAACGGTTTCAAGCCAAGAAAATCTAAATGAACAAGGAATGTATTCATTAAATCAAATACTTGGGAGATTATACTTCTTTAAAGGTGCAATTATTGAACGTAGCATTGATTATGTGTTAGATCGATCACTCATTAAACATGGCATGAATCTAGAAAATGAAGACCTAGCGATCCCCTTACTTGAGGATGTCATCACAAATATCTATCACTACGACCATAAAGAATTAGGTGATGCTTATAAGGAGGCAGAATGGACCTTAACAGAAGTGCTGTCTTATGTTGTTTACCAGATGCCTATGACAATAAGTATCGGGCTAGACCTTATTGGTGATGAAACAGAAAAATTACCGATACTATCAGTCATGCGTCAAAGGCTTGAGGTCAATCGTTTAGTAAGTGTGGAAATATATGACAAAAGAAAATACTTTAATTTAATTGTCTCTAATGCTTATGACAGAGATTATCCGGGTCCCTACTATTACCTCAAAGGCTTGCCAAATCACTTTGATATGAGACAATTAGAAATCATCATTCAAAGATTTTTTAATAGCGAAAATTAATTATTATTTGAAACACTGACTTTAATTCTTGAAGCCAGTGTTTCATCTTTTTTGGACAGCGCTCTCACTTTTTTAAATAATTCTAAAAAACGCGATAGTTACAAATTAACTTTAAGAGATACAATATAATCACAAAGAAAGCGATTCCTAAACATAAATAATAATTACTTACAGATTAATAGGGGGATTAAGATGGAAGAAAAGTATATTTTGTCGATTGATCAAGGTACGACGAGTTCACGAGCGCTGATAATTAACAAACAGGGCGGAAAAGTAGCGAGTTATCAAAAAGAGTTTACTCAAATATTTCCTAAAGCAGGTTGGGTTGAACATAATGCGAATGAGATTTGGAACTCTGTTCAATCAGTGATTGCGGGGGCATTTATTGAAAGCGGTATTAAACCATCAGATATTAGTGCAATCGGAATTACGAATCAACGTGAGACGACTGTTATTTGGGATAAAAAGACAGGATTACCTATTTATAATGCGATTGTTTGGCAATCTAGACAAACAGCGGATATCGCTGAACAATTGAAACAAGACGGTCATGCAGATATGATTCACCAAAAGACAGGTTTGATCGTAGATGCGTATTTCTCAGCGACAAAAATTCGTTGGATCTTAGATAATGTTGAGGGCGCTCAAGAACGGGCTGAGCGAGGTGAATTATTATTCGGGACAATTGATACATGGTTAGTTTGGAAATTAACAGATGGAGCGACTCACGTCACTGATTACTCTAATGCTTCTAGAACGATGCTTTATAACATTAAGGATTTAGAGTGGGATGACGAGATTTTGGAGTTGTTAAATATTCCTCGTAGCTTACTACCAGAAGTGAAATCTAACTCGGAAGTATACGGGACAACGAAACCGTTCCACTTCTATGGTGGAGAAGTGCCTATTAGTGGTATGGCTGGGGACCAACAAGCAGCCTTATTTGGTCAATTAGCTTTTGAACCAGGAATGGTCAAAAACACGTATGGAACAGGTTCATTTATTATTATGAATACTGGAGAGGATTTTGAATTATCTAAGAATAATTTATTAACGACAATTGGTTATGGAATTAACGGAAAAATCTATTATGCTCTTGAAGGGTCAATCTTTATTGCCGGAAGTGCCATTCAATGGTTACGTGATGGAATGCGTATGTTTAGCGATTCAGTTGAGTCTGAAGATTATGCAAGAAACTCAAGCAATAATGATGAAGTATATGTTGTTCCTGCCTTTACAGGTTTAGGTGCGCCTTACTGGGATTCAGATGCGACCGGATCTGTCTTTGGATTAACACGCGGGACAACGAAGGAAGACTTTATTAAAGCAACACTACAGTCCATCGCGTATCAAGTGAGAGACGTTATTGACACCATGCAATTGGATACAGGGATTAAAATACCTTTATTAAAAGTAGATGGTGGGGCTGCAATGAATAATTACTTAATGCAGTTCCAATCAGATATTATCGGAACAGAAATTGCTCGCGCTAAAAACTTAGAGACAACTGCTCTAGGTGCTGCTTTCTTAGCTGGTTTAGCCGTAGGATACTGGAAAGATTTAGATGAAATTAAGAAATTGAACGAAACAGCCGAAACATTTACACCATCAATGAATAATGCACGTAAAGAACAATTATACAAAGGTTGGAAAAAAGCAGTTCATGCGACACGTGTCTTTGCACAAGATGAAGTTGAGATGGAAGAAGGAGAGGAATAATCATGAGATTTTCTAAAGATACACGCCAAAGAGCGATTGAGAAGTTACAAGACCGTACCCTTGAATTATTAATTATCGGTGGAGGAATCACTGGAGCAGGAGTGGCGATTCAAGCTGCTGCCAGTGGGTTAGAAACAGGTCTAATAGAGATGCAAGATTTCGCTGAAGGAACAAGTAGTCGTTCAACGAAACTCGTTCATGGAGGCATTCGTTATCTGAAACAATTTGATGTTGAAGTTGTATCAGATACTGTCCAAGAACGTGCAGTTGTACAACAAATCGCGCCTCATATTCCTAAAGCAGATCCAATGTTATTACCGGTTTATGATGAGCCAAATGCGACATTTAATATGTTCCGTTTGAAAGTAGCCATGGATTTATATGATTTATTAGCCGGCGTTAGCAATTCACCTTTGGCAAATAAAACTTTAACGAAAGAAGAAGTACTGGAACGTGAACCTCAAATTAAAGCCGAAGGCTTAGTTGGTGGTGGGCAATACTTAGATTACAACAATAATGATGCGCGTTTAGTCATTGAGAATATCAAGCGCGCAAACCAAGATGGCGCACTCATTGCCAGCCGTGTGAAAGCTGAGTCGTTTTTATTCGATGAAGAAGGACAAATTAACGGTGTGATTGCTAAAGATATGTTATCAGGCGAAACATTTGAAATTAAAGCACGTACGGTAATTAACACAAGTGGGCCGTGGAGTGATTTAGTTCGTAATTTAAATAAAGAAGATGACCAAATCCAACAAATGCGTCCAACTAAAGGAGTTCATTTAGTCGTAGATAATAGCAAGATTAAAGTACCTCAACCAACATACTTTGATACTGGCTTAGGTGATGGGCGTATGGTCTTTGTCATTCCAAGAGAGAATAAAACATACTTTGGAACGACCGATACAGATTACACAGGTGATTTAGCTCATCCAACAGTGACTCAAGAAGATGTTGATTACTTATTAGGCATTGTGAATAATCGTTTCCCCGAAGCGAATATTTCGATTCATGATGTTGAGAGTAGCTGGGCAGGATTACGTCCGTTAATTTCAGGGAATAAAGCATCCGATTATAATGGAGGGAATAATGGTTCAATCTCGGATGAGAGTTTTGATCATTTAATTTCAACTGTAGGTTCTTACTTAAATAAAGAAACAACGCGTGAAGACGTTGAAGAAGCTATCGGACAAATTGAAACTAGTACGTCTGAGAAAGCTAACGACCCTTCAGCGGTATCTCGTGGAAGTTCTTTAGATATTGATGATAACGGCTTAATTACACTAGCTGGAGGAAAAATTACGGATTACCGTAAGATGGCTGAAGGAGCAATGAAAGCAATTATTGAGATCCTTTCAACACAATATCAAAAGCAATTTACTTTAGTTAATTCAAAAACTTATCCAGTCTCAGGTGGAGAATTAAATCCAGCAAATGTGGATTCAGAATTAGAAACTTTTGCTCAATTAGGTGTGAAACGTGGTTTAGACAAAGAAGACGCAAGATATATCGCCAGAGTCTTTGGCTCAAATGCACCGCGTGTATTCAACTTAGTTACAACCCTTGAAGCAGCTGAAGGCTTAAGTCTACGCGATACACTGGTATTGCATTATACAATGAGAGAAGAGATGGCTTTAACTCCTGTAGATTATTTCTTAAGAAGAACAAATCACTTACTATTCATGCGTGAAACTCTGGATGATTTAACACTTCCAATTACGAATGAAATGGCAAGATACTTTGAATGGTCTGAAGAAGAAAAACAAGCACACTTAGATGAGTTAGCTGCTGTATTAGCTGAAAATGATTTAAAAGAATTAAAAGAAAACGCAAAATAATAAAAATTTAATATCTAAAAGGGGAAAAATATGGGAACAGAGCTAGTTGGAGAATTTATTGGAACGTTAATCTTAGTCTTATTAGGAGACGGGATTGTTGCTGGAAACTTACTTAAAGGAACAAAAAGTAATGGTGCAGGTTGGTTATCGATTACGATTGGTTGGGGGATTGCGGTAACATTAGGAGCTTTAGCTTCAGGTTATATGAGTCCTGCTCATTTAAACCCCGCGGTAACAATTGCTTTTGCGATTGAAGGAAGTACACCTTGGAGTTCAGTCATACCTTATACAATCGCACAAATGCTTGGGGCATTTTTAGGAGCTGTCTTAGTTTGGGTACAATACAAACCACATTATGATGTGACTGAAGATTCATCAGCCATCTTAGGAACTTTTGCTACAGGACCAGAAATTTACAATACAGTCTCAAACTTTGTTGGTGAATTATTAGGGACGTTTGTTTTAATGTTCGGTATCTTAAGCTTTTCTAAATACGATATCGCACCAGGATTATCAACAATTTGTGTCGGTATCTTAATTATCGGAATTGGTTTATCATTAGGAGGAACAACGGGTTATGCAATTAACCCAGCACGTGACTTAGGTCCACGTATTGCTCATGCGATCTTACCAATTAAACAAAAGAGAGACTC
The DNA here is from genome assembly GCF_014049385.1 of Ruoffia halotolerans. GTDB lineage: Bacteria > Bacillota > Bacilli > Lactobacillales > Aerococcaceae > Ruoffia > Ruoffia halotolerans. Next base: position 17,579 of record NZ_JACAOA010000027.1, on the reverse strand, counting down.
AGACTGGGGTTACTCTTGGATACCAGTGTTAGCACCGATTGCTGGTGCAGCGTTGGCTGCAGTTGTGTTCGGAATCATCAACTAAATATTTTTACTAAAGCTAGCGGGAAATCCGTTAGCTTTTTTCTTTTATTTAAAATATGGGTCTATAGTCCAATGAATTTATGTCCAATTGCTTGCATAATATAGATAGAACGAAAGCAAAAGATATGTCCGCGAACAAATTTGAATATATTTTAACTTACAATTAAGTAAAGATAGGGCTCTAGACCTATGAAGTCCTTGACAATCGATGACATAATAATAAGTGTAGAGAAGCAGGAGATAAAAATCATTGGAGGTAAACTGATATGAATGAAAAAGAGCGTATAATTGAACTAGTAAAACAAAATGTTATTTCTATGGAAGAAGCACTTGATTTATTAGAAGCGGCATCAAATAATGATACTTTATCAGAATCAACGACAACTACAGATGAAAAAACGACTCAAACAACTGGAACAACTGAAACACCAGACGACACTGAGAGAGTGACAGAAGCAAGTATTAATCAGACATTTGAAGAAGTCTTTAATCAAGGAAAAGACTTTGCTAAATATATGGGTGACTACATTAAGAATAGCACTGAGAAAAAGGCTGACTTTGAAGAATGGTCTGAGTTTCAAGAAACTGAAGATACTGAGAAAGTTAAGAATAATCAAGCACGTTTAGCAGAAATTAACGCTGAAATTCAAGCATTGAACAATAAGATAGCTAAAGAGAATGAAAAATTACTAATCAGCAAACAACGCATACGTGAGATTGAGATATTTGAAGAATTAGATGATTTAACCCCTGAAATGATTGAACAAAAAGTAAATACTATTGAAAAAAGAGATCACATTCAAGCTGAATTAGATATTTTACAAAGTGAATTGACTGAATTACAAAGTGAAAAAGAAGCCTTAGGCTGGAGTAAAGAGTCTAACAAGCAAGATTTCAAAGAATTCTTCAATAACCGTTCAGAGAAATTTGCTGAAGCAGCCACACACTTTGGAAAAGAAGCATCCCGTGAAGGTAAAAAATGGGGTTCATTCTTCACAGAACAATCTAAATCATTTTTAGAGAACTTCAACTTAAAAGATGTTAATGTCTCTTTCCAAGTACCATGGATCAAAACAAGTTCACAAGATTATGAATTTACGTATCCCGTTGAAGGAGTAAATCGCTTTGAGATTGAATTATATAATGGTTCCGTTGAGGTGGTGAGCCATGACGGTGAAGATATTGTCGTTGATGCAGAAGTACGATTCCATGGTAGCCATGAAGAAACGTCGAAAGAGCACTTTGAAGAAGTAAATACGATCGGTATCATTGATAACCGCTTTGTATTGAAAGTGACATCACCGAAATTCTCAGTTGACGGTACAATTAAAGTGCCTCAAGGAGATGTTGATCGATTCCAAATTCAATTACTGAACGGCGAAGTCAATTTAGATGGTTTAACTAGTAAAGAAATTGTAATTAAAGACAAAAATGGAGATGTGTCCTTAAATAAAGTTACAGCAAATGAAGTATCATTAGATTTATTAAACGGTGATATTGATATTCAAAACTCACCGATTGATACACTAGTGATGAGTGACTTAAATGGGGATGTTCGAGTGAATGGTTACATCCGAAACTTATCAGCAGACACTTTAAACAGTGACTTTTATCTAACGAAAAAAGATACGAATGATGCGAATGTTAAAATCAAGACAGTGAGTGGGGATGTTAAGTTATCGCTGCCAAGTCAAATGAATTTAACCATTGACAGTAAGACTACCCACGGTGAAGTGAAAAACCGCTTATCAAATCTTGAAAGTATTGACGAGCATCCAACTAAACAAAAAGCACATTACCATCGAATTGTATCAGGTGATACAGATAATGCAATGGTTAACATCACAACAACTTCTGGCGATATATTTTTAAAAGATAGTAAAAAAGAGTTATAATAAACATAACAAGACATTAAAAATTATGGAGGGATATAAAATGTCAAATCAAAGTAAAAAATTATTTAAGTCATCAACAGATAAACATATTATGGGTGTGTGTGGGGGATTAGCTGAATATTTCAATATTGACCCGACAATTGTTCGAGTAATCTTCTTTATCCTACTTATGGTAGGGTCATCAGGATTTTGGTTATATATTCTTTTAGGGCTACTCTTACCTTATGACTATCAAGTTAATGGTGGTCAAAGTAGAAAATCGAATCCATTCGGTTCAGATAGACCTTCTTCGAATAATAAACCTAAAGATGTAACACCCGAAGATAATGATAATTGGGATGACTTCTAATTAAACGAAATTAAATAAATTGAACTAAGTCTACACTTGCTTGTATTAAGCAGGTGTAGATTTTTTTACTATATAAGGTATGATTTAATATTTGGTTCGTGATTGTTGGGCAGTTGTGTGATAACATTTAGAAGTAAATAAGATCATTCACAGGAGGAATATACGTCATGACTAATGCAGTAACTGTACAAGAGTTAGTAGACACGTTAGATATCAATTTAATATATGGTGAAGAGTATAAAACAAACAAAATTTATTCAAGTGAAGTTTCAAGACCTGGGCTTGTTTTAACAGGTTACAAAGAATATTATCCACATGAACGTATCCAATTAATTGGACGCACTGAGATGTCGTTTTTAAGTGAAAAGACATCCGAAGAAAGATCAAATATCTTCTCATTAATGTGTACGGATGAGACGCCAGCGATTGTCGTATCACGTGAGATTGATATACCTGAAGAATTAATCCCAGTTGCGGACTCTTTAGATATTCCTATCTTATCAGCTAGATCCAAAACAAGTCGGGTGTTAGCAAATATTACGAATTATCTCGAGAGAAAACTCGCTGAAAGACTTTCAAAGCATGGTGTCTTTTTGGAAGTCTTTGGTATGGGGGTATTGTTAGTTGGATCCAGTGGTATTGGTAAGTCTGAGATTGGTTTAGAGCTGATTCAACGAGGGCATCGACTTATTGCGGATGACCGTGTAGAGCTGTATCAAATTGATGAATTGACTTTAAACGGTGAAGCCCCAGAGATCCTACAAAACATGATTGAAATTCGTGGCTTAGGTATTATTGATGTTATGAGCTTGTACGGTGTATCTGCGATTCGTCGTAGTAAACGATTAGAGCTCATTATCAACTTAGTATTGGATGACGGAAACACACAATATGACCGCCTTGGTTTTGATAAAGAGTATGAGCAAATATTCGAAGTTCAAGTGCCTTCGATTCGTATCCCAGTTAAAACTGGGCGAAACTTAGCTGCGATTGTTGAATCTGCGGCAATGAATTTCCGTGCGACTCAAATGGGTTATGATGCGAAAGTAACGTTTAATAGTAAATTACGTGATTTAATCCAAGAGAACCGGGGGGAACAATAGAATGGGATTGAATTTTTTAGCGATTGATCCGATTGCCTTTGAATTATTTGGCTGGCCGGTCCGTTGGTATGGAATTATAATTGGGTTGGCTATTTTAGTCGGATACATTTTATTTACGCGTGAAGCAAGCCGTAAGGGAATTGATTCAGATACGTCTTTTGATTTGCTCTTTTGGACAGTGATTTTTGGTTTAGTAGGGGCTAGAATTTATTATGTCATATTCTCTTCAAACTCATATCTGTCTGATCCATTAAGTATATTCCGAGTTTGGGAAGGTGGAATGGCCATCTACGGTGGTGTTATCGGTGGTGCGATAACAATTTATGTACTGTGTCAAAGATACAAACTCAGTGTCATTAATGTCTTCGATATTGCGATACCCGCACTTTTTGCTGGTCAACTGATTGGGCGTTGGGGTAACTTTATGAACCAAGAAGCCCACGGGGGGCCGGTATCGAAAGCTTTTCTAGAAAACTTAGCTCTGCCTAATTTTATTATTGAACAAATGAATATTAATGGGACTTATTATCACCCGACGTTTTTATATGAGTCTTTATGGAATTTAGTCGGTCTAATTGCCTTACTCCTACTAAGACCCCGTAAAGATTTCTTCAAACGTGGTGAACTCGTTGCATTCTATATGATTTGGTATGGTATTGGACGCTTTTGGATTGAAGGCCTAAGAACAGATAGTTTATATATCGGTCCATTACGAGTTTCTCAAATCTTGTCGCTTATTCTAGTAGTTATTGGTATTGGTCTTGTACTTTGGATTCGTCTAAAAGGGAAAGACCTGGTGCCTTACTACACAGATGACCGATCAAGGGTTGTTAGAAATGAGGATGAATAATGAAGATTGCTATTATTGGTTCAGGTTCATGGGGAAGTGCTTTAGCCAAAGTATTAAGTGAGAACAAACATGACACAGTTCTTTGGGGTAGAAAGCAAACGATTATCGATGAGATAAATCAAACACATACAAATGAAAAGTATTTACCCAATGTATCTTTACCGAAAGAAATTAAAGCAACGACCTCTTTATCTGAAGCTGTCTCTAATGCATCAATGATTATATTAGTTGTCCCAACCAATGCCATGAGACAAATGGCACAAGAATTAAATCCATTACTTGAAGATCAAGCGCAAGCACCAGTGATTGTGCATGCTTCGAAAGGTTTGGAAATGAATACGCAACTAAGAATCAGCGAAGTATTAACAGAAGTACTAAATAAAGATAATTATCAAGATGTCGTTGTCTTATCAGGACCAAGTCATGCTGAAGAGGTTGCTCGCCAGGATGTGACAACTTTAACAGCGGCAAGTGATAATCTTGAAGCTGCTCAAGCAGTGCAACAAGCATTTATGAATCGATATTTCAGAGTGTATACCAATACAGATGTCATCGGGGTTGAATTAGGTGGCGCATTAAAAAATATTATTGCCGTTGGCGCAGGAATTATATCTGGTTTAGGTTATGGTGATAATGCAAAAGCAGCCTTGATTACTAGAGGTTTAGCTGAAATATCAAGACTTGGTACTGCTCGAGGAGCAGATCCATTAACCTTTATTGGCTTAAGTGGAGTAGGAGATTTAATTGTAACTTGTACAAGCCCGCATTCCCGTAACTTCCAAGCTGGAACCTTGATTGCTAAAGGCTATTCGAGAGCAGAAGTGAGCGAGAAGATGTTCATGGTAGTTGAAGGGATATTAACTGTAAAAGTGGCCTATGAATTAGCAAAAGAATATGACATTGACATGCCGATTACGGAAATGCTTTATTTGGCTCTATACACAGATAAGAAAATATCTGTTGAAGATGCGATTGAATCTTTGATGTTACGTGAAGGTAAACAAGAAGAGTCGCTTGACAAATAAGATATAATAAATAGTATTAAGCAAATAGATTGATTAAGAACAATCAAAGCTCTATGATATACAATACTAAACAGACGAACCTAGGAGGTTAGAGCGAGTGGTAGAGATAACAAAAGAACGTGTTGAAGCAGATGTAATTATAATCGGAGCAGGCCCAGGTGGAATGACCGCTGCCTTATATGCATCGCGCGCAAATTTAAAAACAATTATAATTGAAAAAGGTGCACCTGGTGGAGAATTAATTAATACGGCAGATGTCGAAAACTATCCAGGCTATACTAAAATTGGTGGACCTGAATTAGCAGGGAAATTCTTTGATAGTTCGATGGAATTCGGTGCAGAGCACTTATACGGTGATGTGACTCATATTGAAGTGTCAGGAACAACGAAATATGTTCATACCGCTGACAAAATTTATATCGCACCCGCAGTTGTTATTGCAACAGGTGCCCATCACCGTGAGTTAGGTGTTCCAGGTGAAGACCGTTTAAGCGGTTCAGGTGTATCATATTGTGCAGTATGTGATGGTTTCTTCTTCCGTGACCGTAACTTAGTTGTTGTTGGTGGAGGAGATTCAGCTGTTGAAGAAGGAAATTACTTAACGCAGTTCGCTGATAAAGTAACAATCATACACCGACGCGATCAATTAAGAGCGCAACAAATACTTCAAGACCGTGCCTTTAACAACCCTAAAGTTGACTTTATTTGGGATAGTGTCGTTGAAGAGATTAATGGTGAAAATGGCGTTAATTCAGTCACAATTCGTAATGTAAAAACGAACAAAGTAGAAGACTTTGAAACGAATGGTGTCTTTGTCTACATTGGTCTAATACCAAACTCATATATTGTTGAGAATTTAGGTGTCACAGATGAAGAAGGCTGGATCATTACCAATGAGCGCATGGAAACAACTGTTCCAGGTTTATTTGCAGTTGGAGATATCCGTCAAAAACACCTACGCCAAATTGTTACAGCTGCCGGAGACGGAAGTATTGCTGGACAAGGCGCGTTTGACTATGTTCAAAGCTTGAAAGATCCAATTAACCAAGTAAACTAATTTATAAAGCATGACCAACGGATTAGACTAACCTCTAATTTAGTTGGTCATTTTTTATGTAAAAATTTATGGAGTATTTACTAAGAAAAGTGATAAAGATAATAAAAGATATCGCGGAATAAAGTTATATATTGACATAAACGATAAATAAAATAATGGAACTGTGTAAAGGCTTTAACTCAGGATAGGTTAACCTTTGTTGTATAATAAAATGATGTTATAATAAAAATAACATTAGAAAAGGTGGGATAATTATGTCTTGGGAAGAAATATATCAACTATGGAAAAATCATGAGTCACTTGATACACATTTAAGCGAAGAGCTGAATCAATTATCACGCGAAGAAAGCGAAGATGCCTTCGGAGCGAACTTAAGTTTTGGTACTGCAGGGATGCGTGGAGTATTAGGACCAGGTACAAATCGCATGAATATCTATACTGTTCGTCAAGCGACAGAAGGCTTAGCGAAGTTAATCAAAGACGCTGGGGAAGATGCTAAAAAACGCGGGGTAGCGATTGCTTACGATTCACGTCATTTCTCACCTGAATTTGCTATGGAAGCAGCGATGGTGTTAGGAAAACATGACATCAAGAGTTACGTATATGAAAGTTTAAGACCAACACCTGTCCTTTCATTTGCAGTGCGTCATTTAAACACATATGCTGGTATTATGATTACTGCGAGCCACAATCCAGCCGAATACAATGGATACAAAGTTTACGGCGAAGATGGTGGGCAAATGCCACCAGAAGCAGCAGATAAATTAACAGAATATGTTCGCGCAATTGATAATCCACTTGAAGTAGCTGTCGGAGATAAGACAGACTTGCTAGGATCAGGAACCATTGAAATTATCGGTGAACGAGTAGATAATGCTTATTTAGAAGAGATGAAGGCTGTCACAGTTGATTTAGACTTAGTGCAATCAATGAAAGATGAAGTCAATATCGTCTTCACACCTTTACACGGAACAGGTTTAATGATTGGTCTAAAAGCATTAGAGCAAATCGGTTTTGATAACATTCAAGTTGTTAAATCACAAGCAGATTCTGATGGAAACTTCCCAACAGTTAAGTCACCTAATCCAGAGTCCGCAGATGCTTTCGTTCAAGCAGAAGAATTAGGCCGTTCAGTTGATGCTGATATCTTATTAGCAACTGACCCGGATGCTGACCGTTTAGGCGCAATGATTCGTGTCGCAGACGGCTCATACCAATTACTTTCAGGGAATCAAATTGCATCCATCATGTTAGATTATATTCTGAATGCCCGCCGCGAAAAAGGAGAATTACCTGACAATGGTGTTGCTGTAAAATCAATCGTATCAACTGATTTAGCCGATGCGATTATTGAAAGCTATGGTTTAGAAATGGTCGAAGTATTAACTGGATTCAAATTTATTGCAGAGAAGATTAAAGAGTATGAAGAAACAAATGAACATACATTCTTAATGGGATTTGAAGAAAGTTATGGCTACTTAGTACAACCATTTGTGCGTGATAAAGACGCGATCCAAGCTTTAGTTATTCTAGCTGAATTAACGGCTTTCCATAAAAAAGCTGGTCGTACTTTAGGTGACGCATTAGAAGCTATCTATGACAAACATGGCTACTTCGTTGAAAAGACCATTTCAGTTTCATTCCCAGGCTTATCTGGAAAAGAGAAGATGGCAAGCATTATGAGCCAAGTTCGCAAAAATACTCCATCTCAATTAGGTGGTTTATCTATCGATAAAGTAGCAGATTATCTAGAAGGAACAGTGCAATATGGTGACGGTAAATCAACAGGCTTAGACTATCCTTCATCAGATGCATTAAAATTTACGTTAGAAGATGGTAGCTGGGTTGCTTTTAGACCAAGTGGAACAGAACCTAAGATTAAATTATACTTAGGAGTACGCGGTGACAATCGTGAGACGGTTGATCAAAAAGCAGAAGCGATTGAAGCAGATATGCGTAAATTAACTGAGTAACAATTGTATTAGTCTAAATAAGAGTATCCAAATGATGATTAGTCTTAATATTGGCTTCAATCTGTGCATATCGTTCGATTAGAATGGTGCGGTGAATGGAGTTTGTATTCGATTAATTATCGTTTGGATTTTTATTTAAAGAAATAAAATGAATTGCTTTTACTAGACGTTTACTGATAATATAAGGAAGCAAATTTAGACAAACAGAATATTCAAACGATAATCATAATAAAATCAAAATGATTGTGATATAATATATTAAAATCAAGGGAAAGAGGCGAGATGCATGTCTGATACATTAGAATTAGTAATAATTACCGGTATGAGTGGGGCAGGAAAAACTGTCGCAGTCCAAAGTTTTGAAGACTTAGGTTATTATTGCATCGACAACATGCCACCAAATTTACTTCCTACATTTTGGGAATTAATGAAAGAATCAGGAAAAATTACACGAATCGCGCTTGTGATTGACTTAAGGACACGCGAATTCTTTAGTGAATTAGAGAATGTTATTGGCAAGATGGATAACACTCAATTCATTACAACGCGGATTGTCTTCTTAGAAGCCGATGACCAAGCCTTAGTATCTAGATATAAAGAAACACGCAGAAAGCATCCTTTGGCAACACAAGAGAGAACCATTACAGGAATTAAAAAAGAACGAGAAATGTTAAGTGACATTCGAGCACGCTCACAAATGATCGTTAACACAACAGATTTATCGCCAAGACAATTAAGAGAGAAAATTATCGAAGTCTTTGCTTCTGATACCTATCAACCATTCCACATCGAAATGGTCTCATTTGGCTTTAAATTCGGGGTGCCCATCGATGCAGATATTGTCATGGATGTGCGTTTCCTTCCGAATCCACATTATGTTGATGAGCTAAGACCTAAAACGGGCTTAGATACGGAAGTATATGACTATGTCATGAAGCAACCAGAGACAGAAGAATTTTATTCACGATTTATGAATTTAATTAAATACTGTTTACCAGGTTACAAAAAAGAAGGTAAATCTAGCGTGACAATTGCTATTGGATGTACCGGTGGTAAACACCGTTCAGTTGCCTTAGCTAAGAGAATGGGTCAAGAATTAGAAAATAATCATTACGCGGTGAATGTCTCGCACCGCGATAAATTAAAAAATAAGGAATCGGTCAATCGATCATGAGCGAAAAAGCCAAACCACGCTATAAAGTGGCTGTTATCGGAGGAGGGACTGGCCTCCCGGTAATACTTCGAGGGTTAAAACATTTGAATGCAAGTATTTCTGCTATTGTTACTGTTGGTGATGACGGTGGAAGTAGTGGAGTGATTAGAGACTATATTAATGTGGTACCTCCCGGAGATATTCGAAATTGTATGAGTGCCTTATCGGCACGTGAACCAGAGTTTATTGATTTATTTCAATATCGCTTTGAATCTACGGATGATTTTTTAGCTGGCCATGCGATCGGTAACTTGTTGATTGCCGCCTTAAAAGAAATGCATGGTTCAATGCAAGATGCTATCGACATGTTATCAAGGTGGATGCATATTCAAGGACAAATATTACCAGCAGCTCAAGAGCCTCTGGTACTAAATGCTTTATTTGAAGATGGAACTATTGCGGTTGGAGAATCAAGTATTGCTTCTCACCGCAAGAAGATAAAAGAAGTATTGGTCACAACCACTGAAGGAGAAGAAGCTTTAGAAGCTTCGCCCCGTGTGGTTGATGCTATCATGGATGCAGATATGATTATCTTAGGTCCAGGAAGTCTTTACACAAGTATCTTGCCAAACTTAATGATTAAAGAGATTGGTGAAGCCATTGTCAAGACAAATGCTGAAGTTGTCTACATCTGTAACATCATGACTCAATTAGGTGAGACTGAGAACTTTACCGACGCCGATCATGTAGAAGTTCTCCATCAACATTTGAATAATAAATTTATTGATACAGTTCTAGTGAATACAACGGAAGTCCCCGAAGATTATATTAGAACACAACCAAACGAAGAATATTTATTACAGGTTAAACATGATTTTGAAGGCATACGTAAAGAAGACTGTCGCGTCATCTCTAGCGAATTTTTAAGTATGAAACATGGTGGGGCATATCATGATACTGAGAAAGTTGTCGAAGAATTAGGCTACTTGTTAAATTCTTTAAAATTAGCCCCCCGAAAAGTAGAAAAGACACAATAGTAATAAAGATAGAGAGGTGAGGCACGATGACATTTGCTTCAGACGTAAAAAAAGAATGTACGCTATTAGAAGTACACCGAGAGCATGCTAAAGCGGAACTTACTGCGCTGATTCGAATGAATGGTGCTGTAAGTATATATCAACAAAAGTTCATTTTGAATATTCAAAGTGAGAACGCAGCAATCGCGCGCCGAATTTATACACTTTTAAAAGATCATTATGGAGTTGAAGGTGAATTAATTGTTCGACGCAAGATGAAGCTGAAGAAGAACAATGTATATATTGTACGTTGTCGTATTAGAGTGAAAGAAATTCTAGAAGACTTGAATATTCTGGATATGTTAGGTATTGGCTTGAATACAAAAGTCACAAGTGATATTAGCGAGAATGAACAAAAGAAACGTTCATACTTACGAGGTGCATTCTTAGCTGGAGGTTCTGTAAATAATCCAGAGTCAAATAATTATCACTTAGAAATTTATTCAAGTTACGATGAACATAATAAAGATATTTGTCAAATGATGAATGATTTTGATTTAAATGCCAAGACAATCAATCGTCGTAATGGCTTTATAACTTATCTAAAAGAAGCGGAGAAGATTTCCGATTTCTTAGCGATTATTGGCGCATCAAATGCTGTGTTACGTTTTGAGGATATTCGCATCGTTCGTGACATGCGTAATTCAGTAAATCGTTTAGTAAATTGCGAGAATGCGAATATGAATAAAACCATTGATGCATCTCAACGCCAGCTTGAAGCAATTCGTTTAATTGATGATTATCAAGGCCTAACAACTTTACCTGACAAGCTAAAAGTTATGGCAGAATTTAGATTAAGCAACCCAGATATGAGCTTAAAAGAACTTGGAGAGCAAATACCTGGTGGACCGATTTCAAAATCGGGTGTGAATCACCGCTTAAGAAAAATTGTAAAAATGGCAGAAGAAATCGGTTAATTGTAAATTTTATGTAAGATTTGTGTAAATTTGAAAATAAAATAATGGAATCGCCCCTTTTTTACGTATATATATATAGACCAAAAAAGAAAGGGGTGATTTTTTGAATAAAGCAATGTATGTTGGAAGAATTGTACGAGATGTTAGACGAAATAACGTAGGTCAAAATGGTCGTGTTGTTAATAATGTTATTGCGATCAATCATTATCAAAAAGATGCAAACGGTGAGCGCCGGGCTGATTTTATTCCATTTGTCGCTTGGAACCACCTTGCTGATTTGTTGCATAACTATACTACCAAAGGGGATCAAATTGCCATCACCGGTAAGATGCAAAGTCGCAAATACACAGACAGCGAAAATAATGACCGATACGTCATTGAATGTCTTGTCGAAGAACTAACTTTATTGCAATCACGTGACTCAGATGGCTCAAAACAAAAGCAAACCGACAATAATCAGGTTGAGCAAAATCAAAGTACGGATATCCAAATTGATGAAGAAAGTATTCGTTCTGTGATGAACTAATAAAAAAATTATTCTATATTTTTATCCATTAAACCCAGTAAAGTATATTATTCAAAAGTACCAAAGCCTAATTTATAAACCTCTAAAGATGCTTAGTATAATCGATACCTTTTTATTTACGTATATTCCAACCTCCCAAAAGTGACGTAGGTAAATACGAAGGAAGATTATATTGGGCATTTTTTGTTTGCAAATGTGACGAAATTGTGAATATTATGAGGAGATGAGGGATAATGGATTCAAATTGCTTAAACTCATTTAATTCATGTATAATAATGACTACAAGGCACAAGGATTGTGCAAAAGGAGGCAGGAAACAATGATGAACGTTTTAATGATAGAAGATAATGAATCAGTGAGCGAAATGATGTCGATGTTTTTTGAGAATGAAGGCTATGAATCAACCTTCCATCAGGACGGAGCAGAAGGCTATGAAGCGTATAAAAATAATCCTACGAAATGGGATATTGTGATATTAGACTTGAATCTTCCTACAATGGACGGCATGCAAATCTGTCGGAATATACGAAAAATATCTAATGAAACACCGATTATTATGTTAACAGCGAGAGATTCAGAAAGTGATCAAGTGATTGGACTTGAAATTGGAGCAGATGATTATGTAACAAAGCCTTTCAGCCCGATTACATTACTCGCTCGTATGAAAGCATTACACCGTCGAGCTCAGGTAACACCGATACAAGAGGAAGAAGTGGAAACTACTTCAGAATTTGATGTTGAAACAGAAATTATCCATATCAATACATCAACACGCGAAGCTTATTATAAAGATAAACCCATTGAGAATCTCACACCGAAAGAGTTTGATTTACTTGTTGCATTTACAGAACATCCTAAACGAGTATTTAGTCGTGAAGACTTATTAACAAGTCTTTGGGAAGATCCTTTCTTTGGAGATGAACGTACTGTTGATGCACATATTAAAAAATTACGTCAAAAAATTGAACAAGTGGGTCCACAAATAATTCAAACAGTCTGGGGAGTCGGTTATAAATACGAAGCACCTGGTGAGGAATAATGAAGGTTTTATGGCAACAACTGTTTGCATTTTTATTAGTCATTATTGCAACGGTTGCGCTTTTTGCTTATCGAATTGAAGATGAAATGACGACTGAGATTGAACAAACACGTGAGCAGCAATTACTAAATTACGGGTATAACATCGTTAATAATAACTTTTCACGAAATGATTTAGTGAGAACATCTCAATTATTAGCAAGTGAAAACATTGTTATTCAAGTGTATTTATCAGATGGAAGAACAATTTATCCGATTTATGATCAACGCTTCGATGCGAACTTATCTCAGGAAGAGTTGCAGTTAATTCAATCTGGTCAATATCTTGGCTTTCGAACAGTGGACCGTTATAACCAAAACGGCGAGGTTGAGCCTTATCTAACTGTATATCTACCCCATCATGATGTTGGGGAATTTCCATCAGGCTTTATTAGTTTGGCGGCTCCATTAGATGACCTACAAGCAAGACTTGATGCAGTCAGACAGAATATATTTATATCACTTATTTTAGCGATTATTATGGGGATTATTATTAGTACAGTTTACTCAATCCTGCAAACGCGCAAAATCCATCGACTCCAATATGCAACTAGACAAATTGGTCAAGGAAATTACGATGTAACGATAGAGACGGATGGGCAAGATGAGTTTGGGGATTTATCAAGGGATTTCCAAAAGATGTCACATTCACTAATGGAATCGCAAGAAGAAATAAAGAGACAAGAAGGTTTAAGACGTCAATTCATGATGGATGTTGCTCATGAAATGCGGACACCACTGACAACGATGAGCGGACTTCTGGAAGGCTTACAGCATAATATGATTCCAGAGAAGCAACGAGGGCGAAGCTTAGAATTGATCCAACGGGAAACGCAAAGACTGACTCGATTAGTCAATGAAAACTTAGACTACGAAAAAATTAGAAGTCATCAATTCGTCTTAGCTAAGCAGGAGAATGATGGGAATAAACTCCTCGACCAAATTAAAGAACAATTATCACGGAAAGCTGCTAAGAAAAATATTAATATTATAGTTGAAGCAGAAGAGGGCTTAATTATGTGGGCAGATTATGATCGAATTATTCAAATACTCATAAATCTCGTCACCAATGCCATTCAATTCTCTGAAAACAGTGATATTATCTTACAAGGGAAGATGCAAGAAGAGTATAGTGAAATTAAAGTTATCGACCAGGGTATCGGAATCGATCCAGAGCATCTACAAAGTATTTGGGAAAGATTCTATAAAGTGGACGAATCAAGGAAAAATACTGAGTTTGGAGAATCAGGTATTGGTTTATCTGTCGTTCAATCACTCATTGAAGCTCACCAAGGTAATATAGAAGTCGACAGTGAATTAGGTAAGGGTTCAGTATTCACTGTGAAGTTACCACATAAAAAAGAAAGTAAACTCTGAAAGGAACCGTCATGACGAAACAAGCAAAAATTTTAGTTTCATTGGCCTGTACGATACTTGTTGCGGTAATCATTCAATTAAGTTTCTTTTTGTATTCACAGCATCAAGTGAAAAACATTCATCGCCAAGAAGCTTATGCTCAAGGAGTCATTCAACAAATTGATCAATATTACTCTGATAAAGAAACAGGCTTTATTATTGAAGATATGAATGAGGATGATTTAATGAGTATCCGTACACACTTGAGTGACTTAGAAGAATCAGAAGTCCTAGGACCGAAACAAATCCAAGCGTATAATGATTTACATCGTCGTTATTTCGCTCGCAATGAAGTGAATGCAATGTATATTGAACCTGTAATCACTGGTGGGCAAGTCAATAGTAATGTTCCTTATGTGGAAAACATTGAATATTACACCCTACTTGAAACGATTGAACCTTATCGCTTCCAAGAGACAGAGGATAACTTTCAAAAAACAATCAATTTACTTATTGATGATGCGTTAAGTCAAACTTTAAATTATGAAACTGTAGTATCTACATTAAATAATTTAAAGTTTATTCCTGTGACGGAGGGGTATTTCGAAGTCATTGCACGTGGCTTGAAGGAAGCTGAAGAAGCCTATGCATTAGTATACAATCAAACATTATTGGCTAAACTAAATAACGCTTTCCAAAGCTACGCAAGAGAGCTGATCGAGGAAATTAATGCCAGTAATATAGATGTAGCGAATCTTCAAGAATTCCAAAACGCTATGGAGATATCTCCATATTTAAAGCGATTATTTGGACCAGAATAACTGAGGAGGATTGAATGAGTAAAACAATAGTATACGTAGCTCATCCAGATGTTGCGACTTCGAGTAGTCAGCAATTTCTATTAAGTTCAGGCAAGCATATAACTGATGTGACCTACGTAGATTTACAAAGTGAATTTGACGACAAGGGGTCATTCAATGTTGAAGCAGAACAAGCTCGTCTATTAGAGTATGACCGAATTATCTTTCAATTCCATCTTTATTGGTATCAAGCACCAGCAATTATGAAACTGTGGTTAGATACGGTCATTGAAGATAGACAAACAAATGACCAGTTGGCTAGACAATTAGCAACAAAAGAATTAGGTGTTGTTGTTGTGGCAGGTGTGAAGGAGAGTCAGTATCAAGCAGGTGGGCGAGAGAAACGGACGTTATCAGAAGTATTATCTCCGTATGAATCATTGGCAAATTACTTTAATATGACTTATTTACCTATTTTTTCGGTTCACCAATTTGCTTATATGAGTGAATCTGAGAAGATGGAGTTAATGTATCAATACGCTTGTTACTTAGAAGAAGGGACGCATTTAAGTTATTTAACTTACCAGCGCTACTTGTTAGATAAATTAGAGGCGATTCAAGCTGAGCAACTCAATCTATCGGCAGAAAATGAAATTCTATTCGAACTGTGGAAGCAAACGATAGAAGATCAAGCGGATGAAGTGAGTGAATTATTCACTTTAACTGATCGCTGGTAAGGAGGTTGACTTGATGAATACACACTATGATAACTATCATGATGAATGGGTTGAGAAAGCAGCAGACTATCCGACGAAAGCATTATTAGTCGCTGCGATGAATTTATTAAGAGAACAAGAGAAACGCATTGAAAACCATAAAGGAAAATTAGATGGTGCAAGTTGGAGTCCAGAAAATTGGAACGAATAAAAAAGAAGTCACTTACTAAAAAGTAGGTGACTTTTTTTGGACTTAAGTATTAATCTTCAAAAATAACTAAATGATATTTCTTTTTACCGCGACGAACAATGATGTATTTACCATCAATCGCATCGTCAGGACTAATCTCATAATCAACATCATTAATTTTCTCTCCGTTGATAGAGATGGCATTGTTATTAATAAATTCACGTGATTGTCTTCTTGAATCAACAATTCCAGTGTCAACTAACCAGATAGCTAAATTCTCAGATTGTCTAGCAATTGTCGATTGTGGCATGTTTTTGAAACCTTCTTCAATTTGTTTTGCTGAAAGTTGACCAACTTCACCAGTAAAGAGTGCTTCAGTAATTTGTTGCGCTTCATCTAGTGCTTCTTGACTGTGGACAAAACGAGTAACTTCTTCAGCTAAACGGCGTTGAGCTACACGTAAGTGTGGATTCACTTCAATTTCTTTCTCTAAAGCTTCAATCTCTTCTTTAGATAAGAAAGTAAAGTATTTAAGGAATTTAGTAACATCTGAGTCTTGCTGGTTAATCCAGAATTGGTAGAATTCATAAGGTGTTGTTTTCTCTGGGTCTAACCAAATCGCATTTCCAGCTGATTTACCAAATTTAGTTCCATCTGATTTCAGCATTAATGGAATGGTTAATCCATAAGCTTCTGCTTCAGAACCTTCCATTCGACGAATGAAATCAAGTCCCGCTGTAATATTACCCCATTGGTCTGCACCACCTACTTGTAATTGAACATCTAAGTTCTTGTATAAATAATGGAAATCGATGGATTGTAATATTTGGTAAGTAAACTCAGTAAATGAAATCCCTGTTTCTAAACGAGAAGCTACGATATCTTTAGCAAGCATTGTATTGATGTTAAAATGTTTTCCGTAGTCACGTAAGAAATCTAATAAAGATAATTCACTTAACCAATCGTAATTATTTACAACACGGAAACCGCTATTTTCAGCGTCGCCTTTTAAGAATAACTTATCCATTTGTTGTGTTAGTTTATTGGCGTTCTCTTTTACAACGTCCATGGTCTGTAATTGACGTTCACTACTGCGGCCGCTTGGATCTCCAATAGAACCTGTCGCCCCACCAATAACTACGACTGGATTGTGACCAGCTAATTGAAATCGTTTAAGGATCATGAATGGAATTAAATGACCGATATGCATTGAATCCCCTGTAGGGTCAACTCCGCAATATAGACCAATCGCTTTTTTATGTGTTAGTTTTTCTAGACCTTCTGAGTCTGTTTGTTGATTGATGGCTCCGCGCCACTCTAAATCTTCTAGAATATGCATTATGAGTCTCCTTTATAGAATTGAATAGATAATCTTATTATAGGGATTTAAGTTTAGTTAATCAACGTTCTGTAAAAAAAATAAAATTGAAGT
>NZ_JACAOA010000026.1 GCF_014049385.1 Ruoffia halotolerans | reverse complement strand
GAAGAGCCAAATACCTAAGATTCATAATCCTAAAAGCAAAAAAACACCCACTAAAGTTTCAGTGGGTGTATTTGTTATCTATTCTATTGTTGTGGATAGTAGATTACTCTACTCCAAGATGTCCTTTAACTAAGTCTTCGATTCCTTGCATTTCAGCTTGAACGTCAGCGTCGTTAATCATAATATTTTCTAAAGCTAATTCGATTTCACTGAATACTTCTGAAGATCCTACATAAGGAACTTGTGATTGACCGTAGTCTAACTCTGCTGAAGCCGCTTCTACAAGTGGGTTTTCAGCTAAGTAGTCTTGCCATAAGTCAGAATCTAATCCTGCTTGAGTGATTGGTAAGTAACCAGTTCCAATTGCCCATTTAGCTGTATTTTCACCTTCTAATAAGTAAGCTAAAAATGCAGCTGCACCAGCGCGTTCTTCTTCTGAAGCTGATTCAAATACGCCTAAATCATTACCAGCGAATAAAGTTAAGTTTTCACCATCGTTGAATACTGGAATTTCAGCTGTAGTCATGTTAATTCCATTTTCTTCAATTCCTGGTAATACGTGTGCTAAACCAGCTGAAGATCCGATGTATAATGCACTTGCACCTTGTGAGAATGGACCTGACATGTATCCGTCTTCTCCAGCTTGACGTGCATGTCCATTAGTAATTAAATCTTTAATGAATTGTACAGGTTCAGTGGCAGTTTCTGAAGCAATTTCAACTTCTGTTAAATCATCAGAAATCCAAGTTGCACCATTTTGACGAGCCATTGTTTCAACTTCCATTGAGATAGAGTTTTCTAATCCCATTGCTTCTTCTTCTAAACCAGCTTCGTCAAGAGCTTCACCTAAAGCTTGAACTTCAGCCCAAGTTGTTGGAATTTCTGCTTCAACTTCGTCTAATAGATCTTGGTTAACAAACATTAAACGAACTGATTTTGAGAATGGCATTGCATAGATTCCATCATCATAAGTAACACCAGTCATGAACCCTTCAAAGATTCCGTCTTTTAACTCGTCCGTCCAACCATTTTCTTCTGTTAAGTAAGCGTCTAATGGCGTTAATAAACCTTGATCACGGTAATCAGGTGTATTTGAGTTTGTTAATTGAGACATTGTTGGTAAGTCACCAGACACACCAGATGCCATGATACTTTGTTGTAAAGTACTGTAGTCACCTTGGTTTTGTTCAACAACAACATATTGGTCTTGTGAACCGTTGAATCCTTCAACTAATTCAGTGATCATGTCTTGGTGTGGACCGTTCATTGCGTGCCAGAAAGTAATTTCTACTGGCTCTTCTTGTGCTTGGGCAGTGAATGGTGCAAATGCACTTACTGATACTGATGCCGCTAAAGCAGCAACTGCTAATTTAAATTTCTTCATTAAATAATTCCCTCCTGAGGATATATTGACTAACCTTTTAGTCCAGAGTTTGAGATACCTTGAATAATGTAACGTTGCAACAATAGATAGATGATAACCATAGGAACAATAACAATCGTTGAGGCAGCCATTAATAACTCAAATTGCGTACCCGCTTCTGTTGTAAATGCTTGAAGTCCGACAGGTAATGTACGTAAACTTGTATCATTTGTAACAATCAGTGGCCACATGAATGAGTTCCAGCTTCCGATCACCTTCAATATCATCACCGCGACAATCGATGATTGAGACAGTGGTACCATCATTTCCCAAAGGAAACGCCAGTCACTACTTCCATCCACTTTCGCAGAATAATATAAAGCATCTGGTATCGATTCAAACGACTGCTTTAGAGTAAAGATTGAGAATACACTCGCTAACCAAGGGATGATTAATGCCCAATAAGTATTAATTAAATCCCAATTTGCCAAAGTAACAAAGTTCGGGATGGTCATCAATTCACCTGGGACCATCATCGTAGCTAACAATATTATAAATATTAAATCTTTACCCCAAAATTTAAGTTTAGCAAAGGCAAAAGCTGCCAATATGCTAGTAAATAATTCACCCGCAGTGGAAGCCACCGTGACAATCACACTGTTTACGAAATAACGAGCGAACGGCGCTGCTTCAAGCGCTTCTTCATAGTTTGAAAACAACCAATTGCTTGGTAAAAGGGCCGGTGGAATCGCAATCGCTTCACCAGCTGATTTCAAACTGGTTGACACCATCCAGAAGAATGGTAACACCATCAAGATACCGCCTAGAAAAAGCACTAAATAAATTGAAAATAATTGTAAGAATTTTTTCATGCTTACCCACCTCGCTTCTCAAAATACCGATTACCAAGGTATTGAATGATTGTTATCACAAGTACAATTAAGAATAAGACAATTCCGGATGCCGCAGCGACACCATAATCGAATTGTTCGTAGAATTTTCTAAATAGATAATAAACAACAGTCGTTGCTGAGCCTACCGGTCCAGGTCGTCCATTGAATAAAGCAAAAACTTCATCAAACACTTTAAATGAATTAATCGTTCCAACAACTGACAATAAGAACAATGTCGGTCTTAAGAGTGGAATAGTAATGTTTGTAAATCTCGCCCAAACTCCTGCTCCATCAACTTTAGCAGCGCGATAATAATTATCACTAATATTATTTAAACCAACTAATAGAAGCAGAATGTTAAAACCTAACCCCTTCCAAATCGCCATGATAATAACGGCTATCATCGCGTTATCAGGATCTCCTAGCCAGTTGATGGCATCAACACCAAAGAGTCCTAAGATATAGTTAATTAAGCCATATCTAGAGTGGTAAAGCCAACTCCAAACTACTGAAATTGCAACCGTACTCGTTACAAAAGGTAAGAAGTAAACAGAACGGAAGAAGCCTTGGAATTTAGGAATTGAATTCAGTAATACAGCTACAAACAAAGATATAATAATCGATGCAGGTACTACACCAATAACATAAATCGCTGTGTTCTTTAAAGCTTTGAAGAACTCAGGGTCAGTGAGTAACTCATGATAATTATCCATCCCACGAGCATTAATCTCACCCGAGAAGATATTAAAGTCTGTATAAAAACTCATATCAATCGATTTAAAGATTGGATAAATCGTAAAAATACCAATAAAAATAATGGCTGGTGCTAAATAAAGCAAAGAGACTAAAGTACTTTTTACTGTTGCCTTCTTATTCATCTTTATCCCTGCTTTCCAGGCGATTCCCTTCTATATCGAAGTATAAAGTGTTTGCTTCATCAGCATTAAAGTAGATTGTATCGCCAACATTTAAGCCTTCAGTATCGACATCCGAAACAATGAATTTCTCACTGTCATTAATTAAATGAATCTTGATGTCCTTACCAACACGTTCGATACGTTCAACTGTTGCACTTAATAAGTGTGATTTCTCATTAGCTATAACTAGATGTTCTGGACGAACTCCAAAGTGGAACCAGTCTTTATTATAGAATGAGTGTTCTTTATTGATAGAACGCGATTCTTTTGTAAAAATATTAATAATTGGCGACCCAATAAATTTCGCAATAAATAAGTTTTTAGGGTCTTCATATAAAGTAACAGGATCTGTCATTTGTTGAATTTCCCCATCGTCTAGGACCATAACGTGATCTGCGATACTTAAAGCTTCTTCTTGGTCATGGGTTACAAACACGGTTGTGACACCCGTTTCTTTTTGAATACGGCGAATTTCTTCACGCATTTCAATACGTAAACGCGCATCCAAGTTACTTAATGGCTCATCCATTAATAGAATTGACGGTGATTTCGCTAAGGCACGACTAATCGCTACCCTTTGTTGTTGTCCACCGGATAATTGACGTGGGTATTTATCTAGTTGATCGCCGATCTTAGTTAACTCCGCCATTTCAGTGGCGATGCGACGTCGTTCCTTTTTACTCACTTTAGCCATTTTTAAAGGGAACATAATATTCTCTAAGACGGTTAAATGTGGATAAAGCGCATAGTTTTGAAATACTAAACCAACCCCCCGTTTAACTGGGTCTAAATTCGTGACCTCTTTATCGTCAAAGTAGATTTTTCCTTCAGTTGCATCTAACAAACCAGATATGAGATACAATGTGGTTGATTTCCCACTACCACTTGGGCCTAAAAATGAAATTAATTCGCTACTAGGCAGGGTGAAATTAATACGGTCTAAAACCGTTCTATCCCCAAATTTCAGCGTTACGTCTTCAAATCTTACTTGCATACTGACACCTCATCCTTCTCAAGTTATTTTAGTATATCAAGCTACTGTAAATTTTTTGTAAATTTTATGTAAAATAATCGTATCTTAATTATTCTCATAAATTACCCATATCAGCAATATCTAATTTAGGATCCCATTTGAGATGCTGATAATTTGAATTAATATAGTCCCATTTTTCTTGAGTATAATTGCCTAAAGCATCTTTCATTAACGTCGCGATATCAATATTTGAGATTGATTCAATTTTTTCTTTACCGTACCACTTAAAGTCACCCCCACCGACTGCTCGGTATTGAGATAAGGCCACACTGTAAGTAGCATTTTTATCCAGCTTTTCTCCAGTTCGATCATCGACAATACTAGTCACACGGTGCCCAACAGGTTGTGTCATATCAACGGTTGTAGTCATTCCACTATAGACGTCAAAGTTATAATGTCTTGGTTTAGGTTCAACATATTCTGGATTCACATGGATATTACCTTGAGCGTTTACTTCTAGGTATTGTAAGTTGAATTCCATGACCTCATATAGATCATTACCCGTGACATTCACTTTAGCGATTAAATTATAGAAAGGATAGCTCTTTAATAAAATTTCATTCGTAATTTCACCGTGGAAATTTACAAAAGCGTTATTAACTAAAGCCACAGAACTAAAATCAGCCCCTGTTTCATCGAATTGAATTTGATTTAATAATTCAATAAAAGGATGGCCATTCAGACGCGCATCAATTGGACTTGTAGTCACTTGTTCTAAAGGTGCGACACCTAATACGGTATTCAACCAATTATTTCCATCAGTAATTTCAGGTTCCATGACAGCTTTAACTGCTTGGTTAACCTCACATTGAGACGTATTATGAAGTGTACCGTTTATTCCTGAAATCTCTTGATTATCCGTTAATTCAATTTCGACTTCAGCTACTATTTCACCGGCATAGCCAGGTTGAATCACGTAAGTTTGGCCCACTTGTTGATTCAACTCGCGGTGTTGATGACCTGTTAATAAGACGTCAACCCCTTCAATACCCGCCAACATTTCAGACCCTTGGTTTTCTTTCGTTAATTCTTCTAAAGGTTCCTTAGTGACTAAGTCTCTTTCGAAACCACCATGATACGCTAATATGACAACATCCACTTGGTCACGCACTATTTCAACGTAATACTTAGCGGATTCAAAGGCATCCTCAAATCGCAACCCCTCATAATGGGCAGGCAATTCCCAGTTTGGAATATAAGAAGTTGTTACTCCTACAATACCAATCTTGATGCCATTTTGTTCAATGAGATCATACGGTTTTCCTAAAAATGGTTTGCCCGTCGCATCATCAATAATATTGCTGACAAGTAAATCCGCATTCAAATCTTCAATTATCTGGTCGCGATAATCTTGCCCAAAGTTAAATTCATGATTCCCAATCAATTGATAATCATAACCAATCGCATTCATCGCACGAGAAATAACTCTTCCGTCTTGACGTTCTTGGCTCAAGTAGGTTGCAAAAGATGACCCTTGGATAAAATCTCCTAGATCTATCGTTAAAGTCACATCAGCCTCTTTGGCTTTTAAATTTTTAATACAAGTTGCGGTATTGAATAAAGATGCCTTTGGATTATCTGGTTGATTTAACCAATGCCCATGGGTATCGCTTGTTACAATTAATCTAATAACTTGTTGACTCACTTTATCTCTCCTCTACTTACTCAGTTCCTTCATTGAATCGATGGAATATTGCTTGTTATATTCAGGTAACCAAGTTGTAACTCCATACGTTTCAAGGGCTTCACTGTATAGTTCTGGCAATTTTGTGTGCCAAGGAACGGTGACTTTTGCGTTAATTGTGTAGGCAACCGCTAATAAATCTTCTTTAGAAGCATGTCCTGACACACCCGCATCAACCACTCGCCAACCGTTATCGTGTAAGCCACGAATATAAGTTTCATAACCTTCCATGAATAATCCTAAAGGAACACCATTTGAATGAAGTAAAATCCCTTTTGGTAAATCATATAATTGCTCGTAAGTAAATTCGTCCACTTGAATTGCGAACTGTTCAGGATTTGCTTGAATTTGTTGGACAGTCACGCCGAAGCTCGCATCTTCCGTTGCTAAAGGAGCGACATGATCTAAGTCTTTGACATATTCGAATGCTAGATTATATAGACTCGCTTGCAGTACAAATGTGCGTTTATACTCATTGAATAAATGCGCTAATTCAACCACGCGATCCACATTTTGTGGATAACCATTAAATGCTACTAATTTATCTGAGTCTTTAATTAAAGCACGTACGTCTCGCATTAAGCCAAATTCTGTGTGACTGCCTAAGCGTTCAATCAGTGGTTCTAATGCCTTTTCAAGGGCAGATGGTTCAATCGTTTCGCTGAAACTATAACTTGTTCCCTCAAGTAATAAGATATCTGGTTGGAAAGCTTTTGCTTTAATTGTTGTCTCCATCACTCTTTCCGGATGGAAACCACTTAATCTCAAGTCTCCTGAGTAAATTACTTTAACATCAGGAGCTTTAATAAAGATACTTGCCGCCCCTTCCGTATCATGATCACTTAGATGAAAAGTAATTGAAAACTCACCATGTTCAATCGTCTCACCGGGTTTTACTGGTGTCCAATTTACTGGATAGTCCGGTAGAAATTCGTGCTTGTTCAACGAATGATATAAAGCAACCGCTGTCTCGGTTGCATAGACAGGAATATCCGGATGTAAATGAGCCAAGCTCCCCACATGGTCCAAATGTAGATGTGAAATTAATACAA
Source organism: Ruoffia halotolerans (assembly GCF_014049385.1). Taxonomy (GTDB): domain Bacteria; phylum Bacillota; class Bacilli; order Lactobacillales; family Aerococcaceae; genus Ruoffia; species Ruoffia halotolerans. The sequence goes on along the minus strand of NZ_JACAOA010000026.1, from coordinate 21,688 downwards.
TCGTTTTTAAGTCTGAAGCTTCATAACTCAATGTTGAATTATCTTCTAAAGCTTCTTGTCTAAATAGACCATCAATTTTAGGCAATTTATTGTCATCATATAATGCTTGCGTATTTTTCTGATATGCTAATTCATTAATATCAACACCAACAACTGCCCCAAAATCTGTAATAATACGATAGCCATTGTACACTAGCGAGATTATATTACCGCCGATCGTATCTAAGCCCCCATGAAATTCCATAATTGTTTTGTGATTCATTCAAAATAACTCCTTTATCTTAGGTCTAAAAGTATTCTAGCACTATCTAAAGTGAAAAGACAAATAAAAATTTAATATATGAGAAGACGATAATTTAAAATCTATTAGTATTAATCAAGCCAACAAAAGTCTAAGAAAAAAAGCCGAAGCAACTATATCTAGTTGTTTCGACATTTTTTTGTTTATTTAACTTTTAGTACCAGTTATTCGCGTTGTGGTGAGCTAAGGCTGCTTGCCAGCTTCCGTAACGTGATGCAACATATCCGTTAGCTGCTGCTTCTTGACTGGCTGGTGATCTATCACCATATCCATATGTCGTGAAGTATGAATCTAACATTTGGTAAGCTCCGTAGTGGTTTCCAGATACACTATAAATATCATAGTTATGTGTACTTTCACGACGGCGGATTTCTAATTTAGCTGCTAATTCAGATTCTGATAGACCAGCATTTTCTGGCATTGAACCTAGACTTGCTGAGTAGTAGTCAATTGAACCAGAAGCTGGCTCTTCGACAACAGGTTCTTCAACAACAGGTTCTTCGACTTCAGGTTCCACATAAACTGGTTCCTCTACCACTGGCTCTTCTTCTTCGACTACTTCCCATGGTTGAGTTTCTTCAGGAACAGTTAAGTCAGTTTCGTAAGTTGGTTCTTCAACTTCTTCTACGATTTCTTCTTCAACAATTTCTTCAACGACAGGAGTTTCTTCAACAACTTCAGTGATTTCTTCCTCTAGTACAGGCTCTTCTACCACTGATTCTTCAATAATTTCTTCTTCGACTACAGGTGTTTCTTCAGCAGCAACTTCTTCTGTTGCCTCTTCTTCCCAAGTGACTAAGTTTTCTGGGTAAGAAACCTCTGCTGTTTCATAAGTGAATTCTGATACTTCTTCAGCTGCTTCAACTTCTTGCGTTTCGGGCGCAATCCATTCTTCAACTGTGTTTAATACTAAACCATCTTCAGTAATTGGTTGAGTTACTCCTGGTTCTACGACTTCTTCAATAACTTCTTCAGTTTCAACTGGTTCTACTTCTTCACCAGTTTCAGTTGAGTAAGTCACTTCTTCACCTAAATCTTCATTAGCGAAAGTCACTTGATGATGCTCTTCGTTAAAAGCTAATGTTGAACCTGCAATAATTAAGTCAGGATTTTCAAGTTGGTTTAATACTGTTACTTCTTCAACAGATAGCCCTAACGCTTCTGCGATAACTGATAAAGTATCTCCCCATTGAATTGTATATTTGCCTGTTTCAGCAATTTCTTTATTTATTGAATCGGCAACATCTACGATTGAACGCTCGGTCCAAGTCCCTGATGCTTCGTTATCACCGATGACTTGTGCTTCTGCACTATTGATCGCCATTGATGAAGCAGAAACTGCAATTGTAGCTGCCACAAGTTTTAGTGATTTTCTCATTTATGTAATACCCCTTTATATTTAAAATAATTAAATATCATATTTGATGACTTATGATATATTAACTCAAGTTCAAATATAAAGAAAGAGCTAAAGGCCATCTGTTAATGACCCTTAACTCTTTTGTTGCATAACTCCATTTTTGTAACATAACTGTAACTTAAGCAAGCTCTTCGATTTGATCGATTAAGCCGTCAACGAATTGAATTGCTTGGCGAATCGCGTCCGCATTGGTCATATCTACATCCACATGGGCTGCTAATTCAAGCGCATCTTTCGTTCCGCCTGCTGCTAAATTGTCTAACCAAGCTGACACAGCTTCTTGATCATTATCAGCAATCATCTGACCCACTTGAGTTCCAATCGTTAAACCAGCTGAATAAGTATATGAGTATAAGCCCATATAGTAATGTGGTTGGCGCATCCAAGTTAATTCAGCGCCGTCATTGATTTCTACAGCATATGCCCAGAAGTTTTCTAACGTTTCTTTAAAGAACCCATTTAGACGATTAGCATTTAATACTTCATCATTATCTACTGCTTCGTAAACTTTGCGTTGGAAATCCGCTTCTAATAAATGTGTCACCATATTATGGAAGTAAGTTCTTGTAATAAATTCCGCAATTAATGAGCGTTTCGCATCATTTTCAATCGGCTGATTTAATAAATATTGACACATAATGACTTCGTTTGCTGTTGAAGGTGCTTCAACAAAATACAAGCTTGCTTCCGGTGTAATACTTAATTGGTTTTGATAAGTTAATTGAAAATGCCCTGCATGGCCTAACTCATGGGCTAGCACAAGCACTTCACTTAATAAACCAGTCCAGTTAAGCAGAATATAAGACGGTCCATCAGCAATCGTTGAACAGAAACCACCTGTTGATTTTGATTGGTTCATCGGGTAATCAATCCAGCGTTCATCAAAGGCTTGCTTCACATAACTTAAATACTCATCCCCAAAGACAGATAAAGCTGACTCAATCATCTCACGACTCTCATCAATACTAATCGACATCGGTTCATCTTTAGAGAATGGCATCTTAATGTCAGCTAAAGTAACTTTATCCAACCCTTGTTCTTCTTTTAATAACTTCGCGTAACGTCTAAATACTGGCGCTAACTCCGTAGTTAAGGTATCGATAATTAAATTATAACTATCACGTGAAATTTGTTGATCGTGTAGTAAATAATCAAACACAGAATCAAAGCCACGTAAAGTTGCCATTTTCTTCTCAGTTTGAACATGGTTAATATAATTGGCAGCAACCGTATGTTGATGGTTGCTTAAGCCTTGGTGGAATGATTTCCAAGCAGCATGGCGAATTTCTTTATTCATATGCCCTTCAAAATCTTGCTCAAAACCAGCAAAGGAATTGCTGTAAGTTTCAGAACCCACTACAAAGTCTGGAAAGACCATGTCTTGGAATTTAACTGTATTATACATATCACTATGATTCGTTAGTGAGCCCGATAAGCTACTTAAGGTTTCCTCAATCTTAGGATCTAGCATCATTGGTTTATTATATTTGATTCGATCGATAAAAGCTTTAAATTTTTGCCCTTCCTCAGTCACTGTTAATTCATTTAACATCTCTTCAGATAAGTTCGCTAATTCCGATTCAAAAAATGATAAACGAACGCCAAGCCACTCACTTAATTGGCCTAATTTTAACGCATTTGCTTCATTCGTATCATCTAATTTATCTACTTCATAGGCTAAAGAACCGTATTGAAATACTTTTCCCATCCTAACATTGATATCATCAAAATCATTTAAAGCACTTAAAATCGTTCCAACATTTGTTAAGTTCCCTTTATAATCTGTATTAAAAGTTGCTACTTTTTCTTTTAAGGCTTCTATTGCTTTTTCGTACTCTGCTTGGGTTGCAAATAGTAATGATAAATCCCAAGTCTCTTCTTTATTTAATAAATCACGTGTTGGTAGTGGTCCATTTTGTTTAGTCATAATATCCTCCATCTTGTTATTAATGTGCTGCTTCGCCGTACAATGCTTTCTCTCTTAATCTTTGAACGAATTGCTCTAAGCGATTAATTGCAACTTTCAGCTCTTTAATCGAATATGCATAGGAGATTCGGATGTACCCTTCTCCACTGTCCCCAAAGGCAGACCCCGGAATGACAGCCAAATGCTCTTCTAACAGTAATTGTGTCGCAAATTCTTCTGAAGTCATCTGGAATTCTTGAATATTTGGGAAGATGTAAAATGCTCCTAAAGGTTCAAAGCAAGTTAAGCCAATTCGATCTAACTCTTTTAAAAGATAGCGTCGACGTTGATTGTAACTTTGGCGCATCTCTTCAACAGATGCATCCCCATTTTTCAAAGCTTCTATACCAGCGTATTGACTCAGTGTCGGTGCAGCCATAATTGTAAACTGATGAATCTTAATCATCTGTTCCATAATTGCTTTCGGCCCACAACAATAGCCTAAACGCCAACCGGTCATCGCGTAGGTTTTAGAAAAACCATTAATATAAACTGTGCGCTCTTTCATTCCTGGTACTGAAGCCAATGTTACATGCCCACTTTCAGTATAGGTCAAATCGTCATAAATTTCATCTGTCACTAAAAGCAAGTCATGCTTCATAATAACGCGAGCTAACGCATCAATGTCACTTTGCTCTAATATCGCACCAGTTGGATTGTTTGGAAAATTCATAATAATGATCTTCGTCTTCGGTGTAATCGTTGCTTCTAGTTCTTCCGCCGTTAAACGGAATTGATTTATTTCTTTTAAAGCAATCGGGACGGGAACCCCGCCAGACAACTCAATACAAGGCAAGTAAGAAACATAACCCGGTTCTAAATAAATAATTTCATCCCCGGGACAAACAGTTGCCCGTAAAGCAATATCAATTGCTTCACTCCCTCCAATCGTCACTAAAATCTCTTCTTTAGGATTATAATCTAATTGATGCTTACGTCTTAGTCGCCCGGCTATTTCTTCTCGCAACTCCATCAAACCAGCATTCGCTGTATAGAATGTACGTCCACGACTCAATGCGTGGCGCGCTTCATCACGAATATGCCACGGTGTATCGAAATCAGGTTCCCCCACTCCTAAAGAAATAACATTATCCATCTCATTAGCAATATCAAAAAAGCGGCGAATTCCTGAAGGTTTTATTTTTTTGACGTGTTCATTCACGAAATCTCTCATAAAGAAACCGCCATCCTACGATCGTCATCATCATTATCAAATAATGTTCCATGATCTTTATATTTTTTCAAAATAACATGCGTTGCTGTCGATTGAACTTCATCAATCACAGATAATTTACTTGTCACAAAACGGGCAATTTCTCGCATGGGTGCTTTCTTCAATTCAATTGAAAAATCATACCCACCTGACATTAAATACATTGCTTCAACTTCGGGAAAATTGTAAATCAAACTCGCAATCCGATCAAAGCCTTGACCGCGTTGTGGATTCACTTTCACTTCAATCATCGCTGAAACATATTCATCTTCAGTCTTATCCCAATTAATCAAAGTGTGGTAACCGATAATGACTTTCTCTTCTTCTAACTCAGTAATAATTTGTTCAACAACACTCTCTTCTATATCAAGCATTGTCGCGATTTCACTCGCCTTTAAGCGACTATTTTGTTCGATGAGTTTTAAAATATTCTCACGTTGATTCACAATATCACTCCCTTAATTTAGATGACATCTATTATAGCAAAACGCTTTCTTAAATACGATAGAAATTACAACAAAAAAGCAAGCACCGAAACGGCACTTGCTAAACGTGTGATTACTCCACAGATATCCACAACTGTGATCTTAATTCATTAAAGACATTATGAACACGTAGAGATAAATTCCCTACCTGGTCTGAAATGCTGTCATAATTCCCTGGATAAGACGTGTAAACAGCTAAAGAATAAGCCCCATATGGTGTGATAAATGTGGCGATATCATTTTGCTCTGTCTCTCCTAAACCAGACTTATTCCAAGACGTTGTTGAAGAAGGAATATCTTGACGTAAGAAGTTATGTGTATTCATTGTCAACTTATTAATTAACATCGCATCCCACGGTTCACCATTGACTTGGTTGTTATCTAATAAGGCAAAATAACGCGCCGCATCATGAGGCGTAGTTGTAAAGTAAGTATCTTCACTATAATACTTCCCATTCACATACGTCTCGTAAAGGCCTAATTGATGGATATGCGGGTTAATAACGTAACCCCCACCTACAACATCAATCAACAAGTTTGCGGCTGTATTATCACTATAAATTGTGACTAAATCAACAAGTTCATCGACCGTATACATACTTCCACTTGGCTGCCCTTGAATAATTCCCGCACCGGGCACTTTATCCCAGTCCGTCATCGTCACATAAGTATCTGGTGATAATTCACCAGTCTTATATTGATGGTAGACTTCACCAAGGACATAAATTTTCTGGGTACTTGCAGGCCAGAATTGTTGATTATTAATATCAACTTGCGCCATCGTTTCATTATTAATAAAAGACGCTCCGACGTTCGCGTTGATCATTCCAATTTCTTCCCAAATCACTGCTTCCATCGTATCTAACAGTTCACGTTCGCTGTAGTAAGTTTCCACGTAATCTGTACCTGTCTCATCTTTTCGAACCCAACCTAATTCCTCATAACCAATGTAAACATGTAACCATTCTTCATCGAAAGAAGTGTACTCAGCAACGACTTCCATCGGCATATCATAGAAACCTTCTGTTGTCGTTATCATTGTTGAGTTTTGTGTCTTAGGAGGTGCACTAAGAATCAATGAATCTGTTGCTTTATAGAGAATACTGTAATCTACAGGTTTGACCTCACTCATCTTTGTATACTCATAAGGTCTTTCAATAAAGAAGAAATCAGGTGCATCCGTAGGTACTAAATTTAATAACATATTACGGTGTTGATTTAATTCTTCAGCTTCTTCCAAACTAAAGCCAATATCTTGTTGCTTACCTTCTAGAAAGTAAAACCAACCTTCCTCAGGTATGTTATGCCAACCCGTATATGGTGCTTCATTACGATATAATAATTCTTCACCCTCAACTTCATACCAAGCAAAGCCGTTTAAACTTTCTTCAGACAATAAACGTTCTTGATTCACATAAGAAGTGGGTGAGACAAGCGCCACATTCGGACTAAAGTAAAACCACGGAACAATCTCAGGTAACTCTTCTTCTGGGGTTAATTCCTCATCATTTTCAGCGACTTCCGTTAGAAGTGGCGTTTCTGTACGGTTCGCTACACCCACATTTACAACGGATGATCTTAAATCTTCTATTAGGACACTCGCTTTTGGTTGAAGATGCAAAGTGTCATAGCGATGTTGTTCCACAAGTTCAGCGGGTGTAATTTCTTCAGCTTGATTAAATTCTTCACCAAGTGAATTTGCGGATTTGTTTGTAAAGGGTTGCCCAATAGAGAAAAAGATGACAGCCAATACAACGATAATACCTATGGCAATGCCTCCAATTATTCCGTAGCGCTTCATATTATCTTTTTCCAATACAACCCTCCTTTCTTATTTGCTTAATTTTAGATATAACATTATTATATCTATCTTAATGATAAGTTCAATATTATTCTACACCCGAAGTTTTGCATCAGGATTAATTTTAAAAGTAATGCGTTTACTAAAGTACTCGTAAATATCTTGTGATAAAGACATTTCAGGCATCATTTCTTTAAAAGCGTTATATGAGAATCGCTCTCTTAACTCGATTTCATCTGCCCCTTGTTGAACAACATTGCGGTGGATAAATTGCTCGTAAGCTTCTTCATCTAAGCGCCCACCTTGGTTCTCAAAGACACGATGTGCAATCACTTTAAAGATAAAGTCTTCTTCTGCACGTTTCTCAAGTTGTTCATTAATATTACCTTCAAGTTTTAATTGTTCACGCCCATATTGCTCTAAAGGCATGTCGTATTGATCGGCGTAAGCTTTCACTTGTCTTAAATAATCCGTAACATAACTGTCGCGTTCTTCACTATTTAAGATGACGTTTGAGTTGTCTGCATAGTATTTTAAGATGAATGGTAAAACTTCATTATAGAATTGTAACTGTGTTTGGTTACGTTGGTATACTTCCATCCCCGATTGTTTAAGTTGTTGAATTGTTTTAACCCCTGGTAAAGCTAGAGCGTCTACCATTTCGTTCGTTAATTCGTCAACCGGTTCATTGATCATCTCTTCATATTGTCTGCGCGCATGGTCAACTAATGGTTGTGCCACGGCATCCCATGAAGGTATTTCAATTGTTAATTTTTCCTCAGGAACATTTATATCTTTATAACTCATTACATTTTCAACACTGCTTTTCATATTTAATCGCTCCTTTATATCTTGATATATTGTAGTCGAGAATCGCTGAAACAACAAGCCTATTTGGATAATTCCAAGACATTTTTGAATATTTTAAGAAAATAAAAAAGGTAGCCTGAAAGCTACCTCGTTCAAATACTGATTAAACGGTTCATCGATTTTTGATGTTGGTAGCCCAATATAAGTCAGTATGAAAATTCATACTGGCTTTTTTTCATCTCTATTTTTAAGTCTACTTTTTGATTTATGCTGCGTCCTTCATTGCTCTTTCTTCCTCTTCAAATAAGAGAGGTCTTATTTTTTTATTTGCCTTAACGGTTAGTTTTTGAGTGATCAATATGCGATAGCGTAGATTATCAAAATTTCGGTACCCATAGCCACTCCGTTTGATGTTCTTAATCTTGTTATTGGTTCCCTCTAACACACCGTTTGATAAGGTATATTTTAAGCTATTTTCAATTGATGGTAAGTAGTATTGGAGTGTTTGAATAGTAGTTCTCACTTGCCTTGGCAAGCTATACTTCCGTGTTTCTTCAATATCTTTCTCAAAATGTTTAAAATTATGCAGGGCAATATCTGTCTTTAAATCATTAATCAGACGATATACTTTCTCAAAGCGGTCGTCAATACTCACCATATAGTTGACAATCATCTTCTCCGTTACAAGGCCGTCAAATAAGCGGTGCGACTGATAGTTATTAAAGTCTAATTCTTCGCGGTTTTTAAGGATTAGTTTCCATAGTTGTTTTAGCTTACGGTAATCTGTGGGACGTGATGTTTTAATTAATTTCATGACACGAACACGCTCTTTATTTAATGAGCAATTGAGATGTTGAACGAGATGGAATCGATCAATAATGATTTCAGCATTTGGAAAAATCCCCTTTAAAAATTGATAATAAGGACGATACATATCCATGGTAATCGACTTAACACGTTGGCGTGCTTCGTAAGAGAACCGCATAAAGTAATCTCTAATCGCCGCTTGTTTGCGGTCACGTAAAATGTCCATTAATGTCCCATTCTCAGTATCCATTAAGATACAACTCATTGATTCCGTCACACTCTTAACGGACTTAAATTCATCAATACCAATGTGTTCTGGTAATGATTGATCGTGAGGAGATAAGGATTTTCCTGTCTTTTTCAGAACGCACGATACTGTATAATCAGATACCACAAGATGTTTCGAAATTAATTTCATAGATTGTTCTTCTGCCAATTCCAAGGCTATATAACGCTTATTATCGATTGCGATAAAGCACCCAAAGTCCACTAATGATGTAGTAACTGTGGGTGTAGCTCCGCAGTGTTTACAATGATAACGTTGTTTTTTTAATTTTAAGAGAACGGGTTGGGACCTGATATTTGATAAATGAATCGTTGTATTAACAAACCCGTGTTTAATCATATCTTGGGTTGAATGATTTACGACACCACAAGATGGACATGCCTTAAATGGATAAGATAAAGTACCAAAAATCACCTTGGCAATTTGACCCTTATAAGGTTTCTTTTCAACTTTGTCTTCAATTTTTATGTGTGGGTCTTTAATATCAAAGAGATTTGCGATAGAATTAGTTTCAGCCATGTGAATTCTCCTAACTATGATTATGGGTAGTGACTTAATTATAGTAGAATTCACTGGCTATTTCTGTATATTTACACAAAAAAAGATGTCAGTGAGTTTTAACTCACCAACATCAAAAATTGAAGAACCCAAAAAAAGACCAAAGCAATTCAAATGAATCGCCTTGGTCTCTAAAATAACTTTAATATTATGGATTAAATGATACGTGTACGTGGTCGTAGTGGTTTGCTGTTACACTTCCACGATCTTCCATCCATTCCCATTGGTTATTCCATGATCCGTAAATTTGTTGTTCCCAGATTACGTAAGAGATGTTATTCTCAGCCATATTACTGATTGAGTAATTTGCTACATCATCACCTGATTGAGATCCAACGGGTACCATGAAGTCTACAGCTAATCCAGCCCCGTGATCTTGTGAATCACCTGGACGGTATAGACTGAATGAATCAATACCGTAGATAGCTGCTACTTCTTCTTTAAACTCAGCAGCATGTGGTTGTAAACCAGCGTTTTGTGGGTTGGACATTGGGTCATAAGCCACTTCTTCTTCGTAAACTGGTTCTTCTACAACGATGTCTTCTTCAGTAACTACTTCTTCATAGACATCTTCGTAAACTTCTTCAGGCATCTCAGTTTCAGCATCTTCATAAGCAGGAACTTCTTCGACGATTTCCCAAGATTGAGAACCTTCTTCAACCGTTAAGTCCGTCTCGTATACAGGTTCCTCAACAGCAACCTCTTCAACGACTTCTTCGTAGACAGGTGTTTCTTCAACGACTGGAACTTCCTCAACACCTGGAGTTTCCTCCACTACAGGAACTTCTTCAACAATTGGAGTCTCTTCTACGACGGCCACTTCTTCAACAACTTCCTCAGTAACAACTTCTTCAGCTGCTACCGTTTCTGTTGCTACCCAAACTGGAACTTCTTCGATAATTGTCTCATTAAAATCAGCTTCAGTATTAGTAGGTCCACCAATTGAATATGAAGTCGATTCTACATCTTCAGTTAAAGGAGCTTCTTCTACAACTTCTTCAGTTTGAACTTCTTCTACTTCAGTAACTGGAGATAAGTTAACTGGAATCTCGAACTCAAGGATTTCTCCATCTGGAGATTCAACTTCTAAGCTCTCAACACGGTCGTATGCATCTAATTGAGCTGTTAAGATTGTTTCAGGGAAAATTAAATCCACATCTTCAATATCATTAATGTAAGCTAAGTCATCTAAAGGAATATCCATCGCTTCTGCGATAACACTTAATGTGTCACCAACTTGTACTGTATAAGTAATACGGTTATATTCATCAATAATAATGTCTTCTAGAACTTCATTTAATTGTCTAGCTTGCCACGCATCTTGTGCAAGAACAAATGATCCATTAGATAGTAATGCAGCAACTGCCGATCCAATCCATAATTTTCTAGTAAATTTCATATATAATTTCACCTTTATAATGCATTTTAGTTCCTCACTAATTGACAAGATTAACTTTAACATAGCAAAATATGAATTCCAATACACCTAGACCTTTCTTAAATAAACTGACTTACCACTGTAACATTACGTCAATAGATACCTAGGTCTGTAATATTCATGTCGAATTCTAAGTAATATCTTCTCTAAGCTCACCACATAGCCATCCTATTACTATAATCTTTTTGTAAACATCTTATTGATAATCCGTTTACATCCTCACTTCCTCACAAAAAGGCAGAAATAATCAGCGTTTGATTCATTTCTGCCTTTGGCACTATTTATTTAGTTCTATGCTATTAATTTCTATCCTTACAAACTAACTTTTCGGTCACTGATTTTGTCACTGATTCCTTTTTCTTCATCTAAAGCAGCCATCTGACGCGTTGTCAGATTCGCTCTTCCTTTAAGGGTCAGTTGCTTATCTTTAATATCAACCACTGCAAAGAGCGGATCTGAGTAACGAATAATATAAGGTAAGATTGGGTGGTCCGACAATACCTCATCGGACCAATCTAATGTCGGTAATAAAGTATCCTCCCCTTGCCAAAAATACGACATGCTGTTGATATTAATATAGATGGCATTATTAATATGCTTTAGCGTATCTACATGCTTGTGCCCATAAAAACTTACGAAAGTCTTATCAGGGAAGCCGTTTATAATCTCTTGGAAGGCTTGTGCATTTTGAATCCCTCGTGGGTCTGGATTCAACGGATGGTGTGATAAAAACACGACTTGCTTGTCCGTTTGAATGACCGATTCAATCCATCTCAATTGTTCCTGAGGGAGAATTGACGAATTACCTGTTGCGAAGTTATTCCCTCTTAAGTAAGAAATTTCTTTGCCATCTTCTAAATAGTAATTAGTATCCAGCACAACCAAGCGGATGTCATCGATGTCTTCATAATAATAATTATGAGGCAAGTGTAGGTGTTTAATCACTTCATCTTTCGACGCGAAGTCTAAATCATGGTTTCCAATTGTATGGAATATTGGAACATCCACATTGTTCGTTAAAATATTCAACAATCGCTTAGCTCTGTTGAAGTATTCATCGGATTGTTGTTCATTAAAATAACGATAATTCACCGGTTGCTTTTCAATTGGGCATAAGGTCATCGTCGTATCAGAAAAATAACCAAAATCACCTAAATTTAAAATAAAATCAGGCTTGTAAATTTGGGTAGCCCCAATTAAAGCCTCGATACGGCTTTCAGGATTGTCTATAATTTCTGAGTGTAAGTCCGTAAAAATTAAGAACCGACTCATTATACCTCACCTCCTGCTGTATCCACATCTTTCTCAGCGATAAGCTCTCCAGTATAAGGATGATATTCAATAAGATGTAATACTTCGTCTTGATTATAGGCAGCAGTCTCAATCATCGTCAACTTGCCTTCTTCCGTGTTGTCGGAGACGATGATTGTCTTAATTACAGTCTCATTGAGTAAGATATCTACACCCTTACCGGATTCATAAGCTGATACCTTGAATAACATGCTCTGGTCTGCTGAGAGAGTATATCCTCCATCTTCATCGACTTTTAGATACAACTGCTTATCACCATACATATCTACAAAAGCAAACCAATCCTCAGTCTCAAAAGTAGCTTGCACCTTAGGTATACCGTCAATTGACACGCGGTTATAAGTATTACGTCCTTGTGCATCAATATAGATATGGGGCGCTTGAGATCCTACACGGTAAGGCCATCTGAAGATCAAATGCCAATGCGGTGGATAATCTTCATGTTGCACATTATTCGTTTCAAAGCCCAAGATAGCATAATGGCCTAATTCCTTATCATGAAGCTTCTTAGAAAGGCCACTCATAGACAATATTTCTTTGGCAGCTAGCATATAATGAAGTGAAGCTTGTACTTCTACTTCTGGGTACTCTGTGTACGGTCCTGCAATTCGATTCATCTGATTATGTTCCACCCTCATCACTAACCCCGCTTCTCTAGTAAAAGTATGCACCGCCATCGTCCGAGATGATTGAGTTAATAAACTAATCTCAATATCAAAGGAAATTCCACCTTCATGACGGTTGAAGACTAACTCATGCTTATCTGAAAGAATCGCTTGAATGTCCACGTCAGAATTCGAAAAACGAACAGTAATCGTGGCCACATTCGCATCATCTAGTGGTGGATGCTCAATGTAGAAGACATATTCTGAATCCAGTTCATAAAAATATTTTTCTTCTTCCACAATATGGCTTGCAAAGTCTGCATCAATCTCTATGTCGGGTAAGCCATAAAACCCCTTAACACTCTTTATTAATCGTACGGCACTTCTCTTTTTTGAATTATACGTCATCAATCTATCCTCAATTCTTTAAGTAGGCTACAAATCCGCCTCCTTGATTCACTGTGATGGTTAATACATCCTTGGATGTATAGTTATTTTCTTGGATTTGATAACCCATCTTATTATCCAAATCATCATGATATTCTAAGCTACTATAAGTTTGATCCACGCTTAAAAAATCTAAGGGAATCTCTAATTCTTTTACTTCTGCGGGCGCATTTTGAACAGCGATTACCCAATCCTCACCCGTTCTACGTGCATAAACAGCCATATCGCCTATTTTACTTTGGTCCAGAACAATGGATTCATCCCAAGTTGCTGGCAACAGACTAATGAAGTCAGCCGCTTGATTGCTTGCTAATACAACTGGACTTTCGATAAAGGTTAATAAGGATGATTCAAAGATGACCGCATTTGCTAACATTTGTGGCCAGGTCCCATCGCCTAATCTCAGATTATCAGTAAAGTTAATCGGCGTATAGTCTGCCCCACCGGCAACAAAACGTGTAAATGGAAGAATGGTGTTATTGAGCGCATCCAAATTATATTGCATTCCGCGAACACCTTCTTGAGTCAATAAATTCGGATAAGTTCTGCTTAAACCGGTAGGCTTATTGGAATTATGAAAGATTGCCAACAATTCTAAGTCAGCCACTTCTTCAAGTAACGTACGGTAAATATTCACCGATTCCAAAGTCTCAGATTCAATATGCCCGAACTTAATGCCTGCAACTCCCGCATCCTTGGCCTGTCTTAAGAAATTCTGACGTGCCTGTTTATCGAACAAATTCCCGTCCGGATACAAGTCTAAGTTCGGCACGTCATGACCAATGAAAATACCGATCTCATATTCAGCCGCTAACTCAACCATCGGCTTAACCATTACCAAAGCCTCTTCAATCGTCTCGCCCCATTTGCGCCAATTATTACCTATGACATGGTATTTAATACCTAATTGAGTTGAAGCTTCAAGAGATGCTCGGGCTTGGTCTTCAATAATATTTCCTTGATTATCATAGCCTTCAAACCAGACTGCTTTGCCACTTTCTATCCAATCCGCATCCAATAATGCTTCGCTCGGCTCTTGAGAGACATCCAGAGCCAAAGTATTATTGACTAAGTCATTCAAATTATCCGTAATAATTGCTAACCGCCAAGGCGAATAATCAGCGGTTGTTTCAAAGCCATTGATCGAACTCCAATAATGGGCTTTCACTGAGTTGTCGCCGACACTCTTATAGGCAATTCCAGCAAAGTCTTTGAGCTCTGCTTCAGATAAATTAACATAAGCTTGACCCTCAGGCAGTTCAAAGGTGGACGAGGCAGTAATAATTTCGCGCCCAGAAAAGTCTTCAATCAACTTGTGCTCATATAAAGACTGCATGGCTTGGTTATCCATCTGGTACCATACCTCTGTCCCATTAGGAAAGCTAAACGTTGATAACTCTTCATCAATCGATAGAATACCGCCATTATTGAATATATAACGAAAAGCCATCCCGTCATCCCAAAGGTTGATTTCTAATCCTATAGTTTGAGTCTCATAGTCAATCTCGTAAAGATACTTTCTATATTGGCTATGCGTTTCACTGCGGTTCCCTCTTATAGTATAGTTTTCCTCATGATCAGAAGTTTCAACTAATTTAATGGATTGAGCGAGTTCTTCATTATTAGCTTGGTCTACTTGATTGTCTTCAATCTTAATACCCAATTGACTCGGTAAGATCACCGTCTGTTGGTCCATTGCAACACTGTAAGTCGGTATGCCATCTTCAAGATAAAGTTGGGTCACTATCTTAGACGAGGGACTTTCTAAGGTGAATATCTCATCATCTTCTGACTGAGCCTCCGCATAAGCTTGAGGCATTGACTCAGTAAATAACATTAAGCCCGCTAAGAATACAACGGCCAAAGATGACAAATATTGCTTAATATGCTTCATGGGTCTCAATTCTTTCTTCAGTTTCCAGGTCATAGAAGTGGGCTTTTTCGATATCTAACTTTAAGTCAATGCTTTGTCCAATATGAAATTCTTCCTCTGAGAACAAGCGTGCAATCAGTTTGAAGTCTTCCTCAACCGAATGAACAACCACTTCTGATCCATATAATTCACTTAATAGGACTGACATAGTGATTGTATTATCATCTGAATCAGCCGTTTTGGCTAAGGTAATATGTTCAGGACGAATACCCATTTTCACTTTAGTCATATTGTGTTTTTTGAAATACGCTTGTTGTTGGCTATTCAAGGTTAACATCACGGTGCGATTAACATTGTCAATTATCAATTTGTCTTGGTTAATAGTTACATTGAATAAGTTCATGGCTGGTGATCCCATGAAGCTGGCTACAAATAAGTTCGCAGGCTTGCTGTAAACTTCTTTAGGTGTCCCAATTTGTTGAATGACCCCTTTGTTCATAATAATAATTCTAGTAGCCATCGTCATTGCTTCCACTTGGTCATGAGTAACATAGATGGTCGTTGATTTCATCTTATTATGTAATTCCATGATTTCAGAACGCATCACCACGCGCAACTTTGCATCCAAGTTTGATAAGGGCTCATCCATTAAGAAAATATCTACGTCTCGTACTAACACGCGTCCTAAAGCAACCCTCTGTCTTTGTCCACCTGATAATTCACCTGGTTTTTTATCTAAAAGGTCTGTTAGTCCCAAGATTTTAGCTGCTTCTTCAACTTTTGCATTGGCTTGGCTTTTTGGGATTTTACGGACCTTTAGTCCATAAGAAATGTTTTGTCGCACTGTCATATGGGGATATAAGGCATAATTTTGGAATACCATAGCGATATCTCTATCTTTAGGCTCCACCTTATTCATTAACTTACCATTAATCTTCAATTCCCCTGAACTAATCTGTTCTAAGCCGGCAATCATTCTTAAGGTCGTTGATTTCCCACATCCTGAAGGCCCAACGAGGACGATAAACTCTTGATCTTCAATCTCAAGATTAAAATCCTTAACAGCTGTATAGCTATCGTCATATTGTTTGACGATATTCTTTAACGATAATTTACTCATAATTCCTCCTACTTTATCCTTTAACTCCACCTTGATCGACACCTCTTAACACAAAATTGGACAAGAACATATAGAGAATAATAGTTGGAGCAGCGGCTAAAACCACTGAAGCGAACATCCCTCCGTAATCACCTGTTGTGACCATCGAACTGATGTTCGACTCTAACCATACCCCTATTGGACGCATCTCTGCCGTATTCGCAAAGATTAAAGGCAAGAAGTACGAATTCCACTTACCAATTAGATTGAAAATCGTTAAGGTTACTACAGCGGGCTTAGCCATTGGGAATATAATTTCCCAGAAGGTTCTAATCTGACTTGCCCCATCCAAGGCGGCAGACTGTTCATAACTCGAAGAAATATTCTTAAAATAAGCCGACAAATAATAAGTATCAAAAGGAATGGAATTGGCAGTGAATAACAAAATTAGAACTAAGCGAGAATTAAAAATCCCTAAAGAACTAATATGATAAAAGATTGGCATTGTAATCATAATACCTGGCACCGACAATGAAAGAACAAATAACTGTTGAATGAATTTATTCCCCTTGAAATTATAGCGCGATAGGACATAAGCTGCCGGCGCACATATAACAATTAACAACAAACTACTTGGTATGGTGTATATTAATGTATTAATGATTGTTCTAATTCCATCACTGTTCACTAATACTTTCCTAAAGTTATCTAAACTTAACCCATCTAAGAACAAGTCACCTAAGAAGATGCCTCGCGTTGTACTAAAGGATGCGATTAAAATCCACCCTAGCATATAAGCCATAAATACAGAAAAAGCAATCATAATAATATACAAGGGTGTTGCCTTTAATTCTCTAGAAAGGGTCGTTTCTCTTACGTATTTTATAATTGTTTTCATATAATTCTCCTAATATTCATAATCGGATTCTTTAACTAAATAATTAGAGACAATGAAGAAAAACACGCCAATTAAGGTCATTATAACCCCTGAAGCAGCACCAATCCCTACATTCGTATCTGGATTAATCTCCGTACCAAAGATTTGATTATAAGTAAAAATCATTGGCGTAATTGTATTAATACTTCCAAATACACGCGCAAAAGCAAAGAAACCAATCGTTGACGTTGTGAACAGGACTGTTGTCGTTTTTATGACATCTTTGATTAATGGGAAGGTAATCGTAAAAAATTGCATCACTGAATTTTGACCTTCAATCCGAGCCACTTCATAATAATCATTAGGAATACGGCTCATCGCCGAAATATACATTAGCGTGTATTGACCAATGGCTCCAAAGACTGCTGCGATACTCATTGAAACGAATAACATATCCGGAGAAGTCCACTGAATAGACGCTAATGAGTCTAACCCTATCGCCGAAAAGAACGAATTTAATAATCCATAATTACTATTAAATACATATAATAACCAGGCGTAACCAATCGCAATCGGCGAGATGACTTCTGGCAAATACACTAACTTGGCAAAAAACTTATTACCAAAAATATTACTGTTTACAATGGTAGCAAATAACAATGACAGACTGATTGTCGCAATTCCTGTAATAAACCAAATTTTAAAAATATTCCCTATTGAAATTATAAACGTTGGATTCGTAAACAAATCTATATAATTTTGTAGTCCAACATAATGCCAGCTATCTAAAGGTGATGTAATAGTATTCACCGCGAAAAAACTCATCATAATTGTTCGTAAAATCGGGTAGAAAATGAAGACAGCAAACAAAAAGACAGCTGGAAATAAGAATGTAAATAAGGTACTCTTTTTCAATTCCATAAAAATATCTCCTTAAAGATGAAAGAGACGTATAAGAAATATACGCCTCATAGACACTTCCTCATTAAATATTACTGACCCGCATTTTGAATCTCAGCAATAAATTCCTCAGCGTTTGTTGCTCCTGAGATTAAGTTGATCATCGCAGAACGGATAATTTGAGAGTTATCACTATTTGTTGCAATGGCCGTTTGAGAAACATAGTTCCCTGAGACATTCTCGAAGATTCCTTCCATATCTTGTAAACTTTCTGGGAATTCATTGTTAGGGTCCACTGGCACAGCCTGAGCTACTGAGACCATCGCTTGGTCTTGCTCTGTTGTATTAACAAAGGTAGCAAAGTTGAAAGCTGCTAACGTTTCTTCTTCTGTATTGGCTTGGTTAATTCCGATTCCGTATGAACTGTAAGCTAAATAACTATTATCGTCCACGCCACCTTCAACTGAAGGGAAAGCAAATTGACCAAACTGGAATTCATCACTCATTGAATCTTTTACTTCACCTGGCATCCAAGTTCCGTTTAAGTACATAGCAATATTTTCCATTAATACGAATTCTTGTTGTGCTTGAGGGAATTGAACTGTTCCGACGTTTTCAGCATAGTATCCGTTTGTTGCTAATGTTTCAATCGCTTGAGCTGCTTCTAAGACGGCTGGGTCACTCCACATCTCATAAGTTGTATCGTTAACTAATTCATATACCCAATCTTGTCCTTTAAGTCTTTGTAAGTAATATCCAAAGATTCCTGTTGAATAGTTTGGATCTGTTGTTAATGGTGTATAACCTGCATCTTTAATCGCTTGTGATACTTCTAAGAACTCATCCCATGTTGTAGGTATTTCTAATTGTAATTCTTCAAAAATCGCTTTATTATACATAAATACAAAAGCTTGAGGGTTCATTGGTACATAGTATAAAGAGCCTTCACCTAATTGGTTCGCTAAATCGACCATCGCAGGCATTGTATAATCAATATAAGCTGTTCCATCTGTTGTTGGGTAAGCTTCTTCAAAATATGACGTTAAGTCTAAGTTTGTGTTAGAGAAATGGTTAACAATATTCACAGCATTTGCGTCGTACATGTGGATTTCTTGACCACTTTGTACGGCTGTTGGTAATAATGTAGAGTTATCTCTTCCATTGAATGTAAACTCAATCGTCACACCTGGATTTAATTCCATGAAAGCTTCTCCGGCTTGTTGTAAAACTTGTGCTTGAGGCTCTGTTTCGTTGTAGCTTGACCAATATTGCAAGTCAGCATTTAATTCTGCCTCTTCTTGAGCTGAAACAGCTGGTACTAATACATTAGACAATAAGGCAACCGCACTAAAAAGTGTCAGTGACTTAGATAATAATCCTTTAATCATAATAATCTCCCTTTTATGTAGTAATTTTTCAGAAGTAATATCTTTACTTCATCATTGATAATATACTATTATTGTAAATTTCGTGTAAATTTTAAGTAAAGTTTTTGTTAATTTTTGTATTTTTAGTAAAGTTTTACCTAATAAGTTTTATCGTTATTTACAGCTATAAAAAATAGCCCACGATCAAGTAGCTGGTGATGAACTCCTGCTTACTTAATCGTGAGCCTATTATATTAGTCTTGCTGAGTACTTTCCCTAATTTTCAAATCGGTCGAGATAAGTACTTTATAAGGTGTTTCTCTTCCATTGTGCCGACTATTGATTTGCCATAATAAGGCACGCGCCATCTCATCGGTTGGGATGTTTACCGTAGATAAGGGAACCAGTGTATATTTTACTAACTCGCTATTATCAAAGGAAATAATCCCAATGTCTTTCGGAACGTCCAAATTGTGGTCACTTAATGCCTTTAATGACCCAACAGCCATCTGATCATTCCCTAAGATAAAGGCCTTAGGCAAGTTGCCCTTTTGGATAGCTTCCGCCATTAAGCGATAACCATCCTTCATCAGATACGCCCCACTATACACATCCTCTGGATTATACCTACCAATCCTACGCATCTCTTCTTCAAATGTAATAAGACGTTGATTCTTTATAATACGGTGCTTACCATCCGAGCTCCATTCAGCCGACTCACCACCAATATAGCCTATTGTAGTATAATCATTCTCCAATAAATGGTTGATGACATTGCGCATAGCCTGCTCTAAGTTGGGGATAACAGCATCATACAAAGAATCATTGGGCGAAAACCCTGCAAAGAATATAGAAGATGTTAGTGTTTGTAATTGTTCAATTACCTCTTTGTCTACCATACCAATTACAACTAATCCCCAATAATCATCCTTTAGCTTACTAATATCAGCATCTTCTAAATACAAATTCTCATAAGAGTAACCATTCAGAGTTAAATGGTCAACAATATGATTCTTCAGCTCTAGGAAGTATGGGTTATTCTCTTCTGCGATACTTCCAATTCTACTTATAATACCAATTTTATACTGGGATAAATCTTTAATGTTCTCAACTTTTTTAATACTTTTTTTGTAATTATGTTTTCTAGAAATTGATAAAATATTGGCCCGAGTCTCTTCCCTAACCTTGATCGTTGGGTCTTCATTAAGCACCCTCGATACGGTAGATATGGAGACACCCGCCATTTCTGCAATTTCTTTAATAGTTATCATATTATACGTTCCTTAACTTTTATTTAGTGAATAGATTCATCATAACTTAAAATAAAATATAAGTAAATATTTACTAAAAAGAAAATACTTAGTCACGTGAAAATCCAAACTTCATTATAGTGGAATCCGTGGATAATAACCTACCTACAAAAAAGGAAGCTTATCAATCTGATAAGCTTCCTACATTCGATATTATGACTGGGGTAGCTGGATTCGAACCAACGCATAACGGAGTCAAAGTCCGTTGCCTTACCGCTTGGCTATACCCCAATGAAAATGGAGGGGGAGAGATTCGAACTCCCGAACCCGAAGGAGCGGATTTACAGTCCGCCGCGTTTAGCCACTTCGCTACCCCTCCATATGGCTTGGGACGGAATCGAACCGCCGACACCTTGAGCTTCAATCAAGTGCTCTACCAACTGAGCTACCAAGCCACCAATAAGTACGGTCCGGACGGGATTTGAACGGTTTTTTGTCAAATAGTGTTGGTGAATATTTAAGGCGATAGATTTAGTTCTATCGTCTTTTTTTGATGTAAGTATATTAGTCATCTGTTGGATTAGAGTATATTCGTCTATAGAGCCGCTTCGTCACAAAAATACAATGGGCGTACAGGTTCAGCATTAAGTTGTTGAAGCTGGGTTGAGATTAAAATCCGACACCTTAAGTGACCGTAATTGCGATAACCATAGCCAGATCGTTTGATCATCTTGATTTTGTTTACGGTGCCTTCCATAACGCCATTCGAGAGTGTATAAGTTAAGCTGTTTTTAATATCCAACGCGTAGGAAGTTAATGTTCGAAACGCTGTTCTCACCTTGTGTGGGAAGACATATTTTTTACTTTCCATTTA
>NZ_JACAOA010000025.1 GCF_014049385.1 Ruoffia halotolerans | reverse complement strand
TTATACCAGCAACAAAAATGTCGTATTTATCAATATATACACCACTGTAAAAGTGAATATTATTTTTACATACATGCGTCATTTAAAGTATAAATAACCAATAATTTCTCGAATAAACGCATTCAAAGTATAATACCACTTCGTCCTTGAGTCATAACCTATGCAGTCTAAACCTGCTTCTTTAGCAATTAATAAAGCTCTAAAGACATGATACGCATTCGTTACAACCACGAATTTGGGCTTTTGTGACGTCATCTTGGCCTATGAATGTATAAGATGTTCTCTTCTGTATTCGTCGCCTGATTCTCTAGGATAATCACTTCTTCGGGTACTCCTCTTTCAAGTGCGTAGCTGGTCATCGCTGATGCTTCAGTAACCACTTCATCCTCACCTTGACCTCCTGTCATGATTAATTTAATACCAAGCTTCTTCCTATATAATTCAATCGCTTTGTTTACTCGACTAGCTAATAATGGTGTAACCCTTCTCCCATCTAATCCCGCCCCAACAACCACGAGATAATCAAGATTTGTTTGGAAAAGTGCATTACATTCAATACCGTTGTAATCAAATATAGATTGATAATTAAAAGAAAGAAAACAATTAAGAAGGAGATATAAATATAAACCGTATTAAAATCGTACGCTCTGTGAAATCTGAACCATCGCCCACACCATTATGTAAAATATTAAGCCCGCAGAATATAATAAAGGAAAAATATTATGAAACTTAAACCCTTCACGTCTAACTAGCAATATCCCACTATAGGTAAAGCCACGATAACCCTTAATAGCAGCCCTATTAATAAGATAGCTAATAACACTATGGCTAAACCAATTAAACTTGCCAACTGCTCATACATCACCAATAGATAAAATAATAATAAAGCTAAACATAGAGCAAAAGCGAGAAAGAAAACGCCTTAGGCTAATCTTCCTGGTTCTTTATACCAGATATAAATAAATATAAGTCCCGTAACCACTACAGAAAGTGATATAGTTAAAAACATCCTGCCGCCCCCTTTTATATTTATTTTATTGATAATTTATATACTTCATTATTTTAATATAAATATGCTTTAGATACTAAAAAGTCTTTGTTAACCTTTTGACTCTCAAACTTGTCAACATCGCATTCTAAGTGTATACTTTTATCTTAATGACACTCACCAATTTATTATTTAACAATTTAAGAAACTATGGTTATAATAATATAAGATAAACTAAGAAAGAGAAGTGAAGTTAATGGGACGTAAATGGATGAATATCAGAGAAAAAAAAGCGAAGCAAGACCAAGATACTTCCCGTGTCTATGCAAAATTTGGTATTGAAATCTATGCAGCAGCAAAATCAGGTGAACCTGATCCCGATTTAAACCAAAAACTAAAATTTGCGATTGAACGTGCAAAGACTTATGATGTACCTAAACATATTATCGATCGCGCTGTGGATAAAGCAAAAGGTTCAGATGACGAACAATTCCAAGAATTACGTTATGAAGGCTTCGGTCCAAGTGGTTCAATGATTATCGTTGATGCCTTAACGAATAATGTAAATCGAACTGCTGGAAATGTCCGCTCTTTATACGGTAAAAACGGTGGAAACATGGGTGTCAGTGGCTCAGTAAGTTATTTATTTGATAACACAGCTGTGTTTGTAATTGCAAATCAAGATGCAGAAGAAGTAATGATGGCTTTACTCGAAGCAGATGTCGACGTCCGTGACGTTCAACAAGAAGACGAGCAAGTTGTTGTTTACGGTGAACCAACAGATTTCAGCCATATTAAAGACTCACTTGAAGCGTTCGGAATTGAAAAGTTTGAAGTTGCTGAATTAGAAATGCTTCCTAAATCAGAAGTAACACTTGGAAAAGAAGACTTAGCTCAATTTGAAAAACTCATTGATGCACTTGAAGATGACGAGGATGTTCAAAAGGTTTATCATAACGTAGATTTATAAGACCACTTTAATTAGAGAAGGAGATATTATGCCACTACCTGATTTTTCACTTATTCGAAGCAATGGTGATCCCTATCGATTGAATGATTACAATAATCACGTTTTGTTAATTGTAAATACTGCCACACAATGTGGTCTCAATTCTCAATTCGAAGAGCTAGAAGCACTTTATCAAGAATTCAAAGAACAAGATTTTACCGTCATTGGCTTTCCGAGCAATCAATTTAAACAAGAAGATCAAACCAATGATTCTATGGCAGAAAGCTGTGAGATAAATTTTGGTGTGACGTTTCCATTGAATGAATTAGTGGATGTCAATAGAAAGAATGCTGAGCCAGTCTTCCAATGGTTAAAACAAGAAAAAGGTGGCTTACTTAACAGTGATATTAAATGGAATTTCACAAAATTTTTAATCGACCGTCAAGGTAAGGTAGTAAAAAGATATCCACCAACAACTAAACCTATAAGTATCAAAAAAGACATTCAAGAACTGTTATAAAAATTTAAAAGGCCGTCCCAAACAACTTCGTTTGGAGCGGCCTTTCTCTATATCTTAATTTGTTTTTTTTGTTACTGATTTAACTTCATAACCACGTTTTTCAATAGCTTGAACTAAATTATGCACTCTATCTGTATTCACACTGATGACAATTCGAATTGAATTTTCAAGATGGTAGTAAACAATCATATGAGTTAAATTATTAGCTGACTCAACTAGGGCGTCACCAATTTCTTCAATCACACCTTCACGGTCTTTGTCTAACTCAACAACTATAGTCGTACCAGGTTCGCGTGTTCCTGAAATATCCACGAATGCATTAAAGATATCTTTGTCTGTAATGACTCCAACTAATCTGTCATTCTCTAAGACAACTAAGACACCTAAATTATTCTCAGACATAATTGTCGCTGCATGATCCAATAGTGTATCTGGATTCACTGAGTGTAATTTTGTAGCCATAATATCTTCTGCAGTGGTTTTCTCTAATAAGTAGTTAATTTCATTACGACTTAAACTTGTCGTGTTCGATGGTAAGTTACGATTAATTAAATCTTTAGTCACTAGACCAACGAGTTTGTCGTTTTTTAAGACTGGTAGACGGTTAATATCATGTTTGCGTAATAAATCTTGAGCCTCAGTCACTGAAGTCTGAGGAGTAATCGTAATTAATTCTGCTGACATATAATCTTTTACGTACATTTTTATCCTCCTAAATATGCTTTTTGAACTTCATCACTTGCTAATAACTCTTCTCCAGATCCAGATAAAACAACTTTACCCGTCTCTAACACGTAGCCTCGTGTAGCTATCTGCAATGCCATTTTAGCATTTTGTTCAATTAAAAGCACGGTTGTTCCCTGTTTTTGGATAGATTCAATAATACTAAAGATTTCTTTAATGAAAATCGGTGCGAGACCCATTGAAGGTTCATCTAATAATAATAATCTAGGTTTAGACATTAAGGCACGACCCATAGCTAACATTTGTTGCTCCCCACCAGATAAAGTTGATGCGTCTTGTTTCAGTCGTTCACTTAATACTGGGAAACGTTTATAAACGTTTTGTAAATCTTCTTCAATTTGGTCTTTATCCTTACGTAAAAACGCACCTAATTCTAAATTCTCTTTAACACTTAAACCTTTAAATACATGCCGGCCTTCAGGTACTTGAGAGATTCCTGCTTCAACAATCTTTTTAGGTGAATATCTCTCTAAGTCTTTACCTTCATATTCAATGGATCCTCCGGCAGGGTTAACTAGACCAGATATTGTTCTAAGAATTGTTGATTTACCCGCCCCGTTGGCTCCGATTAAAGTAACAATTTCACCTTCATTAACTTCAAAGCTCACGTTACGAACCGCGTTAATCATTCCATAGTTTACTTGGAGATTATTTACTTTTAACATTAATTATCCCCTCCTAAGTATGCACGAACAACATCTTCGTTGGATTGAATTTCTTTCGGTGTACCTTCAGCAATCAATCGTCCATATTCCAGTACATAAATTCTTTGGCAAATATCCATTACTAGAGACATATCGTGTTCAATTAACACAATCGTCAAGTTAAATTGCTCACGGATTTGCGCAATTAATGATGTTAAATCAGCGGTTTCATTCGGATTCATTCCGGCTGCTGGCTCATCTAAAAATAATATTTTTGGTTTAGTTGCTAACGCACGTACAATTTCTAATCGTCTTTGTTGCCCATATGCTAAGTTTCTCGCTTTATCATCAGCATGTTTAGCCAAATTAAAGATTGAAAGCAACTCAAAAGCTTCCTCTCGCATATTTTTTTCTGTTTCATAATAAGCAGATGTTCTAAAAATACTTGAGAATATTGAATTCCCATCTTCTCGGTGCATCGCTACTTGAACATTTTCAAGTACGGTCATATCTGGGAACAAGCGTATATTTTGGAATGTTCTTGCTAAGCCCATTCCGTTAATTTTATCTGGTCGCTTACCATTTAGTTCTTTCATTTCGCCATCAACTTTTAATTTAATTGTTCCTTCTGTTGGTTTATATACGCCCGTTAAAAGGTTGAAAAATGTTGTCTTACCTGCTCCGTTTGGGCCAATTAATCCAACTAATTCACCTTCGTTTAACTCTAAGGAAACATTTGATACGGCCGCTAATCCACCGAAGTTTTTTGTTAATTTTTCGACTTCTAATAGACTCATAAAACTGCCTCCTTATCTTTACGTCCAAATAATCTATTCACAATGCTACCAAATTTGAATTCCCAAGTTCCTAATAAACCTCCTGGACGGAAGATCATAATTAGCACTAAGGCAACGGCATAAATAACCATACGCAATTGACCATAGTCTTGGAGGAGTAAGTTAAGTAATCCTAATAATATCGCTGCAATGAAAGTACCAGTATAACTACCAATACCACCAAATACGACAATAATTAACACATCAATTGAACGGTTAAATGTGTAATCACTTGGCGTTACAATACCAATGAATGTCGCTTGAAGTGACCCACCCACAGCTGCTGTCATTGCTCCAATAACAAACGCCATAACTTTATATTTAGTCACTCTCACGCCCATAGCCTCAGCAGCAATTTCGTTTTGATTGATTGCTAAAGTGGCACGTCCACTACTACTATATGTATAACATACAATAATCATTACAATGACAATTAAGAAGATATAAACTAACTCCCAAGTTGTTACTAATGGAATACCACTAATTCCGGCTGGACCATTTGTAATATCACGTAAATTGTTAATTAGAACACGGATAATCTCACTAACACCAAGTGTTGCGATTGCTAAGTAGTCACCCTTCAGTCTTAAAGTAGGGACACCAACTAATAATGCCACGATCATTGCAATGACCATTCCGACTGCAATCCCAACAAATAAACCTAATGTACTATTGTCCATTTCTTTTGTAAAGATGGCAGCTGAATAAGCTCCAATAGCAATAAAACCGGCATGTCCTAATGAGAATTGACCGGCGACTCCTAAGATAAGGTTTAAACCTGCTGCATAAATAACATTCAACATAATTGTCATTAATGTAATTCGGTAGAATGGATTAATAACGCCTGTTGTAGTTAGAAAGTAGATTGCCGCAAAACCAAAGAGCGCTAGCGCTAACCATGATATACTTCGTAAATGTATTCTTTGCATGTTCTCACCTAAACTTTCTCTTTAACATTCTTACCGAACAACCCTGAAGGAAGTACCAGCAAGATAACAATTAATAATCCATAAACTACAGCATCTTTATACATTGATCCACCCATGAAAGTAACGATTGTTTCTAGAATACCAATGACATACCCTCCAACCATTGCTCCAGGGATTGACCCAACACCTCCAACAACCGCGGCTACGAAGGCTTTCAGACCTAAGGCTGTACCCATACCAGGAGAGATTGAATTATAATAAACCCCAACTAGGACACCAGCAATACCTGCAAGTCCTGAACCTAAGGCGAATGTAAAGGAAATAACGCGGTTAACATCAATCCCCATTAACTGTGACGCTTCAGAATCTACAGCTACAGCTCGCATTGCTTTCCCCATTTTTGAACGTTGCACGATTAAGTATAGTACAATCATTAAAATTACTGTAATAACAAATACTAAAATTTGTTTAGAGTTAATTACAATATTTCCAATACGATAGATTGAAGTCTCAAGTGGTGACGGAAATGATCTAACTTCCGGTCCTAAGAAATAAATCATAATATTCTGTAGAAAATAAGACACACCAATTGCTGTAATCAAAGAAGCTACACGAGTTGAATTTCGTAAAGGCTTATATGCAACACGCTCAATGACGACTCCTAATATTGCACAAAATATCATAGCAATAATCATTGCTAAAAATAAGTTCATCTCTAAAACTGTGACTAAGTAATACCCTACAAAGGCACCCATCATAAATACATCGGCATGTGCAAAGTTAATTAGTTTAATCGTACCATATACCATTGTATAACCTAGGGCCATCAATGCGTATATACTACCTAAAGCAACACCATTTACTAGTTGCTGCAAAAATAGTTGCATAATAAAATTCCTTTCTTGTTAAAATTTAATAATTTATAAGAGTATAATATAGACTTTCTAATTTTACAACCGGTTTTATTAAATGAATTAGTTTTTCTCTAATAATTACACTTGAAAATCAAATGTAATCGATCCTTAAATCTTCCTTTATCCTTTTATATTAAAGTTTTTTTAAATCATTTTATCATCCCTTTATTCTAATTTAATTCTAATAAAGAGACTGTGGGCTAATAACAAGCTTGTTAATAACCTACAGTCTATGTGTTAAACACGTTACTATTCACCGACATTAACAGCTTCTACGTTTGCAACTTCACCATTTGTTAATTGCAACATTAAAACTTCTTTAACTGGGTTATGATCTTCGTCAATTGAGAATGTACCTGTTAAACCTTTAAATGTTTCAGTCGCCGCTAAAGCATCCGTAACTGCTTGTCGATCTGCTGATCCAGCACGCTCAAGGGCATCTAATAATAACATTGTCGCATCATAACTTAACACTGCAAATTGATCCGCTTGTTTACCATATTCTTCTTCAAACTTTGTTAAAAAATCTTGTAAATCTTCGTCGTCACTTAATGGAGAATAGTGAGCTGTATAATAAACATCATTAACGTTACTTGCACCTGCTAAGTCAACTAAAGTTTGGTTACCTAAACCGTCCCCTCCGACAATTGGTTGTGTAATTCCTAATTCACGTGCTTGTTTAATTAATAAACCAACTTCTGTATAGTAACCAGGTACATAAAGTACATCAAACTCTTGAGATAGTAATGATGTTAACGACGCTGTAAAATCAGTATCGCCTGATTGGAATGATTCAGTTGTAACAACTTGTCCTCCTAAAGCTTCAAACTCTTCAGTAAATGCCTGCTCTAGACCTGTCGCATAGTCCGTAGATTGGTCAACGAATAATGCTGCTGTTTGTGCACCTAATGTTTCAGTAACATATTTTGCTGCCGCACGGCCTTGGAATGCATCTTCAAATGCTACACGGAATAAATACTCATACACATCACCGTTATCGTCTAATGTCATACCATTCCCAGTTGCTGCTGGTAAAATTGCTGGAACTGCTGCTTCTTGAATGACTGGTATTTGTGCGTTAGAGTCACCTGTTGTTGCTGGTCCTACAATTCCGACAACATCTTCAGATGCTAATCGTTGAGCAACTGAGGCAGCTTCAGTTAAATCTGATGTATTATCATACTCTACATATTCAACCTTACCACCTAATACTCCACCATTTTCATTTACTTCTTTAACTGCTAATTTTGCCGCCTCTGACATGGGCGTTCCGTAAGCCGCTGCATCTCCAGTTAATTCAAAGTTTCCACCGATTTTTACAGTATCTTGCGCTAATACTTGACCTGCTCCTAATAAACTCGACCCGACTGCTAATCCTGTTAATAATGACAACGCTAATTTTCTTAATTTCATTTTGTACTCCTCCTCAGGAATAATTTTTCAACAAAAAACCTGACCTAGACAGATTATCTAGGTCAGGTTTTTTGGCTCACTTTAAAAAAGTGCATCAAATATTCCCACTCTAGATATCAATCTATGTGGGCATCAAAATAACTAGCACCTCATAGATACAAACAACCGAAGCCGTGTTTGCACCTAATCATCTAGCTACAAACACTATCTAATGATAATGCTAATAATAATATTTTGAACGTTTAATACACTTTTCTTCATGTGATTCCCTCTCATCTTTTGTTGTTAGGTTTATAATAAACGATTAATTAGATTAAGTCAACAATTATTTAACTGTAATCTCATTCACTTTTCATATAATAGTGTAATTTGCTAAATTATACTCATATAATACACTATATATTAATTATTTCTTTAAAAAACGGTTTTTATATGTTTAAATAAGAATATTATTAAAATTTTAATTTAAAGGAGCTTGAAAATGAAGTCACAAAAATTAGGGATTATCGGAGTTGGGCACGTAGGAGAGCATGTCTTAGCATACGCAAGTTCTTCTAACTTATTTGGAGACATTGTTGTTGTAGATTCTAGAGAAGAACTAGCTTTCGGTGAAGCTTTAGACCAAGATCATGCAACTGGATTACTTTCTCGTCCAAACGTCAACATCTATTCATCAAATGCTTATAATGATTTGAGTGATGCGGATGTCATCATCGTATCAGCAACACACGTCTATCCCAAAGGTGAAGTGCCAGCGGACCGTCAACAATTAATAACGAACAATGCTTCAATTATTCGTTCAATTATGAAAAACATTAGTGAAGTCACTCAAGAAGCAATTATTATCTTTATTACGAATCCAGCTGATACTGTCATTTATATGGCTGCGAATGAATTCTCATATCCAAAAGAACGTATGATGAGTACTGGATGCATGTTAGATTCTGCAAGATTACGTTATATCATCGGTAAGCATTACAACGTTGATCCTAAATCAGTCAGTGGATACATGATGGGTGAGCATGGTTATAGTGCTGTACCAATCTTAAGCCGTTTAAGTGTTGCTGGTATTCCTTATGACCAATTATCAAAGCATTTTCCTGATATTAAACCGTTAACTGCTGATGAAGTTCAAGAAAAAGTAGTTCAAGCAGCTTATGAAGTATTCGATAACAAATTCGGAGTTACAAACGCGGCAGTGGCGCAATCATCGATTGAACTAGCTCGTGCAATTCTCTTGGATGAACATTCAATTTATCCGGTTAGTACACCGTTACTCGATGGAGAATACAATACAAAACGACCTGTGGCATTTAGTACACCTACGGTGATTACACGTCAAGGTTGGACTAAACGTTTTGAAGTGCCATTAAATGAATGGGAAACTGAGAAATTAAATGTCTCAGCTGAAAGTATTCGTGCTTCGATTGATTTAGCAGAATCATTACTATAATCATTAACTATTCCGGCTGAGAGGTATTTACATCTCAGCTTTTTTGTATTGAATATTATATTTTTACACTAAAAACGCAGAAGGACAATGCCTTCTGCGTGTATATAATACTTGTTATTCTGCTGATACGTTCTCAGCCGATACTATTTCGCCTTCTTGTAGTTGAATCATAACCGTTGGTTTAACTGGGTTATGGTTTTCATCAATCGCGAATGTTCCTGTCACTCCTGCAAATTCTATTGTATCAGCCATTGCATCTGTAATCGCTTGGGGATCTGTTGAACCGCTACGCTCGATTGCATCAATAATTAGCATTGCTGCATCATAACCTAGCGCATTCCATGTTCCACCCTCTTTGCCGTACTTCTCTTCAAAGGCAGTAAGGAAATCTTGAACCGACTCTTCTTCACTTTCGTTTGAGAAGTGGTCAGTATAGTAGATATCGTTTGCGTTCTCTGTTCCAGCAAGGTCTAATAAAACTTCACTTGAGAATCCGTCAGGTCCAATAATTGGTTGTTCAATACCCATCTCGCGGGCTTGTTTAATAATTAATCCTGCTTCAGTATAATATGCTGGAATATAAATAACATCAAAGTCTTGTGTCAACGCTGTTGTTAGAATGGCAGAAAAGTCTGTGTCACCAGCTGTAAATGAATCTTCATTAACAATTGTTCCACCACGACTTTCAAATTCAGAATTAAAGTTATCAGCTAATCCGCGAGAATAATCCGAAGATTGATCGACAAATACGATTGCATTTGTTGCACTTAAATCTTCAGCAGCAAAAGTTGCACCGGCACTACCTTGATATGAGTTATTGAAACATACTCTAAAGAAATATTCTAAAACATCTCCTGCTGAATCGAAAGTAATGTCATCATCGGTTGCTGATGGAGATACCATTGGAATGTTCGCCTCTGTGAAAATTGGCAGTTGCGCCTCTGTGTTCCCTGTTGTTGCCGGTCCGACCACTCCAACAACTCCTTCAGCTACTAACCTTTGAGCAACAGATGCAGACTCAGTCACGTTACTTTGATTATCATAACTCACGATCTCAATTTCTTGACCATCAAGTACTCCACCATTGGCATTCACTTCTTCAACAGCTAACTCTAAACCTTCTAACATTTGAGTCCCATAAGACGCAGCGTCCCCGGATAATTCATAGTTAGCACCAATTTTTACGGTATCTTGTGCTGAAGTTAAGACTGGTGATAGAAGTGCAGATGCTATAGTGACTCCTGTAATAATGTGTTTTCCGATTTGTTTAATTTTAATATTCATAATTTCCTCCAAATTTTATAAGTTAAATGTTTCCGGCAGGCCGAGTAATAATAGGCCTGCCACCATTAATCGACTGTCGTTATCTAATTGTAAGTTGCTTTCTGTATCTCCCATTATTACCCTCCTCTTTTTATAAAATCTGTATTCTAAATTATATTTTATATAATAAAATGAGAAAAGACAACACTTTTTCTCATTTTAAATTAATATTAAGTTATAATTTTGATGCTTATGACTCTGGTAACTCACTTAAATGCTCTTTAATATGATTAATAAAGAGCTTTAATACTTCAATTCTGGCAAATTTCTTTTGATTAGTCGCAACAATATACCACGGAGCATTAGCCGTATGGGTACGATCTAGCATCTCTTCATAAGCAGCAATATATTCATCCCACTGGCTTCGATTGCGCCAATCATCTTCGGTAATTTTATAATTCTTATCTGGTTCTTCTTGGCGATCTTCGAAACGCTCTTTTTGCTCATCTTCATCAATATACATAAAGAATTTCATCACAATACTTCCGTGATCTGTTAATACTTTTTCCGTATGATTAATCTCATC
The DNA here is from genome assembly GCF_014049385.1 of Ruoffia halotolerans. GTDB lineage: Bacteria > Bacillota > Bacilli > Lactobacillales > Aerococcaceae > Ruoffia > Ruoffia halotolerans. The sequence goes on along the minus strand of NZ_JACAOA010000025.1, from coordinate 22,473 downwards.
ATAAGCGCGTTCCCATTCGGACTCTGAAGCAAAACCTTCGATCCGTTCAACGAGAACACGACCATACCAGCTTCGGTCAAAGATGGCCATGTCTCCATCTTTAGGGAATTTGGTCCAAAAACGCCATAAATAATGATAGCTATTCTCTAAATCTGTCGGTGCTTTAATTCCATGAATCGTATAACTTCGAGGATCAATATGGCGCGTCAATCTTTGGATTGCTCCACCCTTACCAGCCGCATCTACCCCTTCAAAAGCAGTAATAATAGCAATATCTTTCGTATAACATTCATATACTAAATCAGCAGCTTCCTTTTGTAAAGTTTCTAATTCTTTGTCGTACTCTTTATCTGAGATTGTCTTAGATAAATCAAACTCATCTAACTGGGTATCTTCTAAATAATAATTACGATCCGATTTATCTGCTCGTTCTCTTGCTAAAGTCACTCGTTCAATCCCTGATGTGATTTCTTCGAGCGTAATACCTAAAACAGTCTTAGCTGCTAACTTTCTGTCTTCTGCATTAATTATATTCCATGGACTTTCAGGCACATCTGTTTTCTTTAAGACTTTATCAAACCATTCTAAATATTCTTCATAATTTTTGTTTTGTTTATAATCATTATCTGATAGTAAAAATTGTCGGAATTTAGAATCTTCTAAGGCTTCTATATTTTTACTTTGGGTTTTTTCTTTAATATGTAAAAAGAATTTAATAACAATAGTGCCATCATCCAGAAGCATATGTTCTAAGTTTAATAATTCTTCAGTTCTTTGCTTTAATTTATCACTCGATCGTTCATCTTTATTCATAACCTGTGAGTAAAAACTTTGATCAAATACGACGACTTCTTCGTGACTTGGTAGTTTTTGCCAAAAACGCCACACGCTTGGATGTAGATAATCAACATCAGAACGACTGTCAAATAGTTCAACTTTGACATAACGCGGGTCTAATTCTCTCGTTAAATCATTAATAATGTCTCCCTTACCTGAGCTCTCCCAACCATCCACTAGGATGAGCACAGGTATCTTTAATCTTTGGACGATTCTTTGTAACTTATCAATTTCTTCCCCTAGATTCGACCGTTTAAAATTGTCATAGCGATCATCAATATCATCGAAATCATATTTTTTTAACATACACTTTCCTCTTCCTTTCATGATACTTAGTCCAACAAATTTAAGATGATTGTTAAAAAAGTGCCAACTTTCCTACTTAAAACTCAATATCAAAATCAATTTCGTAAACACTTTCCGAAAGAATACCATCATAGTCGTAACGACCGACTAACATACTTAGTTCTTCACTCGCATCAATAATTCTACCGTTGATTTTCAAGATATTATTTTGTACCCGACCATCTTCCTGAGCTGTGAAGCTTCCCTGCTTACCATCGATGGTGCCTTGAAATTCTGCAAAACCACGTATTAATTCTGGAGTAACGTCGGCTTCTGATTGATGTGTTAGATAATTAGCTTCAATCGTTCCCGTAATTTCCTTACTTCTAATCTCATAACTTACATTCCAAACAGTGATGACTTTATCTTTATTATCTGTCAAAATATTTTGTTTAAAGTCTCTTTTTACTTTTCCAGTTGTTGACACTAACATGGCGATCATCCTTTCTTATTTCGTACATTTTAGCATTATTCCACATTAAGTTCTAATATACACACTCGTTGAAAAAACTATTTTACTGACATTGTAATTGATTTCATTTCCAAACTCAATTATGTACTTTTATATAATTCTATTGAATTTTTAATTAAACATTGCTGAAAGTAAACTTATTCAGTATAATTTGAATGATATAAAATGAGAAAAAGGTGAGAATATGAATTATAAAAGTACCCGTAACTCGAAAAACATCGTAACACCCTCTCAAGCTATACTCCAAGGACTTGCTACCGATGGTGGTTTATACGTTCCTGAATCCTTCCCAAGTTTTGACTTAAATTGGGAAATACTCAGTCAATATACCTATCAAGAAATGGCTCACTTTATTTTAAAACCATTTCTATCCGACTTCTCGGACGAGCAGCTAAAACGTTGTATTGAATTAGCATATGATAATAAATTTGACACAGAAGTGATTGCACCGGTAGTAGATATTGATGTAAAGCATTATCACCTGGAATTATTCCATGGATCAACGATTGCTTTTAAAGATATGGCCTTATCGATATTACCCCACTTAATGAAAACTTCTGCTGAGATTAATAATAATTACAATGATATCCTAATCTTAACGGCGACCTCTGGTGATACTGGTAAAGCAGCAATGGCTGGATTCTCAGATGTTCCCGGAACTAAAATCATCGTCTTCTATCCTAAGGGTGGTGTGAGTTCCATTCAGGAGCAACAGATGCTTACGCAAACAGGAGATAATACACATGTAGTTTCTATCGTTGGAAACTTTGATGATGCCCAAACTGAAGTGAAAAACTTATTTAATGATTCAGTTCTGCGTGATGAACTTCAATCGTCTGACAGCCAATTTTCTTCAGCAAATTCTATGAATATCGGCCGTTTAGTCCCGCAAATTGTGTATTATTTTTATGCTTACGCTCAACTTGTGAAGCAAGGGAAGATTGATGCAGGCAGTGAAATTGATTTTAGTGTACCTACAGGGAATTTTGGTAATATACTCGCTGGTTACTACGCTAAACGTTCAGGTCTACCGATTGGTAAACTACTGTGTGCTTCAAATGATAATAAAGTGCTTTATGATTTCTTCCAAGACGGGGAATATAATCGTCAACGTGACTTTATATTAACGATTTCTCCTTCGATGGACATTCTAGTTTCTAGTAATTTAGAACGTCTTGTCTATCATGCTGTAAATGAAGATAGCGAGCGTTTAAGCGACTTAATGGAACAATTAGATACAAAGGGTCACTACACTTTAACAGACGAGGAGCAGGCACATTTTTCAATTTTCCTATCTGACTATGTGACCGAAGCTCAAACTAAAGAGGAAATTAATATTGTTTACAGAAAAACCGGCTATATTATGGATACCCACACAGCAGTGGCTTCTAGAGCATGGCGCAATCTCAACCAAGAAGGCCTTTCAACGAACCCTGCTGTTATTGTTTCAACAGCCAGCCCTTACAAATTTCCTGAGGCTGTTTTAGTTGCGCTTGGTGTTGAAGCTGAAACATTAACAGATCAAGAACTTTTAGATAAATTAAATGAATTATCAAATATCCCGTATCCACCAGCAATTGAAGGTTTACTAGAGGCAGAAAGATTACACGATACTACTATAGAGGTTTCTGACATGCGCGAATTTGTTCGAAGTATTGCAAAATAAGTAATGGTAGATACACAAAAGGCAGAAGTACTTCATGTTCTTCTGCCTTTTCTTATATGATTATGCTTTTGTTTTTTCTTCTTTAACCCATGAGTCAATTTTACTAATTTCTTCAACGATATATGCATGAAGCGTTGTGTTTAACTCTTCAAAACCATCAATTTCTCTAATTGGTGTAAAATCATTGATTAACTCACTCATAAATCTTTCTAGTAAGCCATCCGAAAGTTCAATTGATTTATTAATAATGGTATGCAAGTTACCGATTAATTGGTATCGACTTCCGATTAATTCACCGAAATCATTCGATTTATCACGTTCTTTAATTAATACAACGCGACCTAAATAATAATCGTAGAATGCGATATAAGTTTTACCATTAAAGTAATAGTTTAATAATACTTCACAATCTTTAAGTGAAAAATCTTTCTTATGTTTTAAACTTAACGTATCATCCACATTTTTGTTGATAGTTGCAAAGATTTCTTTCGCAACTGTTTCTTCATTGGTTAAATCTGATGCAATGTCTTCAATATTAAACAATGGTGTATTCCAAACTGATTCACGACGGCTAAAACGGAAGAAGTATTTATAATAATCGTGTAATAAGTAATTACGACGACGGATATTATAAACGATATATTTTTGGGCTGGATCTTTGATATAATCAGCGGCTAAACGGATTGCTTGGTTCTCAGTAATATATTGCATTAATTTCTCTCCTTAATTATACTAATAATTAGCTACTCATATAATACCATTTAATAAATATTAATTGAATGTTTAAATGGGTAAATTAATTTTTAATACTTTATAAACATACCACAAAAATCGAAAAGAGGGTAATAATGTACATAAGACAAACGAAGAAAAGTGAAATTCCTGAAGTTATGAAAGTGATTGAATACGGCAGACAATTACAAAGAAAGAATGGGAACAATATTCAATGGCCAAATCATTATCCGGCAGCTAGTGATATTGAAACTGATATCTTAAATAACCATAGTTACGTTTGTGTGATAGACGATCAGGACCAAACGGACTTACCAGAGGAAACAATTGTTGCTACAATGTGTATTCAAAGTGGCGAAGATCCAACCTATCAAGAGATCAATGGCGAGTGGCTGAATGATCGTCCTTATGTTACTATTCACCGAATTGCTTCTAATCAACAGATTAATGGTGCCGGAAGCTTTTGTATGCAGTATGTCATAGATCATTACGACAATATAAAAATCGATACACATCGAAAGAATACTTCTATGATCGCTTTAATCGATAAATTTGGTTTTCAACATTGCGGTGATATTATCATTGAAGACGGAACACCTAGAGAAGTTTTTCAATATTCTAAATAATTTTGTTCCTGGCTAATATTTCAGTCAGGAATTTTTTTGTGAATAAAAAACCTATGAGCTTCACTCATAGGTCAGTTAGAAAGTTATTTAAATGGATCCACTTCATAATCAACACGCATTAAGAACAGGCCATTCGGTGGCGCTGTTGGTCCCGCTTCATTTCGGTCTTTTACTTCTAATAGCCTTTGCATCTCATCCACTGGCTTTAAGCCATCTCCAATTTGAAGGAGTGTTCCAACAAGTATACGAACCATATTGTATAAAAAACCTTTTCCATAAAATCGGAAGACTAATTCATTCTTCGCTTCATCTATCCAAGCTTCAGCTTCTAACACATGGCGCACTTTATTCTCGCTGTCAGTTTTCGTAGAGCAAAAACTTGTAAAATCATGTTCACCAACAATAATCTTAAGCGCCTCTTGAATTCGTTCCAAATCAAAAGCATACGGATGATGACTCGTGTATAATCGCTTGAACGGATCAGGAAATTCATTAATATCTATCCGATATTGATACTCTTTACCGATGGCATGATAGCGAGCATGAAATTCATCCGATACTTGCGCTACATCGACGATTCGAATAGATTGGTCTAAGATACTGTTCAATGCCTTACGCATTGAATTAGGTTGTATTTTAGCTGGATAATCGACATGGATGACTTGTCCGAGTGCATGAACACCAGAATCAGTTCTTCCCGATGTTGAATTCTTAATTAATTCCCCAGGTTTAGCCTTTGCCATTATATGTAAGGCCTTTTGCAAAGCTTCTTGTATCGATGGCCCATTTGGCTGCACTTGATAGCCGACATAGTTAGTGCCGTCATATTGAATTTTTAACGCATAACGTGTCGTCATTCAGTTTACCTCCAATTACAAATTATCCAATAAATATTCGAATCGCAATTAACGCCGCTGTTACTAATAATAGAGTTAAGAGTGCATAAGCATCTATTTTTGAGTATTTTAATTGTCTATATTTTGTCCGACCTTCTCCACCTCGATAACCTCGAGCTTCCATGGCAATCGCCATCTCATCAGCCCGGTTAAATGCACTAACGAACAGTGGAATTAAGATGGGTACCATAGCCTTAACACGGTCAACGAAACTACCTTCATCGAATTCTACACCTCGAGCTCTTTGAGCATTCATAATCTTTTGCGCTTCATCCATCAAAGTAGGAACATAACGTAAAGCAATGGAAAGCATTAACGCCACTTCGTGTGAAGGAAAACCTAAACGAGACAACGGTCTTAATAAGTGTTCAATACCATCTGTTAATTCTAATGGTGCTGTTGTAAGAGTTAAGATGGTTGACATCATAATAATTAAGACTAATCGCATAAAGATATAAATCGCATTGATTACCCCTAAAGATGTAATTGTTATCGGACCTAATTGGAAATAAACCGTTCCTCCAACAGTAAATAACATCTGAAATATAACGGTGAACATAATAATCCACAACATTGGTCGAATTCCACGTAAAAAGTAAGATATAGAAATATTACTTAATTTGATGACAATAAATACAAATGCTGCAAGGAGTAAGTAAGCTAGCCAATGATTTGCTAAAAAAACAATCACAATGAAAAAGAAACTACCTAATAACTTAGTGCGAGGATCTAATTCATGAATTATTGAATTACCTTGCAAATAGCGGCCTAAAAGTAATTTATCAAACATTTTCTGACACCTCACTCTTTAGAGCACGAGATTGCTTAATTTTTACAATCTCATCTGCTAGTTGCTCTACTGTAATCGGTTGAGTCTCTTTTATATAAGTTGTTTCTAACTGAGTATCAATATCTTTAAAAAACTGTAACGAATGAGGTAGAGATAATTGTAATGTTTCTAGTTTATCCTCATCTTTAAAAATTTCTAATGGTTCTCCTGTCTTAACCACTGTTCCGTTCTCCATCACAATGACATTATCCGCATATAAAGCCACATCTTCCATTTGATGTGTTACTAAAACGAGTGTTAAGTTTTGTTCGCGATGTAAATTAACAAACATCTCAAGCATGTACTTCTGACCCGCTGGATCTAAACCAGCTGTCGGTTCATCAAGAACGAGAACGCTTGGTTCCAAGGCTAAAACACCAGCAATAGCGACACGTCTCATTTGACCTCCACTCAAGTCAAACGGAGATCGGTCGTAAAGATTCTCAGGTAAACCGACTAAAGATAGTTTCTCACGCGCAATGCGTTCAGCTTCTTCTTCGGAAACACCAAAGTTTAAAGGTCCAAACATGACATCTTTTAAGACGGTTTCTTCAAATAACTGAGACTCTGGAAATTGAAACACGACACTGACTTGTTTTCTCAGTGCTTTTAAATTTTTATTTTTAGAATCAGAAGTAATTTCTACATCATTAATCTTTACAGTACCATGCGTTGGTCGTAACAACACGTTTAGATGTTGGATAAGTGTTGATTTTCCTGAGCCAGTATGTCCGATAATGGCAGTAATCTTTCCTTTAGGAATACTTAAGTTCACATTTTTTAATGCAGAAACGGCAAACGGACTACCCGCATTATAAATATGATCTACATTGTTAAATACGATTGGATTATCCATTGTAATAAAGCCTCCTCATCCAAATATTCATCCGGTATATCTATTCCACGCTCCATTAAAGCATGTTTCAACTTCTGTGTGAATGGCAAATCTAGTCCCATATCAATGAGACCTTTACCTAAATTAAAGATATCGGCAGGAACACCTTCACTTTTCTTTTCGCCATCTTTCATCACAATAATTCGATCTGCTTTGGAAGCTTCATCGATATCATGTGTAATAGAGATAACAGTTAAATCATGTTGTTCTTTTACTTTCTCAATTGCTTCAATCACTTCTTCGCGACCCAAAGGATCTAACATCGCGGTTGCTTCGTCTAGTAAAATTACATCTGGTCGTAAAGCAATGACGCTTGCAAGTGCCACTCTTTGTTTTTGCCCACCAGATAAACGAGCGGGTTCTTTCTGTTTATGGTCAGACATTCTAACTTGTTGAAGTGCTTCATTAACACGTTGAATCATCTCTAGACGTTCAACTCCATTGTTTTCTAAACCAAAAGCAACATCGTCTTCAACCGTTGCCCCAACAAATTGGTTATCAGGATTTTGAAAGACCATTCCGACAGATCTTCTAGCTTCCCAAACGGTTTCTTCATCTAGTAATTTTCCATTGATAAATACTTTTCCACTTTCAGGCACCAAAAGACCGTTCATAATTTTTGCTAAAGTTGACTTCCCTGATCCGTTGGGACCGATTAATGCAACCCATTCCCCTTTATTGATGGTCAGATTAACATTCGTCAAAGCAAAAGACTCTACGCCTTGATATTGAAATGATATATCTTTTAACTTGATGATAGGACTTTTCATTATTATCTTCCTTTCGCGACACATCTTTCTGATTTTTTCATAGGTAAATATACCATTTAATTCGATTCTTTTCTCAAAACAATCATATACTTAACTATAAAAAAAGCACTTACGATAGAAGCACATGGATTGGAGGAGAAAATCCCCTCCAATCTAAGCAATAAACATTGCTTGTGCATTAGAGCTAGACCAAATTATTGATCATAACACTCTCCATCATTAAGTGACTAAACTTTTGGTTCTTATTAAATTATTAAACTAACTCTAAGATTACCATTGGAGCAGCGTCACCACGTCGTGGTCCTTTTTTAAGGATACGAGTATAACCTCCATTACGGTTTTCATAACGGTTAGCATAATTATCGAATAAACGATCTAATACTGATTCAATAATTACTTCGTCATCTTCAATACGAGCATCAGCTAATTCGCGGCGTAAGAATGAAGCTGCCTTACGACGAGAAGCTAAGTCACCTTTCTTACCTAATGTAATCATTTTTTCAACAGTTTTACGAACTTCTTTAGCACGAGCTTCTGTTGTTTCGATACGTTCGTTGATAATTACATCAGTCGTTAAATCACGTAGTAATGCTTTACGTTGTGTACTTGTACGTCCTAATTTACGGTATGCCATTAAGATTCCTCCATTTCTTGTAAAATAAACCCTAATGATCTATTATTCGTCGTCTTTCAGACTTAGGCCTAGATCATCTAATTTGCCTTTAACTTCTGATAATGATTTACGTCCTAAGTTACGAACTTTCATCATTTCAGCTTCAGTTTTATTTGTAAGTTCTTGAATTGTATTAATTCCAGCACGTTTCAAGCAGTTGTAAGATCGAACAGATAAGTCTAATTCTTCAATTGTCATGATAAGAACTTTTTCTTTTTCTGCTTCTTCTTTTTCAACCATAATTTCAGCTTCGCGTGCTTCATCGTTTAAGTTAACAAATATATTTAAATGTTCAGTCAATATTTTTGCAGCTAAACTTAAAGATTTTTCTGGACTAATTGATCCGTCTGTCCAAATGTCTAAAGTCAATTTATCAAATATATTCTTTTGACCAATACGTGTATTTTCAACTTGATAATTCACTTTTTCAATTGGTGTATATATTGAATCGATTGGTAATACACCAATTGGCATATCATCACTCTTATTGTATTCGCTACGTGCATAACCTCGACCGTTGGACACGCTAATACGCATGTTCAATTCTGCATCTTCGGCTAAGGTACAAATATGTAAATCTGGATTTAAAATTTGTACATCATTATCATGAATAATGTCAGCAGCTGTTACTGTTTTTGGACCCGCAACATTTAATTCAATTACTTTGCTTTCTTCCGTGTGCAATTTAAGGGCTAACTTCTTCAAGTTTAAAATGATCGTAGGAACATCTTCCACTACACCATCGACTGTAGCGAACTCATGAAGTACACCATCAATTTGAATATTAGTTACTGCTGCACCTGGTAATGAAGATAGCAGAATACGACGTAATGAGTTTCCAAGAGTTGTTCCATATCCACGTTCTAATGGTTCAATCACGATCTTGCCAAATTTTTCATCTTCACTGACTTCAACCGTTGTAATCTCTGGTTTTTCAATCTCGATCATTAGTAATTTTCCCCTTTCAATACGTTATGTCTCAATGATAATTTTGTAGCAACATTAAAAGTTTTTAAATATAGGAATTATCATTAAACACGACGACGTTTTGGTGGACGAGCACCGTTATGTGGGATTGGGGTTACGTCACGAATTGCTGAAACCTCTAAACCAGCTGCTTGTAATGAACGGATTGCTGATTCACGACCAGATCCTGGTCCTTTAACTGCAACCTCTACAGATTTCATACCATGTTCCATTGCGCCTTTAGCAGCAACTTCTGATGCCATTTGAGCAGCAAATGGAGTAGATTTTTTTGATCCACGGAATCCTAATGATCCTGCTGATGACCAAGAAAGTGCGTTACCATTCTCGTCTGTAATCATAACGATTGTATTATTGAATGTTGAACGAATATGTGCGATTCCACGTTCAATATTTTTTCTGTCGCGACGACGTCTACGAGCTTGTTGTCTTTTTGCCATGAAGTCTTAACCTCCCTTTTAAATTAATTATTTCTTACCTTGAACTGCTTTTTTAGGACCTTTACGGGTACGTGCGTTGTTTTTAGTGTTTTGTCCGCGAACTGGTAAGTTACGACGGTGACGGTTACCACGGTATGATCCGATTTCTTGTAAACGTTTGATGTCTAAACTTACTTCACGACGTAAATCACCTTCAACTTTGATTCCGTCAACAATAGAACGTAAACGGTCTAATTCATCGTTAGATAAATCTTGTACGCGAGTGTTTTCAGATACATTAGCATCTGCACAGATTTGTTTTGCTGTAGTGTTCCCGATTCCAAAGATATATGTTAATGAAATAACAATACGTTTGTCACGTGGAATATCAACTCCTGCTATACGAGCCATAGACTAGTTTCCTCCTTTTTCTTAAAATTAACCTTGACGTTGTTTGTGTTTTGGATTTTCGCAAATTACCATTACTTTACCATTACGGCGGATAACTTTGCACTTCTCACAAATTGGTTTTACTGATGCTCTAACTTTCATCATTTTCCCTCCTTAAACTTCTTAACCATCGACTATTTAAAGCGATATGTAATTCGACCTTTTGTCAAATCATAAGGAGACATTTCAACTGTTACTTTATCTCCTGGCAAAATACGGATATAGTTCATACGAATTTTACCTGAAACATGAGCTAAAATTTCGTGGCCATTTTCTAATTCAACTTTGAACATTGCATTTGGCAAGGTTTCTAAAATAATTCCTTCTACTTCAATAACATCATCTTTAGCCATTAATACTTCCTCCTTTTTTTACCAGTTAGTGAAATGCTTTGGTATCTATTCTCCAAGAATATTACGTATCTCACGATAAACTACTTCAATCGGATTTTCACCACTAATGCGGTGTAGTATGTTTTTATCATCGTAGAATTCTAAGATCGGTTTAATTGATTCCATCTGTAAGTTAATACGATGTCTAACTTTTTCTGGCTTGTCGTCTTCACGTTGATAGAAGTCATGAGAACCACAGTTATCACAAACACCATCAACTGAAGGTGGATTGTATACTTTATGATACGTAGCTCCACAATCACGACAAATAATTCTACCGCTTAGACGTTTTTCAAGGACATCTGAATCAACATCGATATAAATAACAGCGTCAATATCAGAATTCATATCTTTTAAATTCTCTTCTAGTGCATGTGCTTGTTGAAGCGTTCTTGGGTACCCGTCTAGCATAAACCCATCTGCTTGTACATCTGATTGTGATAAACGTTCACGAACTAAGTTGTTCGTAACATCATCCGGCACAAGATTACCAGCATCTGTATATGATTTAGCTTTTAGTCCCAATTTCGTTTCATTCTTAATTGCTTCACGGAAGATATCCCCTGTTGCAATATGTACCATTGAATAATCTGTGGAGATATGTTCACTTTGTGTTCCTTTCCCTGCTCCGGGAAGGCCCATTAATAAAATATTCATATAAATCGTCCTTACTTATTTAATATCGATGAACTATTGATAAAGAAATCCTTTATAGCGACGTTTAACCATTCTACCTTCGATTTGTTTAGTTGTTTCTATAGCAACACCTACAACAATTAAAATACTTGTTCCACTTAATGAAATATTCATTGGTATTTCCCAGATAAATCCAGCAACGATCGGTAATACGGCGATTAATGTTAGATATAATGCGCCGACCCCACTTAAGCGATTAATTAATTGTGTAATAAATGTCTCGGTATCATTACCAGGACGTACACTTGGTATATAAGCGCCTTGTTTCTGTAAATTTTCTGCTACTTTCTCAGGGTTAACCTGTACTAATGAATAGAAATAAGTAAAGGCAATAAGTAATACAGTATAGAATACTGCTCCTAATGGATGTTGTAAGTTAAACAAGTTTCCGAAAAACTGCATCACTGGACCTGCGTTGTCAGTACTTAAGAAAGAAAAGATTGTTTGTGGTGTTGTAATAAACGACGTTGCGAAAATTACAGGAATAACACCAGCAGAGTTAATCTTTAATGGTAAGTGCGCTGTATGTCGGGCACCAGTTGCTTTCTTAGAGTGATGAATTGGAATACGTCTTTGAGCTCTTTCCATTAGAACAACAATAACAATACTTACGATGATTACTAGTACGATGGCTAATAAAATCAGTAAATTTTGGGTCAGTTCATTACCTGTCACACCTGATATAGATGATTGGAAAAATCCATAAAAATCTTTTGGCACTTCTGCAACAATACCGGCGAAGATCAACATAGATACTCCGTTTCCGACACCATTACGCGTGATTTGCTCACCTAACCAAACTAAGAACATTGTTCCAGCCGTTAAGATTAAAGCAATTGTTAGATAAGTTGCCATTGTAGGGTTATTAATTAAACCTAAACCAGATAACTGGTTAAACCCAAATGATAATCCTAAAGATTGGATAAAGCCTAAAACTATTGCAGTGTAAGTAGTAGCTTGATTAAGCTTACGTCTACCGACTTCACCTTGTTTGGCCCACTCGGTAAACTTAGGAACTAAGTCCATTTGCAATAATTGCATAATGATTGATGCAGTAATGTATGGCGATACACCCATCGCAAAGATAGAATATCTTTGAAGTGCACCCCCACCAAAAGTATTCAATAAACCTAATACCCCAGTATTGCTTAATGATTGTAAAGCACCAGCGTTAACACCTGGTACTGGGATATGAGACCCTAAACGGAATACTGCGAAGATAAACAGAGTGAATAAAATTCTACGTCGGATATCTCTAACAGCGAATGCATTTTTCAAGAAGGAAAACATTAAATCACCTCAATCGATCCACCAGCACCAGTGATAGCTTCTTCTGCAGATTTAGAGAATTTAGCAGCTTGAACTGTTAATTTTTTCTCTAAGTTACCATCACCTAAAATTTTAATTCCTGATAATTCGTTTTTCACAACGCCAGATTCAATTAATAAAGCTGGTGTAACTGTTGTGCCATCTTCAAAACGGTTTAATGTTTCTAAGTTCACTACAGCATAATCTTTACGATTGATGTTAGTGAAACCACGTTTTGGTAAACGACGGAATAAAGGTTGTTGTCCACCTTCAAATCCTAAACGTACTCCACCGCCTGAACGTGCTTTTTGACCTTTTTGTCCACGACCAGCTGTTTTTCCGTTCCCTGAACCTTGTCCACGCCCAACACGGTTACGTAATTTGCGTGATCCTTCAGCAGGTTGTAATGTATGAAGTTTCATTCCTTCGGCACCTCCTTATATTAGATTTTATACTTAAGCTTCTTTGACTTCTACTAAATGGCTTATTGTACGAACCATTCCACGAACAGATTCATTGTCAGGTTTCACAACACTCTTGTTAAGTTTTGTTAAGCCTAACGCTTTAGCTGTTTGAATTTGGTTTTGTTTACGTCCAATAAAGCTACGTTTTAATGTGATTTCTAAGTTGGCCATTGAATGTCCTCCTAACCTAAAAGTTCTTCGACTGATTTGCCACGTAATGCAGCAACTTCATCGGCTTCTTTAAGATTTTTTAGACCTTCAACAGTTGCAGAAATCATGTTAATTGGTGTATTTGATCCAAGTGATTTACTTGTTACGTCAGCAATACCAGCTAATTCAATAACGGCACGGACTGGTCCACCAGCGGCAACCCCAGAACCGGCTGTTGCAGGTTTAAGTAATACTTGTCCTCCACAGAATTCACCAACGATTTCATGTGGAATAGTTGTTCCTGATGTAGGGACTTTAATCATGTTTTTCTTAGCATTTTCGATACCTTTACGGATTGCTTCTGGTACTTCTTGAGCTTTACCTGTAGCAAAACCAACGTGACCATTCTTATCACCAACAACTACTAAAGCAGAGAAACGTAGACGGCGTCCACCTTTAACAACTTTAGTTACGCGGTTAATCGCAACTACGCGATCTTCAATTTCGCCTAATGTTTCTGGATTAATAAATTCCATTAAACAATGTTCCCCTTTCTATTAAAATTCTAAGCCGTTTTCACGAGCAGCTTCAGCTAATGCTTGAACACGTCCGTGATATACATATCCACCACGGTCAAATACTACTGTTTTATGTCCAGCAGCTGTTGCGCGTTCAGCAACTAATTTACCAACTGATGCAGCTTGTTCGACTTTTGTTCCATTTGATTTAACTTCTTCGTCTTGTGAAGAGGCACTGACTAGCGTCACACCCGCTACGTCATCAATTAATTGAGCGTAGATGTTAGTATTCGAACGGAATACACTTAAGCGTGGGCACTCTGCAGTACCAGAGATTCTATTACGGATACGTAAATGTCTTTTTTTACGTAATTTATTTCTTTCTGGTTTTGAAATCATTTTGTCACCTCTTTAATTTTTTATTTATTATTTACCAGTTTTACCTTCTTTACGGCGAACAAATTCACCAACATAGCGAATTCCTTTACCTTTATATGGCTCTGGTGGACGAACTGCACGAATGTTTGCCGCTAATTCTCCAACTTTTTCTTTGTTGAATCCTTGAACGATGATTTGTGTGTTTGAAGGAACTTCAAAATCAACACCTTCGCTCGCTTCGAATTCAACTGGGTGTGATAAACCAACATTTAATGTAAGTTTGTTACCTTGTTTTTGTGCACGATAACCTACACCGATTAATTCTAATTCTTTTTTAAATCCTGTAGACACACCTTCGATCATGTTAGCAATTAATGAACGAGTTGTACCATGGATTGAGCGGTTAGCTTTATTGTCATTTGGACGAGTGAAAGTGATTTCGTTATCCGCGATTTCTAATGAAATTGCTGGCGATAGTTCACGAGTTAATTCGCCTTTTGGGCCTTTAACAGTTGCTGTAGTACCATTTAGTTCTACGGTAACTCCTGATGGAATTACTACAGGTTTTTTACCTATACGACTCACAGTACCGCACCTCCTTATATTTTATAATATTTATCTACAAATTACCAAACGTATGCTAAAATTTCTCCACCGATTTTTTCATTTCTTGCAACTTTATCAGTTACTAAGCCACGAGAAGTTGAGACGATTGCGATTCCTAAGCCATTTAAAACTTTAGGAATATCTTCAGATTTAGCGTAAACACGTAAACCTGGTTTAGAAATACGTTTTAGACCTGTAATAACTTTTTCGTTATTACGTCCGTATTTTAAGTTTAATTTAATTACATTTTGTTTGTTATCTTCAGTTACTTCATAACCTTTAATGAAACCTTCGTTTTTTAAGATTTCAGCAATTGCCACTTTAGTATTAGAAGATGGTGCTGTTACAGATGTATGTTTTTGTGCATTTGCATTACGAATTCTTGTTAGAAAATCTGCAATTGGATCTGTCATTACCATGTGTATTTACCTCCTTAGTTTAAAAGTATTTGAATTACCAGCTTGCTTTCTTAACGCCAGGAATTTGTCCTTTATAAGCAAGTTCACGGAAGCAAATACGGCAAAGTTTGAACTTACGGTAAACTGAATGCGGACGTCCACAACGTTCACAACGTGTGTATTCTCTTACTTTATATTTTGGTGTACGTTGATTTTTTTCTACCATTGATTTTTTAGCCAATACGATTCGCCTCCTTTATTATTTTTTAAACGGCATACCTAACTCTTTAAGTAAGGCATGTGATTCTTCGTCAGTGTTTGCTGTTGTTACGATTACTATATCCATTCCACGAACTTTATCTACGTTATCATAGTTAATTTCTGGGAAAATTAATTGTTCTTTAACACCTAAAGTGTAGTTTCCTCGACCATCAAAGGCTTTGTTTGAGACACCTTGGAAGTCACGTACACGTGGTAATGATACTGTGATCAATTTGTCTAAGAAGTCATACATTCTTTGTCCACGTAAAGTAACTTTAGCTCCAATCGGCATTCCCTCACGTAGACGGAAACCTGCAATTGATTTCTTAGCTTTAGTAATAACTGGTTTTTGTCCAGTTAATAATGTTAATTCTGCAACTGCTTTATCTAAGTTTTTAGCATTTGAAACTGCATCACCAACACCCATGTTAACAACAATTTTATCTATTTTTGGTACTTCCATAACAGAAGAGTAGTTAAATTGTTCAACTAATTTGCTAGTGATTTCGTTATTATATCTTTGTTTTAAACGGCTTTCCATTAAACTTTGTCCTCCTTCCCAAAATGATTAGTTAAGTGTTGTATCTGATTTTTTAGAGAAACGTACTTTTTTACCATCTTCAAAACGGTAACCAACGCGTGTTGCTTCTCCGTTAGAATCTACTAATTTTACGTTTGATACATGAATTGGAGCAGGGAATTCTTCGATTCCGCCTGTCGCCATTTGAGTAGGTTTTTGGTGACGTTTATGGATGTTTAATCCTTCAACGATCACTTTATCTTGCTTAGGTAAAGTTTTAAGAACTGTTCCTGTTTCGCCTTTATCTTTACCAGCAATAATTTTTACTGTATCTCCTGATTTAATGCGCATGAATTGTTTCCTCCTTCGTAATTGGATTAAAGAACTTCTGGAGCTAATGATACGATACGCATGAAGTTGTTGTCACGTAATTCACGTGCAACTGGTCCAAAAATACGTGTTCCACGAGGTGTCTTATCATCACGAATAATGACACATGCATTTTCGTCAAATTTTATATAAGACCCATCATTACGGCGAGCTCCTGTTTTTGTGCGTACGATTACTGCTTTTACTACGTCACCTTTTTTGACAACTCCACCTGGTGTTGCATGTTTAACTGTTGCAACAATTACATCACCAATGTTAGCTGTTTTACGACCTGATCCACCTAGTACTTTAATAGTTAATACTTCACGTGCACCAGAGTTATCGGCAACTTTTAATCGACTTTCTTGTTGAATCATTCCGATGTCCTCCTTCCGATTTCTTCTTTATGTATTAGATAATTACAGCTTCTTCAACGATATCTAATAAACGGAAGCGTTTCGTTTTAGATAATGGACGAGTTTCCATAATGCGGACGATGTCGCCTTCTTTTGCGCTGTTATTTTCATCATGTGCTGTATATTTTTTTGAATATTTAACACGTTTACCGTATTTAGGGTGTACTACACGAGTTTCAACGACAACAGAGATTGTTTTGTCTCCTTTGTCTGAAACGACACGACCACGATAAACTTTACGTTTGTTACGTTCTTCAGTCATTTAACATCTGCCTCCTTTTATTATTTAGTCAGTTCTTGTTCACGTAAGACAGTTTTAATACGAGCGATTGTTTTACGTACTTGACGTAAACGGGCAGTGTTTTCTAATTGTCCTGTTGCCAATTGGAATCGAAGATTGAATAATTCTTTTTTATATTCTTTTTCTTTGTTAACCATATCAGCAGTGGATAATTCTCTAATTTCTTTAATTTGCATTCGATTCACCACCATATTCTTCACGTTTTACGAATTTTGTTTTGATAGGTAATTTGTTTGATGCAAGACGGAAAGCCTCACGAGCTACTTCTTCTGGAACCCCATCGATTTCAAACAAGATTTTACCACGTTTAACTGGAGCTACCCAACCTTCAGGTGCACCTTTACCAGATCCCATACGAACACCGATTGGTTTAGATGTGTATGATTTGTGAGGGAAGATTTTAATCCATACTTTCCCACCACGTTTCATATAACGAGTCATAGCTATACGAGCTGCTTCGATTTGACGGTTTGTGATCCATTTAGATTCAACGGCTCTTAATCCGTATGTTCCGAAGTCGATGTTTTTTCCACCTTTAGCTTCTCCGCGCATTTTACCACGGAATTCACGACGGTGTTTTACACGTTTAGGTACTAACATGATTAATTTCCTCCTCTCTGGTTGTTTTCATTTACTTCAGGAAGGATTTCTCCACGACAAATCCATACTTTAACTCCAAGTTTACCGTATGTAGTGTCTGCTTCTTCCCAAGCGTAGTCGATATCTGAGCGAAGTGTATGTAATGGAACTGTACCTTCACTGTAGTGTTCAGTACGTGCCATATCAGCACCGTTTAAACGACCAGATACTTGTGTTTTAACTCCTTGTGCCCCAGCACGCATAACACGTTGGATAGCTTGCTTTTGAGCACGACGGAATGCAACACGGTTTTCTAATTGACGAGCAATATCTTCTGCTACTAATTTTGCGTCTAAGTTTGCTTGTTTAATTTCCACAATATTGATGTGTACTTTTTTACCAGTTAATTTATTTAACTGTGCACGTAGTGCATCAACTTCAGATCCACCTTTACCAATAACCATTCCTGGTTTAGCAGTATGAACTGAAATAATTACACGGTTAGCAGCACGTTCAATTTGAATTGTTGAAATTGAAGCGTCTGAAAGTTTACCGTAGATGTACTCACGAATGCGTAAATCTTCATGTAGGAAGTCGGCATACTTTTTATCAGCATACCATTTAGCATCCCAATCACGGATTACGCCAACACGCATACCTATTGGATGTACTTTTTGACCCATGTATTATGCCTCCTCTTTCTCTGATACCACAATTGTGATGTGGCTTGTTCTTTTATTGATTGGTGAAGCTGATCCTTTAGCACGAGGACGGAAACGTTTCATAGTTGGTCCTTCGTTAACAAAAGCTTCACTTACGAATAAGTTTTCTAAATCTAAATCATAGTTGTGTTCCGCGTTAGCAATAGCTGACATTAACACTTTTTCGACAGCAGGTGATGCTGATCTTGGTGTGAATTTCAGAATAGAAATTGCTTCACCTATGCTTTTTCCTCTAATTAAATCAGTTACTAGACGAACTTTACGAGGGGCAATGCGGATTGTTTTTGCTGTTGCTGTTGCAGATGTAATTTGTTCTGACATCTAATTTCCCTCCTTTATTAACGTCTTCCTGTTTTTTTATCGTCATTTGCATGACCTTTATATGTACGAGTTGGTGCGAATTCGCCCAATTTGTGTCCTACCATATCTTCTTGGATGTATACTGGGACATGTTTACGTCCATCATATACTGCAATTGTTAACCCAATGAAGTTTGGGAAGATTGTTGAACGACGCGACCATGTTTTAATAACTTGTTTTTTCTGAGCATCTTCTTGAGCTTCTACTTTCTTCATTAAGTGTGCATCAACAAATGGCCCTTTTTTCAAACTACGACTCACAGTGTAGCCTCCCTTCGGAAATTTAATCTATATACGATTATTTCTTACGTCCACGAACGATTAATTTACTTGATTTCTTCTTAGCATTACGAGTTTTAAGACCAAGAGTCTTTTTACCCCAAGGTGACATTGGACTTGGACGTCCGATTGGAGCGCGTCCTTCACCACCACCGTGCGGGTGATCGTTAGGGTTCATTACAGATCCACGAACAGTTGGACGTTTAGATAACCAACGTTTACGACCTGCTTTACCAATGTTAATTAATTCGTGTTGCTCGTTACCAACAGTTCCGATTGTTGCACGGCAAGTTGATAAGATCATACGAACTTCACCTGAAGCTAAACGTACTAATGTATATTTACCTTCATGTCCTAATACTTGTGCGCTTGTACCAGCAGAACGAACTAATTGTCCACCTTTACCTGGTTTTAACTCAATATTGTGAATTACAGTACCAACTGGGATGTTGATTAACGGTAATGCGTTCCCTACTTTGATATCTGCTTCAGCACCTGATTCAATCTTTTGACCTACTTTAAGTCCTTTTGGTGCGATGATATATGTTTTAATTCCATCTTCGTAGTTAATTAATGCGATATTCGCGCTACGGTTTGGATCATATTCGATAGTTTTAACTGTTCCGACAACGTTGTCTTTGTTACGTTTAAAGTCGATAACACGGTAAGCACGTTTGTGTCCACCACCGTTGTGACGAACTGTGATTTTACCTTGGCTATTACGGCCAGCTCTTTGTTTTTTCGATTCTAATAATGATTTTTCAGGAGTTTTTGTTGTAATCTCTGAGAAGTCATAACCAGTCATATTACGACGACCGTTAGTTATCGGTTTGTAGTGTTTAATTGCCACTCGAATTCCCTCCTACTTATCTTATTTTGTGAATTATTCTTCGTCTTCTTCTGTTTCGAATAATTCGATGTTAGCTGAATCAGCTTTTAATGTGATGATTGCTTTTTTGTATTTACGTGTGAATCCTTGGTAACGACCCATACGTTTTGCTTTTCCTTCAACGTTGATAGTATTTACTTTCTCTACTTTAACGCCTTCAAACATAGCTTCAACAGCTTGTTTAATAAGGTTTTTGTTAGCACGACGATCTACTTCAAAAGTGTATTTGTTATCGTCAATGTTATACATAGATTGCTCAGTAATTACTGGACGTAGGATTACTTCTGAAAATTCCATTATGCTAATGCCTCCTCTACTGTTGATAATGCTGCTTGAGTGATTAATACTTTGTCATAGTTAACAACGTCTAATACGTTGATGTTGTTCTCGTCAATAACTTTAACGTTATCGATGTTACGAGCTGATAAGTATGCGTTATCGTTGTTATTTTCTAAAACGATTAATGTTTTAGTGTCTAAGTTTAAGTTAGATAAAATACCTTTAAGGTCTTTTGTTTTTGGTGCATCTAAGCTTAATCCATCAACAACTACAAATTTATCTTCAACAACTTTTTGTGATAATGCTGATAAAATTGCTAAACGACGTACTTTTCTTGGTAATTTGTAACTGTATGAACGAGGTGTCGGACCAAAGACAACTCCTCCCCCAACCCATTGTGGTGAGCGGATAGATCCTTGACGTGCACGACCTGTTCCTTTTTGTCTCCAAGGTTTACGTCCACCACCGCGAACTGCGTTACGGTTTTTAACTGCGTGTGTACCTTGACGTAATGATGCACGTTGCATGATTACTGCATCGAACATAACACTTTCGTTTGGTTCGATACCGAAGATCGATTCGTTTAACTCAACTTCTCCAGCTTGCGATCCGTCTTGTTTAAATAAAGTAACTTTTGTCATTCTCGTTCCTCCCCTCTTAATTAGTTAGATTTAACTGCTTTTTTAATTTGTACTAAAGATTTTTTAGCACCTGGTACATTACCTTTAATTAAGATAACGTTATCTTCAGGATTTACTGCAACGATTTCTAAGTTTTGAATCGTCACTTGTTCACTACCAGTTTGTCCAGGTAATTTTTTACCTTTTAAAACACGTGATGGTGAAGCTGCCATTGCCATCGCACCTGGGCGACGGTGGAAACGAGATCCGTGAGCCATTGGTCCACGAGCTTGGCCGTGACGTTTAATAACCCCTTGGAAACCTTTACCTTTAGATGTTCCTGTTACATCGATGATGTCTCCGACTGCGAATGTTTCTACAGTGATTTCTTGCCCAACTTCATATTCTCCTAGCTCGACATCACGAAATTCGCGAATGAAGCGCTTAGGAGTAGCGTTTGCTTTCGCTACATGACCTTTATGAGGTTTTGTTGCTAATACTTCACGTTTGTCTTGGAAACCTAATTGTACAGATTCATATCCATCTGTTTCATTTGATTTCACTTGTAATACAACGTTTGGTTGAGCTTCCACTACTGTTACAGGGATTAACTCACCATTCTCCGTAAAGAATTGCGTCATTCCTACTTTTGTTCCTAAGATTCCTTTGGTCATGAGTACACCTCCATTTTAATTTTTATTTTATAACTTAATTTCTACGTCTACACCACTTGGTAAATCTAATTTCATTAATGCATCAACTGTTTTAGCAGTTGGGTTAACGATATCGATTAAACGTTTGTGTGTGCGCATCTCAAATTGCTCACGTGAATCTTTATATTTATGCGGTGAACGGATAACTGTATATACCGAACGTTCTGTTGGTAATGGGATTGGCCCTACAGTTTGTGCTCCAGTTCTTTGTGCAGATTCTACGATTTTGTTCGCTGATACATCAAGAGCACGATGCTCATAAGCTTTCAGACGAATACGAATTTTTTGGTTTGCCATTGTTTTTCCTCCTCCGTCAAATTTGTTAAATTGACTTGCTCCGCAAGAATTACCGACTACACTGGCCATTGGCAACTCAGCCTAGCGTGTCGCAACCTCTCGCTTCATAGCTCGCCCACCTCACAATATAGGGGGCTGTGTTACGTTCAGTAGAAATAAATCTACTTATGACACAACGAATATTATAACGAACACATCACTTAGAAGCAAGCTTTTTTCGCATTTTTTTTAAAAAACTTCAAAATAATATTTCTTTCTATTATATATACGTGTTTTTGTGTCTCTATTTAAGCTTTGTAACATTTTAATGGAAAATCCTGGCAGATGGAAATCTTTTTTTATATTTATTTATTATTACTTATTTT
>NZ_JACAOA010000024.1 GCF_014049385.1 Ruoffia halotolerans | reverse complement strand
TGAAATTGCCATTTGGCTTGAGCCAGACCCGAATCCCAAGACCTGCTTCCACCAGCATATCGGAAACTAATTAAACATCTTATCCAGTAAATATTTTCAACTCTCCAAATATTATGATAATATTAGCAGATGAGAGCGTGTTCGAAATCCAAATATTATTAACGAGAATGGAGCTGTTTTAGTGGAGCCAATTTTTTTAAAACCAGTTTTACAAGAGAAAATTTGGGGTGGCAATAAGTTAGAAAGCGAATTTAACTTCGATTTACCAAGCAACCGTATTGGTGAAGCCTGGTCAATTAGTGCGCATCCAAATGGCGTTTCGACCATTGAATCGCCGGGTGAATTTAAAGGTATGGCCTTTGATCAATTTTACGAAGAGCATCGTGATTTCTTTGGCGAATTAAATGATGATGTCTTTCCATTATTAGTAAAGATACTTGACGCGAAACAAGACTTATCTGTTCAAGTGCATCCAGATGATATTTACGGAAAAGAGCACGAAGGTGAATTAGGTAAGACGGAGTGTTGGTATATTATCGATGCTGAGCCTGGAGCGCAAATCGTTTACGGGCATAATGCGGAGACCAAAGAAGAGTTCCAGCAACTGGTTGAAGAAGGGCGCTGGGACGAGTTACTGCGTCGAGTGCCAGTGACGCCGGGCGAATTTTATTATGTGCCACATGGAACAGTTCACGCCATTGGTGGGGGTGTCATGATATTAGAAACGCAACAAAGTTCGGATACCACTTACCGCGTGTATGACTACAATCGTACGGACAATCAAGGGAAGCAACGTGATTTACATATCCAACAATCTATTGATGTGTCGCTGATTCCGCATCAAGACCCTGAACAAGTGGCAGATGTGAGCCAACAAGAGGGTGGAGCGATTACGCATTTTCTAACGAATGATTACTTTAAAGTCTTTAAATGGGATGCGACAGGCGACATAGAAATTCCTGTCTCTAACGCTGTTTATTTAGCAACGGTGATCGATGGCAGTGGGGAACTCATTGTGAATGGAAAATCCTACCCACTAACCAAAGGAGATTCCTTTGTAACGCCAGCTTCAGCATCTGACATCCAAATAAAAGGGATCAACTTAACCTTAATCGCATCAAACCCAGTTTATTAATTCAAATAGGAGTGATTAAATTTGACATTACTAGGAGCAATTGAAGCAGGTGGCACTAAATTTGTCTGCGCTGTTTCAGATAACGCATTAAATATTATTGAACGAGTGTCGGTTCCCACAACGTTTCCGGAAGAAACCATGGAAGCCGTAGTAGATTTTTTTGAAAAATACGACGTCGACAGCTTTGGGATTGGGTCTTTTGGTCCGATTGACGTCAATCCAGCTTCAGAAACATATGGTTACATTACGTCTACACCTAAACCAGGTTGGAACCAATTTGATTTTGTAGGCTATTTGAAAAAAGCGTTTGGTAAACCCATTTACTGGACGACCGATGTGAATGCGGCAGCTTATGGCGAGTACAAATTAGGAGCTGCCAGAGATATTCCAAACAGTTTGTATTTAACGATTGGAACAGGAGTTGGAGGGGGCGCGGTCATTAATGGCGACATTTTCAATGGGTATACTCATCCGGAAATGGGTCACATCAAGGTCCAAAGACATCCTGAAGATACGGGAGAGGGCACGTGTCCTTATCACGGTGACTGTTTAGAAGGACTTGCAAGTGGATCTGCTATCGAGAAGCGATTTGGTAAAAAAGGGATTGATTTAACTAAAGACCATGAAGCGTGGGATTTTACGGCTTATTATTTAGCTCAAGCCTTGATGAATTATTCGCTAGTCTTATCACCGGAGCGAATTATCTTAGGTGGTGGCGTAATGAAGCAAGCCCATCTATTAACTATGATTCAAGCAAAATTAGAAGAACTAATGGCAGGCTACTTAGCTTTACCACCAATGACTGAATATGTTCAAACACCTGGTTTAGGAGATAACGCTGGAATAACAGGTTGTCTATTATTAGCTCAGAAAATATTAAATTAAAAAAACTCAGTAACGTCCGAATTTCGGATCCGTTACTGAGTTTTATTTTCTCGCATAATGTCAGAACTAATGCGACGCGAATCAAAAATTTGCCCGACCTCAATAATATGTTCTAAGTTGATGTCATAATCGTGTGTAAATACCATTGCATAAAGTAAATTTAATAAGTAAATAATTGATGTGTTGGAAGAAAAATTCGCAATCTTTGAATAGAGCTTTTCCCGTGTTGTAATATGCAAAGTAACGTCACTCAATATTAATACTGAACGGGGTGGGCTGTTATTTAAGCGCGTATATATGCATAGCCGTCTTCTTGGCGGGCAATCAGTTCAACCACGCCGCTTGGGACGTAAGTAAAGTGAATCGCTTCTGCTTGTTCTTGAGTTAATTCTTGTGCAGCCAAAGCATGTCCGCATAACTCGAAAGTAACACCTTTTTCTAATAAAGGCTCAGCTTTCGAAGCAATGTCAGGGTGACTGACAATTTGTACGGCAGGTCCGTTTCCAAGAATAACTATATCAACATTAACTAAATCAGCTAAGGCATTACTAGCACTAGCGATAACTTTTGACCAATCATTTAATTCGTGAGCATGAAATAAGACTTTTTTCATCGTTTCACCTCTTAACTTTTGAAAAATTTAGAAACAAACCAGCGTGTAAAGGCAAAACTTCTGCCGGCAACAAGTTTTTGATTGCGTAAACAATCCATCGAGTCTTTGTATTTATCAGCTGCAGTGGTTTTTAATCGTTAAATTTTAAGCGTAATATTAAATTAATCGTCAGTCGCAACCGTTCAATCTAGTTTTAAGTAGACAAAGACTCTACCAAAAGTGTTAAATCTCAGTGAGTAAATCAATTGAAATCATAGAGTTTGCATTCGATTGATCGATTAAAGAAGAAATTTTATTAACTTCTTTCGTAAGTCGGTCAATGTCTTCACGAATCGATGTCTCATTATAAGCACTGTATTCAACCACGCCAACCCCCGTCTCAACGCGTGTTTCTTGGCGTTGAATTAGACTCTCAAGTTGTGTTAATAGTAAACGCGTTTGACGAACCCATTCGAGCTGATAAGTGACACTATGATTTTCTACTATGAGTTCATTATTCGCCTTTGCGATGGCGTGACGCAGAGCGCTTGTGTCGGTAATCAGTTGTTTGTATTTTACCAATTCTTCTTCATTCGATTTAGCTTTATCATCATGGGCAATTGGCTTACCGTCCACTTTCACCGGTCCAAAGAAATTTGAGCGGAAACGGTAAGTAAGTTGGTCAATTTGTTTATTAAAATTTGATAAAGTGAAAATAGCTTCTTGAATAGTTAATTGATGTTGCATAGTTACCTCCAGTGATATAATTTAGTTTTCCAAACTTGCTTCCAAGTTGCTTATAATAATTTTCTTCATATTCATCAAGGCTTGAATTTGTTCGTCAGCTTGTTGTAATTTATTTAAGTGACTCGGGATAATCTGTCACGAAAGACCAAACGCATCCTTAAGCCAACCACATTGCACTCTTTCTGGAACGTAAGATAATTTTGACCAGTAGTAGCCAATCTCCTCCTAATCCTCGCAAGCAATCGTAAAAGAAATTGCTTCGTTAAATCGGTAACACGGACCACCATCTAGACCAATAAATTTCTGACCATTCAATATAAATTAAGTATTCATAACTTTGCCAGTCATGCCTTTAAATTGCTACTTTAAAGACTCATCATGATAATAGTCGATGAACGTGACTTCTGAGTTAGGAAAAATAGAAACAGAATAATTAATTGCTTCTTCACAATTATTATCTGAAAACCATAATGATAGGATAATGTTTTCTTTATTTTACCATTAGAAAATATCAAAACAAAATAATACCATCAGATGAACAATGTAAGTAACTATTTCTAATTATTTTCTAATAAGCGTGTAAAATATGGCTCATTTGTATTATAATGATAGAATATAAAGTGAGGTGAATAGGAATGTTTAAAACAAATAATTTAGTTAAAATCGCATTGTTAACTGCTTTAACGACAGCGATTTCCCTATTAGTGATTATTCCGGTTCCAGCAATGAACGGATTTGTTACATTATGTGAGGCGGGTATATATTTAGGTGCAGTCTTACTTGGTCCCGCAGGTGGTTTTTGGGTGGGGGCATTGAGCGGTGGACTTATTGATATATTATCTGGCGCACCCCAATGGGCTTTATTCTCGATGATCATCCATGGTATTCAAGGATTATTAGTTGGATATTTATACCAAAAGTTTACAAGTACCTTTAAACTAAGTATAAGTTTAGTACTTGGAAGTGCGAGCATGATTGTCGGCTACTTCATTGCAACCATGATATTATATACTTGGCCAGCAGCGATGGCGTCAATTCCAGGGAATCTCGTGCAGACGGTTTTTGGAAGTTTAGTTACGATCGTCGTATTAAAAGGCCTTAAGAAAACAAGTTTTAATCCAGCCAAAGGAGGTAATTAAATGAACATTGATAATTTAACGAATGATTTAATTCAAATTGTAAAAGATGTACTAGAGGTAGCCCAATTACAAGCAGGGAATACTTTTGTTTTAGGGTGTAGTACAAGTGAAGTTGTTGGTGGCATGATTGGGAAAAATTCCAGTCAAGAAGTCGGCGAACTCATTGTGTCAACACTGAAGGAGTATTTAGACCAGCATCAAATTAATTTAGCCGTTCAAGGATGCGAGCATTTGAACAGAGCGCTTGTCGTTGAACGCGCTTATGCTATGCAAGCTGACTTAGACGAAGTATTTGTTGTACCAGCTTTAAATGCTGGAGGTGCAGCGTCGGTGGCAGCCTTCAAATACTTTAGGGATCCTGTTGTCGTCGAACACATTGTCGCGCAAGCTGGATTAGACATCGGAGACACGGCAATTGGCATGCATGTTAAACATGTTCAAGTACCCGTGCGCCCAAGCATTAAGAAATTAGGCTCAGCCCATGTAACTGCTTTAAGAACTCGACCAAAATTCATTGGGGGACCTCGCGCACAGTACGCTAATTAAGGAAAACATTAAGGAGCGGAATGTATGAGTATTTTTCAATTGAAGATAGGATATCACTATTAAAAGATTTAGTTGCGATTAAATCTGTGAATGGAAATGAAATCGAAGTCGATGAAGCACGCGCCAATTTAGTGGCTGAATTCGGAAGCGGTAGCCCCGTGATCGGAATTTTAAATCATATGGATGGGGTGTCATAAGGAGATGCTGCTGATTGGAAATATGATCCCTTTGCCTTAACTGAAGAAGACTACAAGCTATGTGGACACGGTACTTCGGATATGAAAGCAGGATTAACAGCACTAATCATTGCGATGATTAAAATTAAAGAAGCCAATGCCTTACCTCAAGGAACGCTACGCTTATTAGTGACTGCGGGTGAGGAAAGTACGCAACACGGGTCAAAATATTTACGTGAAAATGGCTAAATGGGTGACATTGAAGCAATGATTATTGCTGAACCAACAGGTGATGTCACAGACGCATCGAATATACTGATTGATAAAGGCGAAGATTTCCACTTTGTTGTCCTTAGACTAGGTCAGACAAGTTCTGCCCACCAACTCGATGAATACGTAAGTAAGGAAGCTTCTTTTAACTTTGTGGATATTTATATTGAATTGATTACGAAATTTGCTGAAGGCAAATAATCGAACGACGAGTACAAATTTGATGGAGGGTGAATTAATTATGACGATGAGTTACACTCAAGCACAAATTCCTGAGGTTTCTCTTGTGAAGATAAATGACTTAATAGATGCGCATACGTTAGAAAATTATCCAGAACATGAGAATTTAGAATCTAAACTGTATGCGATTGAAGCTGTGAATGGATCTGACTTCGTAGGAGGCATCGCCTTTAGAATACAATTTGAGACAGCACATGTGAATGCATTAGCTGTAGAAAAAGCGTATCGTGGTCAACAAATTGGAACAGGTTTATTAAAGGAAATGGAGCAGTATGCTGAATCGATTGGAGTACATACTGTTTCCTTATCAACCTTGAGTTACCAAGCCTTAAATTTCTATCAGAAATTAGGTTACACATTATCAGGTTCAATGACTGATTACCCAAGACGTGGTCTGACTAAATATGCTTTATACAAACGCCTACCAAACTATTAACTAAAGCAAAAGTCCTAGAAGAGATAACTCTTTTCTAGGACTTTTTGCTTAAGAATTTTTCGAATGGTTTGTGGGGTTTTCATAGAACATAAGTATTGTTGAATTTGTTTTAAGAAGAATGTCATCTTTTTGATTTTTTACAATCCAGTTTACTTCTACGACTGCTTGATATGGTTTTGATTTTGAAGGTTTGATATCCACAATCTCAGTTTTAACGTATAGAATATCATCCGGTCGAGTTGGATTTGGCCAAGATAGGTTGACCATCGAACCAATCATACCGTGCTCGATGTTAAATGATCGAATTATAAGCCCCATAGCAATAGATGCTGTGTGCCAACCACTTGCAATTAAATCTTTAAACTGGTATTTCTTCGCTTTATCTTCATTAATGTGATAAAACTGAGGATCGTATTTTTGCGCAAAATCAATGATTTCCTCTCGACTTATTTGATAAGAGCCATTATCTATTTTGTCTCCAATCTTTAAATCTTCTAAACGGAATATTTTGTTATTCATATTTACCCCTCGTTTTTTATTTTATATAAAAGCACCTAAACCTGTTAGCTCACGACCGACTATTAATGCGTTTACTTCATGAGTTCCCTCGTAAGTGTAGATGGCTTCTGCATCTGTGAAAAAGCGCATTACTTCAGATTCTAAGGTAATACCATTACCACCACAAACTTCACGAGCCATTGCGACAGTTTCACGCATTGTCAGTGAGTTGTGCATTTTTGCTAGAGACGAATTTAACATTAATGGACGTTCTGTTTCTTGTAATTCAGCTAAGCGGACTGAGTAGCCAATGTTAGCAACAACGTTTGCTTGCATACGGGCTAATTTTTCTTGAACTAATTGGAAGCCACCTAATTTTCTTCCGAATTGGTCGCGTTCTTTAACGTATTTTAAGGCTGAAATGAAAGCACCTGCTGTCACACCCGTCGCGATATGAGACACATCTGCACGAGTGAAGACTAAGATTTTCGCAACATCACCAAAGCCATTAATGTTAGCTAAGCGGTCTGTTTCGGGCACAACAACATCTTCTAATTTAATGTGTGCGTTACGGATTGCGCGTAAAGACCCTTTATGTGGAATTGGGTTAGCCTCATAACCTTGGGCACCTTTACGAACGATGAAACATTTGATGCGGTTATCTTCAACGTCACGTGCGAAAATTGGGATAACATCCGCAGTATCCGCACCTCCAATCCAACGTTTTTCTCCATTAAGAATCCAGTTGTCTCCCTCACGGCGAGCGGTTGTTGCTAAGCCACCTGCAATATCTGAACCGTGATCTGGTTCAGTTAATCCAAAACAACCTTGCCATTCAAATGAAGCTAACTTAGGTGCGAATTCTTCGATTTGACGGTCGTCTCCACCGATTAAAATTGTGTTGTAGCATAAGCCGCCATGAACAGTATAGAAAGTTGCGATGGATGCATCGAAACGAGCTAGTTCTAAGTATAAGAAAGCCGTATATAATTCACTTGGCTTACGTTTCCCTTCACGGTCAACATATAACTTTGGATTATTCATAATCCCAACTTCACTTACTTTTTTAAATGCTTCAAATGGAAAATCGGCATTCTCCCAGTACTCAGCGATGACTGGACGTACGTGAGTTTCTAAAGCTTCACGAACTTCTTGCAATACTTCAATTTCGCCATCAGTTAATTTTTCTGCATATCCATATAAATCTTCTGGATATAATTCCTTTACGATATCTGCTTTTGTAGTCATAAAATAGGCTCCTTTTAAAAAAATAAATTTGAATATAAACGCTTACAATTCTATAATATAACCACTTTAGGAGAATTACTAATTACTAATAATTAAACATCGTATTAGCTCAGCTTATGATATTTTTAAAAATAAGCGTTTACAAGCAATTAAAAAAGAAGTAACCTATATTATGTAAGCAAAAAGGAGTTTGAAATTTTTATGAGAATGGATATAAATCAAATGAATTATTTCATAAATATTGTCGAATGTGGTTGCAATTTATCATTAGCGGCAAAGAAGATTCACATTAGTCAATCAGCTTTGAGCCAATTCATTACAAATTTTGAAAAAGAAGAAGAAGTTGAACTATTTAAAAGAAAAAATGGCCGCTTAGATGAACTCACTGAAAGTGGAGAAAAGATATATCGCTATGCTCAAGAGATTACACAAAAAAGTATAGAGATGGAAGAGCTAGTGAGAAGAGAGGCTTCAAAACAAAAAGGAACCATTCGGCTAGGCGTTCCATCATTAATATTGCGAGTTTACTTATCAACGTATTTACCAAACTTTGTGTTAGAACATCCAGACATCCGCATTGAAGTTACCGAAGGGGGCTGTAATGACCTAAGACATATGTTGATTAATAAAGATCTTGATTTCGCATTTTTAATTGAACCGACGAACTTAGACCTGAAAGGTTTCGAGCAACATGTGATTGACATTAATGAAATGACAGCCTTTATGGATGTGAACCATCCTTTAGCTTCTGATGATTTGTTGAAATGGTCGCATCTAAAGCCTTATAGTTTAGCGACATTTAACGATACTTTTACAACGCATTTTCTAGTGAAAAACAAATTAACCGAAAACAATGTGCCCAATGATGTGATGTTTACGTCTGCTTCATGGGATTATTTAATCGAAGCGACGCGTAATAATGAAATCGTCACCATCCTACCAAAGCCAGTAGATCGCTTCTTGAGTAGCGATGAATTTGCGGTGAAGCATTTCCATGATTTCGTACCATTTAACGTCTTATTATGTCGATCTAAGAAAAAACCTTATAGCGTCGTTGAAGAAATCCTGCTTGAAAATATGCTCGACTTCTTCTATCAACCAGTCGGGTAATAAGATTAAGTTAAACGAACAATCATTAATTCTAAAATAGTGTTGGTGAGGTGATCTCGCTGACGCTATTTTTTTGTGATTGAAAATCCTCGAAAAGCGGCACTTTAAAAAACTCAAAGTGACGCTTTTCGCCAAATTAGTAACACTATATGAAAACAAACTACAGACCGCAATCCCACATTTTGTATACAAAAATTTTATGAAAACTATTATATCCCGACAAACCCCAACACCTAAAATGAGCATCAATAAGCCATTCCAACGACATATAAGTCGAGCTTATAGAAACGATAAATTTAGTGTGTTAGAAATTCATCGAGGCAAGCATTAGTATTATAATTGTAAACGCTTAACAAATGCAACCAAGACACATATAAAAATGGAGGAAGTAAATTGACAGAAGTAGTAATTGTATCAGCACGTCGCTCGCCAATCGGAAGCTTTGGGGGAGCATTCAAAAATGTTTCTGCTGTGGATTTAGCAACACAAGTAGTGAAAGAAAGTATTAAAGACATCAACTTAGACCCTCAAGAGATTAACGAAGTGATCTTAGGAAATGTACTTAGTGCAGGATTAGGGCAAAACGTTGCTCGCCAAATTGCAATTAAATCAGGTATTCCAAAAGAGGTTCCTGCTTTTACAGTGAACAAAGTGTGTGGATCTGGACTTAAAACTGTTGCCTTAGCAGCTCAATCAATCCTAGCAGGAGACAATGAAGTCGTTATTGCGGGTGGAACAGAAAGTATGAGTCAAGCCCCATACGTATTAAATGACCAACGTTGGGGTAAACGTATGGGAGACGGTCAAATCGTTGATACTGTCTTAAAAGATGGTTTAATAGACGCTTTTGATGATATCCATATGGGTGTGACAGCGGAGAATGTCGCAGAAAAATTTGGATTAACTCGTGAAATGGAAGACGAGTTAGCCGTATCAAGTCAAAACCGTGCAGAAGCAGCAATCAAAGCTGGACGTTTCAAAGACGAAATCGTTCCAATTGCCGTTCCACAACGTAAAGGTGAACCAGTGATGGTTGATACTGATGAATTCCCACGTTTTGGATCAACGATGGAATCTTTAGGAAAATTACGTCCAGCCTTCGCAAAAGACGGATCTGTTACTGCAGGTAATTCATCTGGAATCAACGATGGTGCTGCGATACTTATTTTGATGTCAAAAGAAAAAGCAGAAGCATTAGGTTTAACACCAATAGCTTCAATCGTCGCTTACGCAAGTGGCGGGGTAGATCCAAAAATTATGGGGACAGGTCCAATCCCAGCTACACGCCGAGTATTAGCTAAAGCAAATATGAGCTTAGAAGACATTGAATTAATTGAAGCGAATGAAGCTTTCGCGGCACAAGCATTAAGTGTGATTAAAGAATTAGAATTAGATACAGATATTGTCAACGTCAATGGAGGTTCAATCGCTCTAGGACACCCAATTGGGGCAAGTGGTGCACGAATTACTGTGACATTATTACACGAAATGGTGAAACGTGATTCTAAAACAGGGCTCGCTACATTATGTATCGGTGGCGGACAAGGGATTGCCTTAATCGTTAAACGCCCATAATAAAGGAGAATGTATTATGTCGAAAGAGTCTCATGCTTTATTAGAAGAAATTACCCAATACACGAATGATGAGTTAGCTCGAGTAACAAAGCATTATGATGCGACGGAAGAATTTCCTACAGAGTATGTTGATTACTTCTTTAAGCGTGACATCTTTCGACTATTACTTTCTCAAGAATCAGAGACAGAGGATTTTTACACCTTTATAAAAATAATTCAAATCGTTTCTAAACAATTTCCGTCACTAGCAAGTATTTTATTAACTCAAGGAACTTACGGCATCTGGCCAATTCACAGATTTGGAACCCCAGCTCAGACAAAGCAGCATTTAAATACCGCACTCTCTGGAGAAAATTTAATTGCCTATGCTTACTCTGAAATGGATGGCGGAAGGCCAGAATTTATGATGACAGAAGCGGTTGAAACTGAAAGTGGCTGGACATTGAATGGCGTGAAAGCCAATGTATCCAATGCGAGCGTCGCTTCAACACTCATTATTGCAGCAAAAGCGCTGAAGCAAAGTGGAGAAACCTGTTATGGCTTATTCATAGTCGACACCCAAACACCAGGAATTGAAATTAGTGAACCCATTGAGAAGATGGGAATGAAAGCTTTACCGGTTTCAACGCTGACATTGACGGACGTTCAAATTGAAAAGGATCAGGTCTTAGGTGGTATTCTAGCTGGAAATGAACAAAACGAGAATCTAATGAATAAGATGAAACTCGCAGTTTCAGCCCAAGCTTTAGGAATTGCTCAAGGCTCAATTGAGAAAGGCTTACTATTCACAGGATATGAACGTCAATTTGGTAAACGACTCATTGATTTACAGATGAACCAATTTCGATTAGCTGAATTAGAAACATTAATCCAAGCGACCGAAGCATTCATTAAACAAGTCGTTGAAACAAATGCAAATAATACGAGCAAAGTAGCTATGGCAAAATTAATGTCATCAAACGTAGCCATCGAAACTACAGATACCGTGATACAAATCACTGGTGGCTATGGATATATGAGAAATAATGACATCGAACGCTATGTAAGGGATGCGAAGATAACCGGAATTTATGGCGGCTCATCCGACTCACAAAAGAAAATAATTGCCCAACCATGGTTATCAAAAGAACAATAGGAGAATGATAAGATGCAAAATATTAAACAAGTAATGGTCATCGGATCAGGACAAATGGGAAGCGGAATTGCCCAAGTACTAGCTCAAGCAGGGTATAAAGTATTCTTAAATGATATTAAAGAAGAATTTGTCACAAGAGGCATTGAGAAAATTCAAACACAATTACAACGCCAAGTTGACAAAGAACGTCTAACTCAAGCAGAACTTGATAAAACAATGGCTAACATTATTCCATCAACAGATTATGCACAGGCAAAAGAAGTTGAATTAGTCGTTGAAGCAGCAACTGAAAACCGTGAATTGAAATTAAACATATTCAGACAATTAGATGAGATTGCTCCTGAAGAAACGATTCTAGCAACAAACACATCATCACTATCAATTACAGAGATTGCAGCAGTCACAAAACGCCCGAATAAAGTTGTCGGAATGCATTTCTTCAATCCAGTACCCGTAATGAAATTATTAGAAATCAACATCGGTCTAACAACGGATGCAGATACAGTTGAGGCGATTAAAGCTGTCGGTGAAAGCTTAAATAAAACCATCGTTGAAGTAAAAGACTCACCAGGCTTTGTCGTAAACCGTATCTTAATCCCAATGATCAATGAAGCGATTTTTGTATTAAGTGAAGGCATCTCAACTGCCCAAGAGATTGATAATGCAATGAAAGCTGGCGCAAATCACCCGATCGGCCCATTAGCTTTAGCAGATTTAATCGGTTTAGATGTGACATTATCAATTATGGAAGTGTTATATGATGGCTTTAAAGATTCTAAATATCGCCCAGCACCTCTATTAGTTAAACACGTTGAAGCAGGCTTACTCGGCCGTAAAACAGGAAAAGGTTTCTACGACTACAGTAAGTAAAAGGAGCGTCTAAATGAATTCATACAACAAATTAATAATTGAAGTAAAAGACCGTATCGGCTACTTAACGATTAACCAGCCAAAAGCATTAAACGCCTTAGACAGTGAAGTATTGCAAGAATTAAATACGGCATTAACTGAAATAGGATCGAATGAAGCTATCCAAGTATTGATTGTCACAGGGGCTGGAGAAAAAGCCTTTGTTGCAGGGGCTAACATTAAAGAAATGAGCTCAAAAAATCCAATCCAAGGGAAAGAATTCTCAGAATTAGGGAATGCTGTCTTTGCTAAACTTAGCAAATTACCACAACCAACAATTGCGGCAGTTAACGGCTTCGCTTTAGGTGGCGGGAGTGAGCTCGCTTTAGCTTGTGATATGCGTATCGCTTCAGAAACAATGAAGATTGGTCAACCAGAAGTTTCTTTAGGAATTATACCTGGTTTTGGTGGAACACAAAGATTAAGCCGTTTAGTCGGTGTTGCTAAAGCCAAAGAATTAATCTTCACAGGTAAAAATATTAAAGCAGACGAAGCAGAGAAAATCGGTTTAGTAAATAAAATTGTAGCACCCGAAGCACTGCTTAAAGAAGCTGAAATACTGGCACAAGACATCTTAAAAAATGCCCCATTTGCTGTTCAACAAGCAAAAGTTGTGATTGATAAAGGCTTAGAAATGCCACTTGATCATGCACTAACTTTAGAAGCAGACATATTTGGTCTATGCTTTGCTACAGAAGATCAAACGGAAGGAATGTCTGCCTTCATCGAGAAACGCTCAAGTAAATTTAAAGGACAATAATATACTGAGAGAAGGAGTTTAACTAAATGACTAACAAAATGACAGCGCTATATAACGATAAGCTAATGACAGCTCTTGAAGCAGTAAAATTAATTGAAGCTAACGATTCACTTGTTTATCCAATTACACCCGGCGAGCCAGCTGCCTTACACGAGGCTTTAAGCTCATTAACAACACTGGAAAACAACACATTATACCGTATGTTACCAAGTACACCAACGTTAGATTTTCCGAAAGAACAATTGAAGCAAATATCAATTTTTTTATCGGGCTCTGACCGTAAAGATTTTAATTCACACAAAGTTGATTTATTACCAAATCACTTCTCAGATATTCCATCATTATTACTACAACGTGATTCTGAGCCAGTGGTTATGGCAACAGTATCGCCGATGGATAAAGATGGGTACTTCTCATTAGGAACCAGTGTTTCTTATGTCGGACCATTATTAAAACACGCGAAGAAAATCATTCTAGAAGTCAATGAAAACATGCCTTATACATATGGTGATTCAAACCACATTCACGTAAGTGACGTTGATGCATTGATTGAAAATAATTGTGATTTAACAACGTTACCGGAACCAAAATTAAGTGAAAAAGACTTAGCTATTGGTGAAATTATTGCTGACATGGTTCCAGATACAGCAACTTTACAAATTGGTTTTGGATCAATGCCGAATGCAGTTATGAAATATTTAATGACGAAAAAAGATTTAGGTTTACACACGGAGATGTTACCTGACAAAGCCGTCAATCTATATGAAAATAACGTCATCAGTAATCAATACAAGCCACAATTAAAAGGAAAAACTGTATCTACATTCGCAATTGGCTCAAAACGTTTATATGACTTTATGAACTATAACCCAGATATTTACATGCAACCATGTGACGTTACGAATAGCTTTACAACAATTAGTGAAATTGACAATCTCATTGCGATTAACTCAAGTGTTCAAGTTGATTTCTTAGGACAATGTAACTCTGAACGTGTTCAAGATACATATTATTCTTCTACAGGTGGCCAATCTGACTTTACAAAAGGTGTGCGATTAACTAAGGCCGGTAAAGGAATTATTTGCCTTTATTCAACAGCCAAGAATGATTCAATCTCAACGATAGTGCCAGTTCTCCATGCAGGATCACCCGTATCAACGACAAAAAATGATATTGATACAGTCGTAACAGAATATGGAGCAGCACAATTAAAAGGGAAGACAGTTTTTGAACGTACAGAAGCATTAATTAATATTGCTCATCCAAAATTTAGAGATGAATTACGTCAACAAGCCATTGAAATGGGCTACTTAGATGTTGAAGAATCAGTTGCTGCAATTGTTTAATATGTATAATGAAAGTCATTTAGGTGCTTGTATCACGAATATGAAACTGTGATTAAGTCCTCAGTGGCTTTTTAATATTTCGAAATTTTTATAAAAAATTTTTATGGAATTGCTTCTATCTCATAAAAAATGTGCTATAGTAATAGTGTAAAATTTATGGGGGAGACAGATTAGGATGAATAATTATATCGATGATGTTGCTAAGAAAAAAGAGGCATTATATCGTTCAGAATTTCTAAGATATGCTGTGAGGGCGATGTATGCAGGAATGTATTTGACACTAGGTTCAGCAGTGGCTTTTATTGCTGCTAACCACTTTAGTGGCATTGATCCAGTGATTGGTCGAGCCATTTATGCCTTACTATTCCCATGGGGCTTGGTGACGATTATTTTACTTAATGGGGAATTAGCTACTTCGAATATGATGTTTTTAACAAATGCCACGTACCGAAAAGCAATACCAGCGCGGTCTGCACTGGGTATTTTACTAGTGTGTACCTTATTTAATTTGCTGGGGAGTATGGCGATTGCTTTTATGTTAGGTCGCACCACTTTATTTAACAATTTAGAGGCGACTCATTATATGTACAATGCCATTGAAACAAAACTGGCTAAACCATACGGAGCTATGTTTTTCGACGGAATCATCGCAAATATTCTAGTTAATATTGCGATTATTGGATCGGTTCGAATTAAGGAAACAAGCGCTAAAATTTTATTTGTTGTAGCAATTATTTTTATCTTTTGTTATTTTGGCTTCGAACACGTGATTGCAAACTTTGGTGGGTTCTCATTAGTTATGTTCACAAATCCAGGTGTTATTGACAGTTTCACTTTCGGCAATGTCATCATGCACTGGTTGCTCGTCTTTGTTGCCAACTATATCGGTGGCGGGCTCATCATGGGTTTAGGTTATGCTTGGTTAAATTCAACGAAAACTAATTACTTAGACTAATATAAATACTCAGATTCCTGTCACAGTACAGGAATCTTTTTTATGCAAAAAGGGTTATAAAACTAAGATGTTTCAGTATAATAGATGACAGATTAAATGACGTAAATTAGAGGAGTTAATTATATTGAAATTACACCGAAGGTTCATCAAATGGGGCCTAGCCACTATCGTTCTGCTTTCTGAATTTATAACAGTGCCTAGTATTTCCCAAGACCTACCGAGCTTTGATAGTGTGTTTGAAGAAGCCATAAATGTCAGTGACGATGCCATTATTACCATCGGTTATATAGAAAAGGGTCAAACAGACTTTCAAGTTTATACAAAGGAGGGCGTTGACGAGTCAAAGCCAATACATGACTATGAAGTGGGCTCAATCACAAAAACATTTACTGGCACCTTAGTTTCCCGGGCAGTTGAAGATGGTTTATTGAATATTGATGAATCAATCGGCTTTTATTTAAACCTGCCGGAAGATGCTGATTACCCAACTATTCGCCAATTACTGACACATACATCAGGTTATCCCACTTTCATTGAAAATGAAGTCATCATTGATAATTTAACGCAAGGTGCCAACCCTTATCAAGGTGTGGGTCGTGAGATAATGATGAATGAAATTGCTGAAAATTCACACAAAGAAGGCAAGCAACCTTACCAATATTCAAATTTTAATGCAGGAGTATTAGGCCTTGTTTTAGAAAGTATTTACGGTGAGAGTTATGCTGTGTTATTGGAAAATTATATTAAAGAAGACTTGCAATTAGGTACTACCCATTTATTTGAGGAAGAAACCCCATTAGGAAATAACTGGCTGTGGTCGAAAGAAACGGATGCCTATGTCCCAGCAGGTGCTTTAATATCAAACATTGAGGACATGTTAAGTTACTTAAAATTGCAACTTTCAGAAGCGAATACTGAGATTCGAACATCTCATGATGTGCTTAGTGAAGTGAATGCCACTTCAAGTGATAATGGGGAATTAGGTATTCGAATTGATGCCGTCGCTTACCAATGGATGCTCAATCAGAAAGAGGACATAATTTGGCATGATGGAGGAACAGGTGGTTACACCTCCTACATTGGCTTTAATAAAGCTGAAGAAGTGGGCGTTGTAGTTTTGTCCAATGTCGCTATGGATCAAGGAATCCCAGCGAACTTACTTGGAAGTCTATTACTGATGGAGAAATTAGAAAAGTCCTAAAGCAAATTAAAAACCGCCTAGAAGTCTAGCTTCAAAGCGGTTAATTTTATGTTTATTTATTAATAACTGTAAATCGTTGTTTATGATATTTAGGTGTTTCAATCTCATCTATAATTGCTGTAGCAAGTGTACTGTACGTCGTAATGGATTCACCATCATCATTTTGTAAGATATGGTCGATTCCTGACGTGTAATTTGTTTGCTCACCTTCAATAAGTTGAGCACCTGGAGATACACCAACCCATTTGACATTATTCACATCACGTAAGAAGTTCAATTCTTGAAGTTGCGCTTCTGGAACACCAATAAAGGCAGATGAGTTTGGATCTTGACGAATCGTTTCAACAAACAACTCATCCTTTTCATCCAATAAACTGCCAGCACCTAAAATAAAGAACAGACGTGTAGACGTTGTGTCACGGAATAAGTGAATTAATTTTGTAGCTAAATCAACGTGTAAATAAGCAGTTTGAGGAGCGGTTCCAAAGGCATTTACAATAACATCAAAGCCCTGTAAGTCATCATGGGTCAGATCAAAAGCATCTTTCATAATTGTATTCGCATCCGAGCCTAAAAGCTCCTCCGCTTTTTCTGCGTTTCTAACTACGGCAGTTACTTCGTGGGCACGCTCTGTAGCTTCTTTAAATAGCTCAGTTCCAGCTTTTCCTGTTGCACCAATAATGGCTATTTTCATTTAGATCTCCCCTTTACAATATATTATAGTTTGAAAATACATCCAAATGCAATTAATAGGATTAACCATCGTTAAGTAGTATAGTAAGTTAATAAAGAAGGAGTGATGACAATGCCATGGAATATGCAAGATTACCCAGACTCATTGAAAAACTTTGAACCCTTATTACGAAAAAAAATCATAGACATCGCAAATGCCCTCGAAGAGAGTGGTTATGAAGATGATCGTGCCATCCCGATTGCAATAAATGAAGGAAAAGAATGGTACAACAATGCAAGTCAAAGTGAACGCGACGACTTTGACAAAGAAGCGAATCCTCAAAAAGGCGATGATCACGATACAAGCAGTGCGAATCCTGACTTAATAGATAATGATGTTGAAGTCTTTTATGAAGAAGAGCAGTGGAAAGTGAAGACAGTCGACGCCGAAAGAGCAAGTGATACTTTTGATAATAAAGCAGACGCAATAGAGCGGGCTAAAGAGATCGCAGAGAATCGTGATGCAAAAGTGATTAGCTATACGAAAGACGGAAAGAAACAAGATTAGAAAAAAGGATTGTTGCCAATTGTTGGCCGCAATCCTTTTTACTTACAAACTTTATTTACTTTCACCAAAGTTAAACCAACGTTTAGCTGTTCCAACACTTGCTTTACGAACAGCATTGCCAACGGTTTTAACGACCACTTTACTATTGTCTTTAATAATTGATCCCATAAATTTCATTGACTGCATTGAAGCAGAGCGACGAATATTATGTTTATCGGTAGGGCGAATATGTCCGAGGAAATCTTGGGTAATAATACCAACACGCATAGTCAGGAATGAGTTTACTGCACCTTCCATTAAGGAACTCACAACTAGATTAGCGATGGGCACCATACCAGGGATGGCTGAGGCAATACTTTCACCAACGATGGTTGTAATCAGTGGTTCTAATTGATACTCAATTAAATCTGCATCTTCAATGGTTCTCGCCATTAACACAACACTCGCCACTTGCATATATAACTTGGCTAAGCTGGCAAGAGACGGGCGTGTTTCATAAATGCGCGCAATTTGCCAAACCATTCTCAGTAAAGAGAATAGAACAACGAGGCTGTCTAGGGAACCATTTTGTGAAATCGCCGTACTTAGGAAAATCGCGTTTGCATTTTGCTTGATGAGAGGCATTGATAATTCATCTAATTCTTTAAAATACAACTCTACTTGTTCTTGTTTCGGCAATTTCTCATCGACTTCAAGATTGACCAGCCGAGGATTTTTCTTTAATAAATCGAGCGTTTTGTCAATATACTCGGCATACTTTTCTTCCGTCGCATCATCTTCCAATTCCAATACTTTCGGACTTTTCAGTAATTGTTTTGTAATCGAATAGATGAAATATAGAATACCAATTCCAATGA
This sequence comes from Ruoffia halotolerans, assembly GCF_014049385.1. Taxonomy (GTDB): domain Bacteria; phylum Bacillota; class Bacilli; order Lactobacillales; family Aerococcaceae; genus Ruoffia; species Ruoffia halotolerans. Next base: position 16,317 of record NZ_JACAOA010000024.1, on the reverse strand, counting down.
CACTCAATACAATAATAGCAAGTATCGGATGAAGTAAGGATAGAAATTGATAAAGTAATATAAATTGATTAATAACGAATACGATGAATAGCAAACCTAACACAGCGGCAAGCCCCAAGAGGACACGCTTAATATCTTTCCACCAATCTGTCATAAGATCAGTCCTTTCAATGTTATCATAATTATTTTACAGTAAATATACCATAAAACTATCAGACCAGAGACTTATATTTCAAAAAAAGGATAAATATATCTCTGAGAAAAAGTCAGGGACGCACCAACCTCACCACACCACAAAAAAACAGCACTTATTTTTCAATAAGCGCTGCTTGTGTAAAAAATATTAAATTATTCAGCAGACTCTTCTTCAGGCTCAGAACTTTCCTCATCTGCGTCTTCTGCATCATCTTCATCCGCATCCTCTTCACCATCTAAGCTAAACGCTGGCGCAAGGTGTTTTTCAGTAGCAAGATCATCAAGGAATTCTAATACTTCTGGAGAAGCAAAAGCGGCTTGAAGTGCTTTTGTAGCTTCAGTATCAAGATTTCCTTCACGAATAACTAGTTGAATTGCATAAGTATTATCATCTTCGTCTTCTAAGATTAATGCGTCATCAGTTGTTAAATCAATGCTTGCGATGTAAGTAGGGTAGTTGAATACCAATTCAATTCCATCTTCATAAGCACTTGATAAGTTTAATAAGTCAATGTGAGTGAACTCTAAGTTATGAGGATTCTCTTCAATATCTTCAACAGTTGGGAATAAACCAGCCTCATCATTTAAAGAAATTAAATCATAATCTTCTAAAATTAATAATGCGCGACCTTCGTTTGTAATATCTGAAGGAATTGCCACTTCAGCACCATCTTCAATTTGGTCAATTGAATCGTAAACCGATGAGTAGAAACCAACCACTGCATTATAAACCGGTTGGATTGCAACTAAGTCACCATCGCGCTCTTCGTTAAAGATTTCAGCGAATGGCTCGTGTTGAGCAAAGTTTGCGTACACTTCATCATTTAATAAAGCTTCGTTATATTGAATGTTGTCAGAAACCTCAACTAATTCAATCGAATATGGTTCTGCAATAACTTCACTAGCGATTTCAACGACATCAGTCATTGGAGGTAGGTGAGAAGCGACTTTTAATACATTTTCCTCTTCTTGAGCTGACACATTCGCGACTGCTGGAGCAAAGCCTCCAACTAATAATGCTAACGCGCTAACTAATAAACCTTTTTTAAACATTTACATTCTCCTTTAAATTTAATACGCCTTCTAGCGTTTATCTAACTTCTTAGCTAATTTTAAACCTAACCATTGAATAATTTGTACAAAAATGATAATCACTACGATGGCCGTATACATAATATCAGTCTCGTAACGCTGATAACCGTATCGGATCGCAAAGTCGCCGATTCCACCTCCTCCTACAACACCCATAATCGTTGAGTAAGAGATAAAACTAACAAAGGCGGTCGTAAAACCGATAATAAGTGAGCTTCTCGACTCGACAAATAAAAATTTAGTTACGAGTTGATTCGTTGAAGCGCCCATAGCGTCAGCCACTTCGATGACACCTTTAGGAATCTCTAATAACGACTGCTCCACAAAACGAGCATAAAGTGCGATAGCAATTAACATCATTGGAAAGGACGCTGCGATGGGATCGCCAGTTGCTCGGCCATACAAGGCTCGAATAGCGGGTTGCATTGCAACGACAAGTAGTAGGAACGGAAACGAACGAACAATATTCACGAAAATATTACAAATCTGATAAATCCAAAGGTTCTCACTGGGCTTACCAGGGGCGGTTAAATAAAGCAAGGTACCTAAAGGAATACCAATAAAGATAGCAGCCACTGATGCCAAGCTCAGCATAATACCCGATTCTTGCAAACTCTCAATCAGTCTCGGTGCAAACTCAATCACCTGATCTAAATATATTTGAATCGACTCAGTCATCTGTTAGCACCTCCAACACTCGGTCGTGATAACTTTTGGCTTCTGGCATATAATCAGATTCTTTAATATCCAGTACATCAACCAATTTTCCATGCTCTAAGATAGCCGTGCGGTGACACATCGCTTTTATCACATCAAGTTCATGAGTCACAATCACAATGGTCATATTGAATTTAGCGTGCGCACGTTTTAATACCGACACAATCTCATCCTTCATCTTCGCATCTAAAGCAGACGTTGGCTCATCACATAATAATATTTTCGGACGCGTCACTAAAGCACGCGCGATACCAACCCGTTGTTTTTGACCACCCGATAATTGGCTAGGGTAGTGATCCTTTTTATCACTGAGTCCTACAAATCTTAGAACTTCATCCACCGACAAAGGGTCATCGTAAGGATGTATCTCAAGCGCTAAATGTACATTTTCAGCGACGGTCTTATTATTTAATAGATTAAATTGCTGGAAAATCATACCAATATCTTTACGGAAATATTGAAGTTCCGCTTTACTTAAAGACATCACCTCAACATTATCGACCAAAACATGGCCACTATCTGGGCGTTCTAAAGCATTAATAAAACGCACAAAGGTTGATTTTCCTGCACCACTTTCTCCGACCACACCAAAAACTTCTTGGTCTTTAATGCTTAAACTTATATTGTCTACTGCGAGAAACGAGCCAGATTTTCCTTCAAATCGCTTCGTTGTATTCACGAGTTCAATCAAAAATTATCCACCACCTTTGATTTTTGTAATTGTTTTCATTGTAACAGATTTATATTTAAAATGAAACAGAATAAAGCCCTATTATCGGGAATATATTGTGAAAATGTTCTCTAACCTAAAACAGACGACCGAAACTGTTTATTCACTGTCATTTGTCAATAATCTCGGTGCGAAATAATCCATCCCGATGGCTCCAATGGGCGCTGTAATTAAGATTGACAAGACTGCGAGAGTTAACATCAATTCTCCACCAGGAATTCCGTTTGCTAAAGGCACACTCCCAATAGCAGCTTGAACCGTTGCTTTAGGTAAATAACTCATGAGTACAAATCTCTTCTCTTTCTTATTAAAAGGCGTATCAAGCAAACAAAGTCTCACACCAATAAATAAGCGACACAGAGAAAGAAGAATGATAAAGAGTATCGGTAAGAAACCATAAGACAAAGCATTTGCCGGATTGACACTCACACCGACTAAAAAGAATAGAAAAATCTCAGCGACAAACCAAATTTGGTTTAAAGAACCTGATAAGTCATTAGATAACTTTTCAGATTGAGTCCGAATCATAATATTCATTGAGATGACCGCAAGAATTCCTGAAAATAAACCTGTAAAAACTGTTTCCAAACGCATCAATACCATTCCACTTGCTAAGAGGATCATAACTTGAAATACACGCTTCAATTGAATGTATACAAATAAGAAAATTAATAAATAACCTAGGACAGCCCCGCCAAGAATTCCTGAAATAATTGAAATGGGCACTTGCATAAATGTCCAAGCTGAGACAGAACCTCCTAAAGCAATCGTTAAAAAGGCTGAAAATAAAACTAAAACAAAGACATCATCCAAAGAAGCACCCGCTAATATCATTTGCGGTACTTGCTTTTTCGTTCCCCGATGCGTTTGAATTAAATCTACCATGCGAGGGACGACTACCGCTGGAGAGACCGCTGCTAAAATTGCTCCGATCAATAAAGATTGAATTAAAGAAAAGCCAAAAAACAAAGGTCCAAAGATCATCGAAGTCATAATCTCAACACTTGCTGGCACAAAACACATCATGATGGCTGGGCGACCTACCTCTAACAGTCGCTTAATATCCAAGGACAAACCTGCGCGAGTTAAGATAACAATCAACGCGACTTGACGAATGTCAGGACTTAATCGTAATAAATCTGAATCAACAAGATTTAAACCAAAAGGGCCTAATAATATTCCGGCTATTAAATATCCTAATAAAGCAGGGAGATTTAGCTTCTTTAAAGAATACTCCAAGACAACGCCACTCACTAATATCAATGCAACACTTACTAACATTTTATCCCTCCAGTAATATAAAAAAGACTTCTACACACTCAAATAAGCATGCAGAAGTCATTAGTCTTTAAGACGGTTTTGCCCGTAAGCAAGGGAGCCCTTCATTCCCCAATATTATATTCATTTAAAGTATACACTTAAATTTAATACGGTCAATACTTTCGACCAAGTAAAATAAAATAGCAAGAAGCTTAAAAATAGATTAGATTCATTCTCACTAATTTGGTATAAAATTTATTAGTAAAATCAATAAGGATGATGAGAAATCAACTTTAGAAAAGAGACATTGGTATGAAGGAGAAAATAAATTTTGTCATGATTTCACCTCATTTCCCATCGAACTTTGAAACATTAGGAATTGCAGATGAGACTTATGAGAATTTAAGTCAATCATTGATAGACAGTTTAACAGAATATTATCGCCTTGATAATATAGATGATTAAGATCAAATGTATAGAGTTGTCGCTTACTTTGCGTTTAAATAGGGTAAAATCGACCGCATCGAATCGCATAATGAACACTAGTAAATCAGCACACGATAAGGCAAAAGCACATAATCAGTATGATAAGTATTTAGTGCATGAGTTCATTCCATTAGTCCGACATGAATCGCAATGGGACGGGAAGATGATTGCGACTGGTTGTAGTATGGGTGGCTTCCACTCAATGCTGTTTGCCTTAAGACATCCGGATATTATTGGACTAACCATCTCACAAAGTGGTGTGTATGATGCGAGATACTTTACCGGCGAATTTGGTAGCGACATTGCTACTTATGAGAATTCTCCGATTGATTTCTTGTGGAATATGTCTGATCCATAGTTATTAGATCAATACCTACAGAATAAATTCGTCGTCTCAGTCGGTCAAGGTGATTGGGAAAGGCCACACGTCACAGCGACACGTAAATTAAATGAAGTATTCAATACTAAAGGAATTCCAGGTTGGTTTGATTATTGGGGACATGACGTTGCCCATGATTAGCATGAATGGCGAAAGCAAATATATTACTTGTTTTCAACTTTAGAAAATTTAGGAATTGTTTAACAAACCAGCCAAAATTACGTCTCAAGGATGATAACAGAAGGCAGAATTTCGTATATACTTAGTATTGTGATGAGGTACAAGTTGAAAGGAATTGATTATATATGAAATTTTTAGGTAATTTAATTTGGTTTATCTTTGGAGGCTTTATTAATTTTATTACATGGGTCTTTATTGGTTTACTCTGGTGTATAACAATTATTGGAATTCCAGTTGGGATTCAATGTTTTAAGATTGCGAGTCTATCTGCATGGCCCATGGGTCGTGAAGTTTACCACAGTAATAGTGGGGGAAGCTTTATCATGAATATCTTGTGGATTATCTTTGGTGGAATTGAAATTGCAGCGATGCACCTATTTAGCGGCTTAATTTTATGTGTGACCATTATTGGGATACCATTTGGCTTACAACAATTCAAATTAGTGAAACTTGCACTCTTCCCATTTGGTGCAGAAATCTATAACGAACGCCAACAAGTGGTGATGAGAACCGATGTTCCATATTCAAGATAAGTTAAAAAGTTGAAGAAGCATGTAAACATGCTTCTTTTTTTATGAATAAAAATTCATCTGACGTACGATTATATTTTTAGTTAAATATAAAAGTATAATTAAAAAATACAAAATGACGTCGATTCAGCGAGCTATGTCAGAATAATTCACATCATGGACAGAAATTAGCAAGTAAAATTAAATAATAGTTAAATAGGAAGGAACGCAACTTTTTTTGAAAAAAAGGCTTAACTTTCCGCATAAGGCTAGGGTGGTAACGTTTTTTATGATATACTTAAAAATGTTAGGGGTGAGCAAAAATTGAGCAAGGATATAATTGGAAAAGTAAGAGAAGCTGAAAATTTAATTGATTCTATGAAAGTAGAATTAGCGGATAAAAAAGAAGCGATTCGTGAAAATGAAAAAGAAAAAATTGAAACTTATCGCAAAGAATTAGAGCAGTCTCTTGATGGCGTTGCTTCTGAATTGGAGCAAGCAAGAAATCAAGAATTAGCCGAAGTCCGTGAAAGAGTGAATTATGAAGTGGATAATTATCGGCGACATGCCCAAGATGATTATCAAACTCATAAAGAAGAACTCATTCAAGCTGGAATAAAGGAGGTTATGAGTCAATATGGCAATTTCAGTCATGAAGCGGGTAACAATCATCGCGGAGCAAGCGAATAAAGAATTATTACTCGAATCCCTTCAAGAATTAAAAGGAACTGAAATCGTCCCTTTTGAAGAAGTGGAGGAAGCAGATCTTGATATCTTCTTTGACGGTGCGTCATTGAATTCAGAAGATTCAAAACTGAATCATTACACTCTAAATAAGATTGAAGAAGCGATTGAATTTCTGAAACAATACGGGTCACAACCGTCTTTTATCAAACGAATGCGAGAGAAACGTAAAGTTTACTCGCTGCAAGAACTTGAAACAGAAGTGAACTCGATGAATCTTGAGTCACTGTTAAGACTAGTTAGCGAAAAACGTTCTGAATTGGAACAATTAAGGCGAGCGATTACAGAACTTGAAGAGAAGGAACATTTTCTTAGAAAATGGACCAACTTAGACTTCTCACTTAAGGAGTCTGATGACTTTAAGCATTTTGATGTCGTTGTCGGTTCAATTGATACGGAAGATTCAAGTGAATTCATTGACGATTTAAAGAATGTTACGGATGAAGTATTGGTTCAAGAGGTGTACTACACTGAAGATACAAGCGGCTACACGATTGTGTTTTCTAATGAACATCAAGAAGATGTCCTTGAATTCATCAGACGATCGGATTTTACTGAATTAGTTTACGAATACGATAAGTTACCAAAAGAAGAACTTCAAGAGGTATTAAGTACACGTAAAAGAATGATTGAAGATCAATCTGAACTTGTGAAGCGATTCAAATCAAATCGTCAGTTATTGAGTAATTTAAAATTAGCTCAAGAATACTATGCGAACTTAATCGAACGTGAGAAGGCAAGTCAATTATTACTGAATAGTTCTCATTTATTTATTCTTAAAGGATGGATGGATGCCGACGAAGTGTCAGATAATATTGTGAATATTAATCATGTGATTGGTGAAGACAACCTTGCAATCTTGACATATGATGTTGATCCTGAAGAAGATAATTTAGATGACGTTCCAGTGAAGTTGAAGAACAGTGCATTTAGCGCGCCTTTTGAAACTTTAACCCTTCAATATGGAACACCAAAGTATAACTCAATCGACCCAACACCGTTTTTCTCATTTTCTCAAGTGTTATTCTTTGGATTAATGAGTGCTGATGTAGGGTACGGATTACTGTTATTTATCGCAACATTCATACCCATTATGTTTTTCGAATTAAAACCAGGTATGAGAAAAACCTTGAAATCATTTAACTATATGTCAGTTGGAACAATTCTAGTTGGCTTATTTTTTGGAAGTTTCTTTGGATTCTCACTACCATTTGGTGTGATGAATTTATCATCACAAGTTATTGAAGTGATGATTTTCTCTGTTGCGTTAGGTTTAGTTCATTTGTTAGTGGGTTATTCATTAAAGTTCTATCTAACAATGAAAGAAAAAGATTATGGTAGTTCTTATTTAGATGCACTACAACAAATTTTGATGCTCATTGGTGGGGCAATCATAGCGATCAATTTCATTCTTGAAATACCTGTTTTAAATACTATTGGTTTAGTACTATTACTTGGGAATGTGATTGGAATGATTGTTGTCAATATGATTGTAGCTAAAAACCCACTGATTGGTCTCGGACAAGGGGCTTTTGGTTTAATTGATTTAGCGGGGATGATTGGTGATATCGTCAGTTATACTCGTTTAACAGCCTTAGCCGTTGCGGGTGCGAATATTGGTATGGCATTTAATCTTATCGTAGGACTGTTACCGCCGTTTGTACGTTTCACAGTCGGAATATTATTATTCTTGGCATTACATGCCTTAAATATATTCATCACTTATTTAGGAGCTTACGTGCATTCAATGCGTCTGCAATTCGTTGAGTTCTTTGGTAAGTTTTATGAAACAGGTGGAAGAGCCTTCAAGCCTTTAAGCCCACTTGAAAAAGAAGTTTGGATTCAAAAAAATTATAACAATAAATAGGAGGAATTAATAAAATGGAATTTCTACAAACATTATTCGGAGAAAACATTGGTCTAGTATTTGGAGGATTAGGAGCAGCTATTGCGACAATCTTTGGAGGGATTGGATCAGCGCGTGGTGTAGGTATCGCAGGGGAGTCTGCTGCAGCTTTAGTTAAAGAAAAACCTGAATTATTTGGACAAGCATTAGTTTTACAACTATTACCAGCGACACAAGGTTTATACGGGTTCGTAATTGGATTATTAATGTTATTACAATTAGATACTGGAATGGACACTTCTATGGGATGGTACTATGTTATGTGTGCTTTACCAGTTGCGATTACAGGTTTAACTTCAGGACCAGCACAAGGTAGAGTGGCTGTTGCAGGTATGCAAATCTTAGCACAAAGACCTGAAAACTCGACACAAGGGATTGTATTCTCAGCGATGGTTGAGACATACGCTATTCTAGGATTCGTAATTTCTCTACTTATGTTCTTATTAGTTTAATTACTGCTTTTACAAGTAGACAAGAGAGGAGTGAGTAGATGGCTGATATTAATGGATTAACCAAGAGTGTAATCGAACGAGAACAAGCCAAGGTTGACCAAGCGGTCCAAGCTTACGAACAAGAGCAAGCGGCCGAAACGGAAACTAAAAAAGAAAATCTAAAACAAATATTTGTTAAACGTAAATTAAATCTTGAACAAGAGAGCAAACGTCAATTAGACATTTCGCTTAACAGTGAAAGTTTAAAGAAACGTGACCAAATATTAGATACAAAGCAAGCAATTATAAGCGATTATATTGCTCAAGTGAAGCAATCATTTGAACAACTTGATGCTGAAACAACAACAAAGTTCATCAAAAGTGTTCTAAATGACTATTCAAATCCTGACCAATACGAAATTATTTTAGGTGAAAAAACACGTGACTTATTAAATAACTCGCTTCAAGTGAATGCGACAGTTTCTAATGAGACAATCGCTGACAAAGCAGGCTTTGTCCTACGCCAAGGAAGTATTGAGTATGATTATTTATTCGATAACTTAGTGGAAGAGAAGACGAGATCTTTACAAACACTTATCGTTGATAAAATTTTCAAAAAATCATAGGAGGTGGATTACATGCAAGATAGTTCATATGGACCGTTGAATACAACGGTTCGCGTACAAGAAACTAATCTCCTAAAGCAAAGTGACTATGACCGAATGTTATCAGCCAAAACCTATGAGGATGCTGTTCGAGTATTAGCCGACACCGGTTACCGTGAAGGTATAGAAGAAGCGATTCAAACAAGAGAGTATGACGATATGTTAATGGATGAGTTGAAAGAAACTTACCAATGGATTATGGATCAATCGCCAAGTCCTGTACTTTCTGAATTAATGACTTTAAGCTATGCTTATCACAATATCAAAGTGTTATTCAAAGAAGAACTTACGGGTAAAGACTTTGACCAAACATTAATTGATATCGGGCTGTATCCTATTTATGAATTTCGCCGTGCGGTTTCTCAAGGGCAATCGGATGTTTTACCAAAATGGTATATGCAAAACATCATTAATTTAAGAATTGAATTTGCGGAGACACCTAGGTTGAATGATATTGATATTTTCGTAGACCGTGCTTACGTCCATCATCTGAAGCGATTATCGGAAGAGATTGCCGATCAGGACGTAACACGTTATATTGAAAAGTTAATTGATAATACAAATATGTCGATATTCTTTAGAGCGATGGCCAATGATCGTGGTCGAACACACTTACAAGCAACAATTACTAACGAAGGAGCGATTTCAACAGATTACTTTGTTGAAGTGGCTGAAGGCGGGATGGAGAATGCAATCCGCGTCTTTTCGGACTCTCCTGATTACCGTGATATTGTAGCTGAAGCAATGGATGATCAAGGTGAATTCTCCTTAAGACGCTTTGAACAAGCAATAGATAATGCAACGGAAACGTATTTACAACAATCAAGATTCCTTGTTTTTGGCCCGTTACCTGTCTTAGCATTCATTAGTGCGAAAGAGATTGAAGTGAAGAATATCCGATTGGTTTTAACAGGTAAAATTAATAACATCGAATCAGATATTGTTAGAGATAGGATGAGATTAGATTATGCAGTATAAAATCGCTATCGTAGGAGAGAAAGATACAGTTTACGCTTTCGGGATGTTAGGAATGAATGTATTTTATACAACAGACGCAAAACAAGGACGTCAAGTTGTCAAAGATATCATAAAAGATGATTACGGTGTGATTTTTATTACTGAAAATCTGGCACAACAAATACCAGATATTATTAAAAAATATGATGATGAATTCATGCCGGCCTTCATTCTAATCCCAAGTGATTATGATTCTGAAAGTATCGGTTTACAGCGCGTTCAAGAAAATGTGCAAAAAGCCGTCGGTCAAAATATTCTATAGGAGGTATTATTATTGGATTCTGGAACAATCGTATCAGTATCTGGTCCTTTGGTAGTTGCAAAGGGATTAGATAATGCTAAAATTCGTGACATTTGTTACGTTGGTGAAGCTAAGTTAGTTGGTGAAATTATTCAAATTCGTAACGAAAATGTTTACGTACAAGTTTATGAAGAGACTTCAATGGTCGGTCCTGGAGAGCCTGTAAAACCTACAGGAAACCCATTATCAGTTGAATTAGGACCTGGATTAATTGCTGGAATGTTTGATGGTATTCAAAGACCATTACAAAAACTAGCAGAATTATCAAATAATTCATTCTTAGACCGTGGAGTACACTTACCAGCTTTAGATCGTGAAACAATTTGGAATTTTACAAAAAACGTTGAAGTTGGAGACTTAGTCGAATCAGGAGATATCATCGGTGAAGTTCCTGAAACTGATGTTATCTCTCATAAAATTATGGTACCTGTAGGTACAAAAGGAACGATTAAATCAATTCAAGATGGTGAATTCAAGGTAGAAGATACTTTATACACTGTTGAATTAGAAAATGGTGAAGTGAAAGAATTTAACATGATTCAATCTTCACCAATCCGTGAAGGACGTAAAACTGCACGTAAACGTACACCTGATGAGCCATTAATTACTGGACAACGTGTCATTGATACATTATTCCCAGTAGTTAAAGGTGGAGCAGCAACTGTTCCTGGACCATTCGGTGCAGGGAAGACTGTTGTACAACATCAGATTGCTAAATGGGCAGACGTGGACATCGTTATTTATATTGGTTGTGGTGAACGTGGGAATGAGATGACGGAAGTTATAAACGAATTCCCAGAACTAGTTGACCCACATACTGGTAAATCAATTATGGACCGTACAATCTTAATTGCCAATACATCAGATATGCCAGTTGCGGCTCGTGAAGCGTCAATCTATACTGGGATTACAATCGCAGAATATTTCCGTGATATGGGTTACTCTGTTGCTGTTATGGCTGATTCAACTTCTCGTTGGGCAGAGGCATTACGTGAAATCTCAGGTCGTTTAGAAGAGATGCCAGGGGACGAAGGTTACCCAGCTTATCTAGGTAGTCGACTTGCTGAATACTACGAGCGTGCTGGTAAAGTAGAAACTTTAGGAAAACCAGAACGTACCGGTGACATCACAGCGATTGGAGCGGTATCACCTCCCGGAGGAGATACATCTGAACCAGTAACACAAAACACAATGCGTGTAGCGAAAGTGTTCTGGGGACTAGATGCAACGCTTGCTCGCCGTCGTCACTTCCCATCAGTAAACTGGTTAACATCATACTCATTATATTCTTCAGATATGAATATTATTATGGGTAACCGATTAGGAATCGATTGGGATTCAATGGTTAAACATACGCGTGCTTTACTACAAGATGAGTCAGAATTAGAAGAAATTGTTCGTTTAGTAGGGGTTGAATCTTTATCAGATACAGACCGCTTGAAATTACAAACAGCCGCAATGATTCGTACAGCCTACTTACAACAAAACGCTTATGACGACGTGGATACATTTACGGACTTAGAGAAACAAGCTCAAATGTTGCAAACGATTCTTTATTTTGAAGAGAAAGGTCGCGAGACTTTAGAGCTTGGAGCTTCAATTAACAGTATCTTAAAAGGAACAGTTAACTTAAGAGAGCGTATCGGGCGTATGAAATATATCGAAGATAACACAGAAGCGCCTTACGCTGAAATTCGTAAAGCGATTGATGATACGTTAAGACAAGTGATGCAAGATGGAGGTGAGGTCTAAGGTGTTAAAAGATTATAGAGGTATTACTGAAATAGTCGATCCGTTAATTACGGTTCAAGACGTTGAAGGTGTTAAATTCGACGAGCTAGTAGATGTTCAATTAGGTAGCGGCGAAACACGTCGAGGCCAAGTACTAGAAGTTAAAGACGATAAAGCTGTCGTTCAATTATTCGAAGGTTCGGCAGGAATCAACAAAATGGATACAAAAATCCGTTTCTTAGGACACCCATTAACATTAGATGTGTCAGAAGATATGATTGGACGCCGTTTTGACGGTATGGGACGAATTGCTGATGGTGGACCAGATTTAATTCCTGAGAAATCTTTAGATATTAACGGGCAAGCAATTAACCCGGTTAAACGTCTGTATCCAAACGAATTCGTTCAAACAGGAGTATCAACGATTGACCATTTAAACACATTAGTTCGTGGTCAAAAATTACCAATCTTCTCTGGATCTGGACTTCCTCACCAAGAGCTGGCTGCACAAATTGCACGTCAAGCGTCGGTAGTCAATTCAGATGAGAAGTTCGCGGTTGTTTTCGCAGCTATCGGGGTTACTTTCGAAGAGGCAGAATTCTTCATTAATGACTTTACTGAAACTGGTGCGATCGACCGTTCAGTTGTATTTATCAACTTAGCGGATGACCCAGCTATTGAACGTATCGCAACACCACGTATGGCTCTGACAGCCGCTGAATATTTAGCGTTTGAAAAAGACATGCACGTGCTAGTAATTATGTCAGATATGACTAACTACGCAAACGCATTGCGTGAAGTATCAGCAGCGCGTCGTGAAGTACCGGGACGTCGTGGTTACCCAGGTTATTTATATACAAACTTAGCGACACTTTATGAGCGTGCAGGTCGTATCGAAGGTTCTAACGGATCAGTGACTCAAATTCCAATTGTTACCATGCCGGAAGATGATATCACTCACCCGATCCCTGACTTAACCGGTTATATTACTGAGGGACAAATTTTATTATCTCGTGAGTTATACAACCAAGGTATTGAACCCCCGGTTGATGTTTTGCCATCATTATCTCGTCTGAAAGATAACGGGATTGGGGAAGGTAAGACACGTGCGGACCACGCATCTACTATGAACCAAATTTTCTCTGCGTACGCTCAAGGTAAAGAAGCGAAAAGTTTAGCTTCTGTATTAGGGGACTCTGCCTTAACGGACAGTGACTTGAAATACTTAGAGTTTGCGGATGAATTTGAACAACGTTACGTGAACCAAGGTTACTACACAAACCGAACAATTGAAGATACATTAGCAATTGGTTGGGACTTATTAGGTATCTTGCCGCGTACAGAATTAACTCGTATTAGTGAGGAACACTTGGATCAGTACTTACCAAAGACTGAGGAAGGGTGATAAGCGATGGCACAACTAAACGTTAATCCGACAAGAATGGAACTTGCTCGTCTGAAAGATCGTTTAGCATTAGCAACACGTGGGCATGATGTTTTAAAAGACAAACAAGACGGGTTAATGCGTAGTTTTATCGAATTAATTCGTGAGAACAATGCCTATCGTCAAGAAGTTGAAGGCCACCTGAAAAAAGGAATGCAAAACTTTGCCTTGGCAAAAGCTTTACTGCATGAGGAATATCTAGAACAGATTTCTTTAGTCCCTCAATACGATGTAACGGTTGATGTTCGTAAGGAAAATATGATGAGTGTAAAGGTGCCTAAAATGCACTTCAGTTCAGATGACCAAGATGATCAGTCACTGAACTATGGTTACATCAACTCGAATGCAGACTTAGATGAAACTTTACAAGAATTCAGTGATGTTCTCCCTAAGATGTTAAAACTCGCTGAACTTGAAAAGACGAGTCAATTATTGGCGAATGAAATCGAAAGAACGCGACGCCGAGTAAATGCCTTACACGAACGAACAATTCCAGACTTGGAAGAAACAATCAAAACTATTCAAATGAAACTTGACGAAAACGAACGTGCAGAAATTACACGTCTGATGAAAATCAAAGATTTCGATCAAGGAGATTAGTTATAAAAGAGGAAACCCACCAGATCGGTGGGTTTTTTCTTGTTTTGTGAGGGATTTAGGGGTTGCGGGGCGTCGTGCGGTGGCGCGACGTCCCGTAAATGCGAATACGGAGTGTCGTGCTCCCCCACGACGTACCGCAAATGCGAATACGGAGTGTCGTGCTCCCCCACGACGTCCCGCAAATGCGAATATGGAGTGTCGCGCTCCCCCACGACGCCCCGCAAATGCGAATACGGAGTATCGTGCTCCCCCACGACGCCCCGTAAATGCGAATGCGGACCGTCGTGCTCCCTCACGACGTCCCGCAAACACACCACCCCTTCCTAGTAGCGCATAAACTTAGTCACAGCAGCGCTTTCATGATACTATTATGGTTAAAGGAGTGATTGTAATTGATGGAAAATTATATTTTAAATGATGGGTTTGCGATTCCTAAAGTTGGCTTAGGAACGTATGGTTTACGAGGCGAATTAGGAGTGCGTCAAATTGAAACGGCGATTCAATCTGGTTACCGTTTAATTGACTCTGCTTATAATTACGAAAACGAAGGAATTGTAGGTAAAGCCATTCGCAATAGTGGGGTGTCACGTGATCAAATCACATTAACATCTAAATTACCGGGCCGTTACCATGAGTATGATAAAGCAATGATTGCGATTCAAGAATCAATTGCTCGAACTGGCTTAGACTATATTGACTTATACTTAATCCACTGGCCAAATCCAAAAGAAGATAAATACGTTGAAGCTTGGCAAGCACTCATTAATGCACAAAAACTAGGACTTGTTCGCTCAATTGGGACATCAAACTTCTTGCCTGAACATATTGACCGCCTAGAAAAAGAAACGGGCGTTTTACCAGCAGTAAACCAAGTAGAAACGCATCCAAACTTTAATCAAGAAGCACAACGTGAGTATGATGCATCTAAAGGTATCATTACAGAAGCTTGGAGCCCAATCGGAAGAGCGACTGATATGATGTCGAATGATTTAATTACAGAAATCGCTCAAGCACATAATAAAACGGCATATCAAGTCATCTTACGTTGGCACATCCAAAGAGGATTTTTACCTATTCCAAAGTCAGGAAATTATCAAAGACAGCGTCAGAACATTGATATCTTTGATTTCAATTTATCTGAAGGTGAAGTAGCTAAGATCAATTCTATGTCTCATGAAGATGGCCGTCAGAAAGATCAAAATCCAGCAGAGTATCAAGAATTCTAAATTAAACACAAAAGACGAATCCGCAAGGACTCGTCTTTTGTTATTTGAGAATACCCGCCTAGTGTTGTTTTAATCACACTTATGATAAAATGACTATAAAGTACTAGTTAGTGAGGGATAGATATGGAAACCAAAATAGATCCACGTGTCGCTAGAACACGCAAAGCCATCATCGAGTCATTTATACAATTATCAGAAAGAAAACCTTTCGAAAATATTTCAGTCAAAGATATTACTGAAGAAGCTTTAATAAACCGAGCAACTTTTTATAATCATTTCTTAGACAAATATGATTTAATGGAGAAAGCTTTATTTGAAGATGTTCAACTGAAATTGAATCGTGAAGATTATAGGGATATTCAATTAAATGAAGACTATATTGTCTCTCTATTTGAAAAGTTATGTTCCTTCCACATGCGCTTGGCCACACAATGCCAACGCTCATACATTGTGACAATCAACCAATTAGTCGTGGATCAACTTAAAGTCATTCACTCACAACAATTGAAGAAACACTTTGAATCACTCGATGAAGAAGAAATTCACAAAATAGCAACCTTATTCGCATCAGGATTATTCTCGCTATCACAAGAATGGTTTGATAACCAAGATGCAGAAGAACCTGCCACATATGTAAAAGACGCGATTCCATTTTTAAAAGTATTCATTAAGCAATAAAAATAAGCTCCCAGGACATTAAAATG
>NZ_JACAOA010000023.1 GCF_014049385.1 Ruoffia halotolerans | reverse complement strand
AGAAATAAAAGATGAATTTATCCTGTCTTTCCCCCCTTTTTTTATGTAAGCAATTTTTTTCAAGTTTAACCTTCGTCTTCTTGTAAAATCAGCGTTCTTTTCTATTTCTTCCTGAATGAAATATGAATAGTTTTTAACATATTTCTATTGCATAATAATTCTAATAAAAACTAGATAATCTTACGCATATATGTTAATATTGTATGTTGTGCTAATGAGAAACACAGATTTAACATTAATCTAATATTAAAAAACCATTAGAAAACCTTTGCATTCTGAATCACATTTTGCTAATATGAATCTATCAAAGTACAGTGAATTTTACTACAAGGAGTTTCGCTTTATGATAAAAAACCTCGTGCATCATAAAGACAATATTGTGACGATTAGTGAAACAATGAATTGTCTCGACGCAATCGAAATTTTAGAGCAGCATTCTTTAAGAAATGCGCCGGTCGTCGATGCTACTAATACATTATACCGCGGTAATATTTACCGTTATCATATTTATAAATACAAATTTCATCATCCCGATGCCGATTTGGCGCAAGTAAAAGTGACTCAATTTCTTAAAAACACGACGCGAGTTGTTCACGAAAATGATAGCTTTTACCAATTAATTTTTGCGATTCGTGATTTACCTTTTATTGCCGTATTAGATAAGGAAAATGTCTTTACGGGAGTCATCCAACACGATGTTATGATTAATTACTTAGCTCAAGCTTGGGTCGCAGACAAGTCAGGTTACGTTCTTGCTATTCAAACACGTGGGGAAAAAGGCGAGCTGAACAAGTTAGCTCGACTTGTGAATCGTAAGGCAGATATTCAATCTGCCGTTACCTTTGAGAAAACGACCTATGATACGTCCACTTACTTAATGGTAACGCTACCAGAGTACTTGGATGTATCGTCAGTCCGTGCACTAGTTAATGACTTGACTCGCCGCAAATACGATGTCAATGTGGTTACGTTGTAGGATAGTGAAAATTTGAGAGAGCACTTGAGTTAGGTGGCTGTGCTGTTTGGCACGATTTTCAGCAACTCAAGACAAATGGATTACCCGTTCGACTCTAGTTGCACCAACTCAAGTCAAATGGATCCCCCGTTTGGCTCGAGTTCCATCCCCAACTCATTCACTCATCACAAATTAAAAAGTGTCCAAAGATTTTTGGACACTTTTTGCTTGCTCTTATTTAATATCTTTAAGCTTTAAAGGCTTGTAAGAAAGGATTCGATTGGATTTCTTGTGACACAGTCGTTGGTCCACCATGCCCTGGGAACAAGACAAAGTCTCCGGGTAAAGTTAGGATATCACGGGCAATTCCAACTAATAACGTTTGTAAATCGCCACCAGGTGTATCAGTTCGACCAATCGAGCCGTTGAATACAGTGTCGCCACAAATCACGAAGCCATCTTCTTTGAATGTGTACACGACATGTCCGGGACTATGACCTGGAATCAACGCAATGTCAAAGGTAAATGGTCCGACTGTATGTTCTCCAAGTTCAGTCCATAAATGATCCGCTGGACGGTTCACTACAACTGTACTTGGTTGCATATTACGGTTCGGAGTTTGGAATGTCTCCGATTCAATTTCATGAACATATACTTCAATACTGAATTCGTCTCGCACTGAATCCACTGCTAAGACATGGTCAAAATGTGTATGAGTAATCAGAATCGCTTCGGGTTCCCAACCATTTTCCTTTATCCAAGCGATAATACGGTCTGCATCATCACCTGGATCAATAATCAATGCTTTGTTGTCTTCATTATAGACGACATACGTATTTTCCTGAATTTGACCGACAACTAATTTTGCTACTTTTAACATAATTTTGTCTCCTTGAAATTTTTAATAAGAATCGTCTAAATAGACTCTTGTCACTCGAGGTCCAATAGACGTTAGGATTTCATAACCAATCGTTCCAACTTCTTTTGCAATTGTTGACGCATGGTTTGTCCCTTTATAATCCGTTCCGATCAAAGTCACGTTTGTTCCAATAGGATATTCACGCGGTAAGCGAATCATCAATTGATCCATATTGATCGTCCCAACAATTGGGCAAGCTTGACCGTCAACATTTAAGGAAACCCCTTTATAGTGCCGTAACCACCCGTCTGCATAACCAATTGGAATTGTTCCAATCCACTCATCTTCACTTGCTTCATACGTAGCGCCGTAGCTCACTTTAGATCCCTTCTCTACTTTCTTAACATAGATTAATTCGGACACTAATTGTAAAGCCGGGCGCAAATCTTTAGTGATTGGATTCTCAAAATCATCTTTGGGGTCAATTCCGTACATCGCAATTCCTAAACGAACAATATCGGTTGGATAATCCAAATGCCACATACCCATACCAGAGTTGGCGATATGACGCACTTTAACTGCTTCAGGAATAGCTTCAGTTAATTCTACCCACTTATTATATTGCTCTTCAATATATTCTTCTGGTCCACCACCGGCTGTTGAGAAGTGGGTAAAGACACCTTCCCAATTTGTCCAAGGATAGGCTTTAATGCCAGCTTTAAATGCTTCAATTTCTTCAACAGAGCGCAGTCCAATACGTCCCATACCTGTATCTAAAGCCAGATGGAAAGTTAATTTATATAAATTTAATAAACCAAGCTGGTTTGTTTCTTCTAATTGCTCATAAGCCAGTTTGAAAAAATCTAAATGACTCACGGTAATGGTTAAATTATAATGTAAAATTTCTGCGATACCACGCGAATCTGTTAGGCCTAATATAAGAATGGGCACTTGTGAGAATCCTTGACTACGTAATTCAATTCCTTCATCAACTGTCGCAACAGCTAATCCAGTTGCACCAGCCTGAAGCGCTGCTCGAGCTATTGGCACAGCTCCGTGTCCGTAGCCATCAGCTTTGACAGTGGCATAAATTTGTTGATTGTCTTTTAACTGACTTTCAACTAAGTGAATGTTGTGGCGAATCGCAGTTAAATCGACGATCGCTTGTGTGGGTCTATGGTCGCTATAATCTATCATTAATTTATCTCCTTCTTATTAGAAAAATACTCTTTTAATCTGCCTCTTAATGTATGATCATCCAATTCAACAATCACAGTTGCTGTCGCATGAAAGCGTGAATGACTGATGGAAACTTTCGCTTCTGGGTGAGTAAAGGGTGCGTTAGTAATTACCGGCACACCGCGTTCGTCAGACAATATAGTAATATCAGTAAACTTTAATTTACTACCAACGCCTGTCCCTAAAGCTTTTCCATAGGCTTCTTTGGCACTAAATCGCCCCGCTAAAAAGCTGGCTTGCCTGACTTGCGAATAATTATTATAGATTTCCAATTCAAGTTCCGTCAGAATCTTGGCCGCAAAACGAGGTTGTCGCACCGAAGCTTCTACAATGCGTTCTATTTCTATTATATCTGTCCCTAATTGCATTCTAGCTCTCCCTTTGAAATTTATATATTTATCTCATTATACATTAATAGCCGTATGAACACAGTGTCATACGGCTTCTGCAGCAAAATGCGTTAGCTTCCGCCCTTGCTTTACTTATTTTATTGATATATGTATTTTTTGGTTAAAAGTCAGCTTTTACTATATTAGAAAAGCTGAATAAAAGGATAAACTCTGTTTAGTTTATTCCGTTAAAATGAATTTGGTACTTTTTTAACAAACATTTCATAGAATGTGCTACTTAGTCGTTTTTAGACTTGATTTTAAAGTTTTTGCTTTTACGATCAGAATTGTTTCCTTGTTGTTTACCTTTGTTACCTTGTTTGCCTTTGTAACCTTGTTTTCCACGGTTGTTTCCACCACGGTCATTACGGTTATTACTACGGCGTCTGTTGTATTTTTTGTTGTTTTTAGATTTCTGTCCACCAGCATTTGGTAATGGCTTTTGTGGAGAAATAACAACTTCAACATCGTTATTTTCTGATAAAACTTCTTTTAATAAAGCCGAAACTAAATCATTTGCTTCGTAGTGAGCTAATAACATTTTCGCAGTGTTGCGGTGTTTGTTTGCTTCATTCGATTCTAAAATCTCATTAATTTGGTCAACTAATTGTTGAACTTGTCCGTGCTCTACTTCTTCTGAAGTTGGCGGGCTTAATGGTTTCATTTGTTTACGAGTTAAGTTCTCGATTGTTTTTAAGTAAGACATTTCATTGTGTGTAACGAATGATAATGACATACCATCTTTACCAGCACGTCCTGTACGTCCGATACGGTGAACATAACTTTCTGGATCTTGTGGAATATCATAGTTATAAACGTGTGTCACACCAGAGATATCTAAACCACGGGCTGCAACGTCAGTCGCGACTAAGATTTCAACGCGTCCTTGACGGAATTCGTTAATTACGCTTGAACGTTTTTGTTGAGTTACGTCTCCGTGAATTAATTCTGAGTTGTAACCTCGTAAAGTTAATCCGCGTCCAACTTCGTCAACACGTTTTTTCGTACGACAGAAGATGATGGCTTGATCTGGATTTTGTACATCCATAAAGCGTGTTAAGACATCGAATTTTTCGTTGTCTTTTAATTTAACAAAGTATTGTTCAATTAAATCAGCTGTCATTTCTTTCGCTTCAATCTTAACGTGAATCGCGTCAGTTAAGAATTGCTCACCTAATTTTTTAATTGCGGGTGGCATTGTTGCTGAGAATAATAGTGTTTGACGTGTTGCAGGAGTTTTTTGGATAATCGCTTTAATATCATCGATGAATCCCATGTTTAACATCTCATCTGCTTCATCTAAGATAACTGTCTCGATGTCTTTTAAGTTTAAGACACGACGGTTAATTAAATCTAGAACACGTCCTGGTGTTCCTACAATGATTTGTGGGTGATTACGTTTGATACGTTCGATTTGTTTTTGAATGGATGTTCCACCGTATACAGTGAATACGCGTGCGCGAACATCTTTTCCTAAGCGGAAAATTTCTTCTTGAACTTGGATTGCAAGTTCACGAGTTGGTGCAATAACAATTCCTTGAATTCCTTTATTGTTATTGTGGATTTTATTCAACATTGGAAGACCAAATGCAGCTGTTTTACCAGTACCAGTTTGAGCTTGACCAATAACGTCGCGTCCTTCTAGTGCATGTGGGATTGCTTGTTGTTGAATAGGTGTTGGTTCCTCGAACCCCATATCATCTAAAGTATGGATTAGTTCGGGTTTTAAATTAAATTCATTAAATTTCACTAAGGTATTACCTCTTTCTGTTTTGCCTGTTTGTTATATGTTTGTTTAAAAAGAAAAAACGCCTAGACACAACTCAGTATCAAGAAATGGGCATGTGTCATTAGGCGATGCTATGTAAATTTTCACTTTAACCTTTGTTAGTGTAACATGTTAATCCTTACGGTACAACTATTTTGTTTATGATTGCGTTTCCTTACTTGTTAAGTGAGTCACGACTTTTAATAAATCAACGCCGAAACTTGACTTAACTAAGACCATATCCTCTGAAGTAACCGTATTCTCAAGTTGTTCAATGAGTTTTTGATGGCTTTCTGGTTCATAGATGAGATGTGTGTCATCATAAACTTCTTTTAATTCTTCGTATAAATATTGCATCTGCTCACCAAATAAGTAAACGACATCGATATTTTGCGGATCAATATCTTTCACAATCTCACGATGGAATTGTTCACTGTGAGGACCTAATTCGCGAATATCTCCTAGGACAGCAATTTTACGGCCGTTCTCTTTTGTTTGAAGTGTCGAGTATGCTTGTAATACTGCTCGCATCGATGTTGGACTTGCATTATAGGCGTCATTTAATAGTTGAGCGCCATTCTTCATCTCTAGCCATTCTAAACGATTCGCCGTTAATTTAAACTGAGACAATTGGAAGATCGCTTGTTCAATTGGAACATTAATGCTTTTGGCAATACTTAAAGCAATTAAGGCGTTTGATACGTTATACGCTCCCATAACTGGAATCATACATAGAACGTTCTCGTCTAAGTTTGTTTTAAAGTAAGTTTTACTTTGTTCTTCGATTAATTCTTTCGCATAAACATCACTTGTCTCGTCAAAGCCGATACTTAGCGTATCAATGGATTTATTTAATTCTGGCATCTCACTTTGTATTAAAGGCTCGTCACCTGGATAAATAAATAAACCAGATTCTTTTAAGCCAGATAAAATCTCTAATTTGGCTTGAGCGATACCTGCACGTGATCCTAAGAACTCTAAATGACTTTCGCCAATCAATGTGATGACTGCAATATCCGGTTGGGCAATTTCACTCAAAGCTTTAATTTCTCCGAAACCACTCATACCCATTTCACACACTACAACTTCAGTTGTTTCTGGCATTTGCAGTAACGTATAAGGTAAACCAATCTCATTATTATAGTTTCCTTGAGTTTTATGCACTTGGTATTTTGCCATGAGCGCGTTGGCTGTCATATCTTTGGTCGTTGTCTTTCCGTTACTTCCTGTAATTCCAATCACGATTGGGTCTAGAATGTCGCGGTAGTATTTCGCTAAGGCTTGCATCGCTTCTAACGTATCGTCTACAAAGATGCAGGCAATTTGTTCCGAAGGAGCCTCAGCTTGGTCTTTAGACCAAAAAGTTGCGATAGCACCATTCTCAATCGCTTTTTGGATATATTCATGGCCGTCTGTCTTTCCACTAGTTAGCGGAACAAATAAGCTTCCTGGAGTTATTTGGCGGGAATCGAATTCTACGTTATTAATTTCAATGTCTCTATTTTCTGCGGTGTAGTCGATCGCATGAACTGCTTTAACTACATCCATTAATTTAATATTTTTCATGTTTCACCTACCATACATTTCTCGTTATTTATCATATCTAGTTAAATATATCATATTTTGTCCAAAATAAAATACGAATCACTATTGCAAAGCAAAATAATGATTCGTATTCGACTAAAAATCGACTTTTAATTGGCTATTTCTTTCATGGCGTCGTAAGGCTAACTGGATTAATTCATCAATTAAATCACGTTGACTTAAGCCTGTACCTAACCATAAGTTCGGATACATACTGTATTGGGTAAAGCCTGGCATAGTATTGATTTCATTAATATAGATGTCTCCCTTGTTTGTTAAGAAGAAATCCACTCGAGCTAAGCCCGAACAATCAATCGCACGATAGGCTGCAAGCGCATAATCTTGAACTTGGCTAGCGATGTGGTCAGGAATTTCAGCAGGAATTTGCATCTCAACGGTATTATTGATGTATTTCTCATCATAATTGTAAAAATCAGATTGCTTCACCAATTGTCCAACCACACTGACGTGCGCATCATCATTCCCTAAGACAGCCACTTCACACTCTTCTGCGCGAATTCCTTGCTCAACAACGATACGACGATCAAATTGTAAAGCCAATTCCACAGCTTCAACTAATTCACTGCTGTCAGTCACTCTTGATATCCCGACACTGGAACCTAAATTCGCTGGTTTAACAAATAATGGATATAACAAGCTACCTTCTGAACGCGCAATTAAGTCTTCTTTATCTGATTGCCATTCTCTTTGATCGAAAGCGATGTAAGGAACTTGCGGTAGTCCTGCACGTTCAAATAAGTTTTTACTGATAATTTTATCCATTCCAGCAGCACTTGCGGCTACGCCTGCTCCTACATATGGAAGATTTAGTATTTCTAAGAATCCTTGAATTGTTCCATCTTCTCCATTTGGTCCATGAAGAATTGGAAAGACAACTGTATCCTCTTCCGCAATATCACCAGGATTAATGTTAATACCGGTCGAAGAACCTTTTTCATTATCACACCAGGATTCTACTTGTGCGGAACTTAAGCGTAACTGTTCCGGGAACGCGCTAGGCTCTTCCAATAAAGGTCCCTTAATCCACTTCCCTTGGCGGGTAATATAGATAGGTTGAACTGTATATACATCGAACATAATTTGTTGCACGATATTATGTGCTGATAATATCGAAATATCATGCTCTGCGCTTTGTCCGCCATAAAGCATTGTGATTTTCATTGTCTAAACCTCCAATAGTAAACTCGTCTAATAGATAAAAATTTTTTTATTTTAACAATAGTAAATATACCATATTTCCACTGTAAAAATAATATTTTTTTCTATTCAATTCATAATACTATATATTAATTTATATAATGGAATAAAGCAAGTTACTATCTAAGCTTACTAAGCATCCACACTGCTTGATATAACCCCTTGACTTCGTAATTCAAAATCATCGATGTCTTCAATAACTTCTAATTCTAACGTCCAGCGCTGTGCGTTCGTATCATAAACTAGAAAGCCAATGTGTTCTTTTGGTACTTGATCTTGCGTTAATAAGGTCAATTCGTCTTCGATAATATTTAATGGCACTTTCCAATACGTACCCGTTTGAATTGCTTGAACAAAGTTAATTTTTATTCCACGAGAGAATAGCGGGGCGATTTGCTCCACAATATTCAACGGTAAAGGATTTACTTTTTCTTTTCGCATAAAAAAGAGTGAACGGGATTCATTCACTAACGCAACCATTCTAGCTTGGATAACTCTTTGAAAACGTGAATAGAAGTGTGAAACAAAGCGGTAAAAGACTTTCAGTAGGCCATTAGGTAACCTTAAAAATACGTAATTGTTTTGAAGTTTATAGAAAAATGCTGACTTTAAGCCTTTATTTGCGTGGAACAAATATAAAATCTCAGCTATCTCATTGGCTGTTAATTGGTGCATGGATTCCATATTTTCAAAATCAATCCAATTTGACATTCGCAACTCTGCGTTACTACTAGCTTCAAAGTAGTTCGCTACTTCTGTTTTATTTCGTAAAACTTTGAAATTTGTTTGCGCGTCAAAACGTCCAACCTCAGGAGGTGCTTGAGCAAGTATTATATTATTCGGCACATACTGGGATTCAAAATCCTCAAGGACTAGATCAATACCTCGAGTCATAATATGGTTAGTAACAGAATCATAATGAACATATAAATTTACACGACTCACACTCGCATCCCCCTTTCTTCCAATTTAATCTCTTAACATAATATACTACATTCTACCCATTTTATTCATAAATTAATAGTGTTAAAACACGAGTTTATGTGACATTTATGTTACATATTTCCTTTATTAAACTCCCCTTATATTCCATGTCAGTTATATGAGTCAGTACGATAATAACTAAGCATTATTATGCAATTATTTATTTACTATCCGAAGTTAATAGTATCA
Organism: Ruoffia halotolerans; assembly: GCF_014049385.1. Classification (GTDB taxonomy): domain Bacteria; phylum Bacillota; class Bacilli; order Lactobacillales; family Aerococcaceae; genus Ruoffia; species Ruoffia halotolerans. Next base: position 27,310 of record NZ_JACAOA010000023.1, on the reverse strand, counting down.
AATGAGTATCTCAATGACATCTCTCCATAAAAATATTCTATAATAGTTAACAAGCAATTGCTAGAGATACGCCTACTGACCTTCGTATATCCATCTTAGCATGTTTGTATGAATTATTTAATAACAAAGAAACGACCTACCTTATTAGGTAAGTCGCATCATTTATAATGATTATTAAAATTGAACTTCTGGTACTTGGCGTGCTTCCTCTGGAGTTTCTAGTAAGCTTCGTCGATTAAAGCCATGAACATTTGCCACAATATTCGTCGGCACTGTTTCAACGGTTGTGTTATATTGGGTTGCAGTTGAGTTGTACAGTTGACGTGCCGTCGCAATTTGTTGCTCCGTTTTCTCAAGGGTTGATTGCAATTGTGTAAAGTTCGTATTCGCTTTTAAATCTGGATATTGCTCTGCGACAACTAATAGTCTTGATAGAGCCCCTGATAATTCATTAGACTTAGCATTAATTTCAGCTGGATCCGCATCACTTGGCAAGTTAATCAATTGTTGTCTTGCTTGAGTGACTGATTCTAAAGTTTCTCTTTCGTGACTCGCATAACCTTTTACCGTGTTCACTAAGTTTGGAATTAAATCGTTACGACGTTGTAGCTGTACATCGATTTGGCTAAATGATTCATCTACCCAGTTACGACGTTTAATTAAATTATTATAAATAAGTACCCAGATAATCGCGATGACCACGATAACGGCGATAATTATCCACATGATATTCATATATATATTCTCCTTCCGAGACATTTAATAGTTTCTACTGTACATTATATTAAATAATTGATTCATTGTCGAAAATTATCCTCTATAGCTCGTTTTCCCTCTTAAAAAATAGACTTAATCGTCAATGTGTTCTTAAGTGTTGTTTATCTCGAATTCGTATTGATGTCTGCTTTTTATCATGATATCATCAAGTTGACGTTTGAATGATATTAAAGAAAAGCAACAACTGAAAGGAAGATACATATATGACAACCGAAGCAATTACACAATCAGCAACAACTATCCAAACAACTGGAATTGAATTAAACGCGTTAAAACCAACTGAATTAGCAAGTTTTTATGAGGAAAAAATCGGCTTAACTTTACTAAGCAAAGATGACGCTGGGAAAATCTATCACTTAGGAACACCAAACGGAACTGTACTTATCTCAATTTACCCAACGACAACTGAAAAATCACAAAGAACGACTGGTTTATATCACTTAGCTTTATTATTACCAACACGCGGTGACTTAGGTGGGATGTTACGTCACTTACTAGAAAACCAAGTCAATGTTGAAGGTGCATCAGATCACGGCTACAGTGAAGCATTATACTTACCTGACCCTGAAGGAAACGGTATTGAAATATACGCTGATAAAGATAGAAGTGAATGGGACATTAAAGATAATGGCCTAATTGGTGGAATCGTTATCGCAATGGACGCTGAAGGCGTACTTTCATCACAAGAAGTGCCTTTTACCGGTGTACCAAATGGAACAACGATGGGGCATATTCATTTACACGTAAATGATATTGAATCAACTTTAAGTTTCTATCATGAAGTGATGGGCTTAGGTCTTAAATTCATTATGAATGAAGCAGCTTTATTTATGGCGACACAAGACTACCACCATCATTTAGGAGCCAACCTTTGGAATGGTCGTAATATCCCTGCTGCTCAAGACGGAACACAAGGTTTACGCAACTCTGTTTGGTCAGGTTCTGCGGAAGATTTAAAAGCGATTCAAGCAAAATTAACTGACATTGGACATGAATTTACTAAAGATGGCGAGACTCTTTCCTTTAAAGATCCGGCCGGTACAGGTATTATCCTAAAAGTCATAAAATAATAAAACATTGAAAGGTGTACTTGCTATGGCCTGTACGCCTTTTATGGGTGTTTATTAGTTTACATATAATCGAAAGGATGACAACTTTGAAAAAGAACACACTGAAAACAATTATCGCTCTATTCCTACTTGCCCTTATCGTGAGGCCACTCACAGCCATGGCGCAAGAAGGTGCCACTTCTGACGCTGTTATTTATCCAGCTCGTTACCAACTTAACTCAATCGATTCTGTTAACTTAGCTGAATTTTATGAATATAACATGGGGATGACGATTCTAGAAGAAGCAGATGGGTATTACCGTTTAGGAACTTCGGATGAACGTACGTTACTTGAGATATTCCCGACAGATATCCCTCGTGGGGAAAGCTTATCAACAGGGCTATACCACACTGCTTTCCTATTCAATGACCGCAAATATTTGGGAAGTGCATTAAACCATCTCATGGAAAATCAATCGCCTATTGAAGGGTTTACTTATCACGGTGTGAGTGACGCGGTTTATGCTGCTGATGTTGAAGGTAACGGGATTGAATTATATTGGGACTACCCTGTAGAAGAATGGCCTCAAGATGAAGGTGGCAACTCTGTTGACATGTTAAACGAGCCACTTGACTATGTTGAATTAATGGAATCAGCGACTGAGGAATTCACTCAATTAGATGAACGTACTAAAATTGGACACTTCCATTTAGTATCTGACGACTATGATGCAGCGGGTAAATTTTACAGTGATGTCTTTAATTTAATTACGCAAAGTTATGTTGAGGGTGACTCATTCTTCCAAGCTTCTGGAAGCTATCACCACCATGTCGCAAATAATAATTGGTTCGCCGATCAAGGGATTACACAACCAAAAGAAGGTCAACAAGGACTTCGTGCAACGATTTGGGAAACTCAATCCGAAGATTTTTTTAATGAAGTGATCAGTAACTTAGATTCTTTAGGAGCTGATTATACTCTAGAGGATAATTCACTGAGCTTTAATGATGCCTCTGGTTTAGGTGTGATTGTTGAATTAGTTCCTGAATAAACGCTGAGCGTAGAATATAAGGGTTAGTTCCTTTGTTCTACGCTTTTTTGTTGAATAAAATATTTTATTGCATAAGGTTTTTAAATATTTTATAATGACTGCATTTGAAAACACGCTTGAAAGGAGGGTCAACCTATTAAACGAACACATTATTTATTCCGCTGGGGGACTGTCCTCGTATCTTTAGGTCTTTTAGTCTACGTAATGCTTCACTTTGCTTTTGCTAAACAAGGCTTTCATATTGATGAAATTTACTCTTATGGTCTCAGCAACAGTTACTACAATCCCTTTCCAACTGCAATCAATGAATGGACGCCAAGTACGTATTATCAAAACTACTTGATGCCTAACCACGCAACAGCGTTCGAATATGGGTCGGTAATGTCTAATCAAGTCAATGACGTGCATCCACCGCTATATTATTTATTATTCCACACGATTGCCTCTTTTTGGCAAGGTGGCTTTTCACCGATGGTGGGCTTAACGCTTAATCTAGGGGCGCATATAGCGACAGTGATTGTATTATTTTTCTTAATCAATTACTTAACGAAGAATTTTTATTTAAGTATCTTTGCTGGCTTGTTCTGGGGGTTGAGTATAGGTGGGTTAAGTTCGATGTTATTTATTCGGATGTATCATCTGATGGGCTTTTTCGTCATTAGTTTGTTATATCTACTTTTACGGTATAGCCGTTCTAATAAATCACATACGACAATTCTTTTGATACCTATATTTATCGCTACTTTATTGGGCGCTTTGACTCATTATTATTTCTATTTGTATGCCTTCTTTATTGTGGCGGTCGCATGTATTGGCCTTCTAATGATTAAGGAATTTAAAAAAGCAATTATACTAGGCGTTATAGAAGTAGGCGCAATTGGGGTTGCTTGGGGTATTTTCCCAGCGGTTTTTTCACATATTTTCACTTCGAATCGAGGTGTTGAAGTATTAAATAATGCCAATAATGCGAATTTCACAGAGAATTTGAAATTATATTTAAGTTTTGTGCAAGAGGATTTACTTGCGGATGTGTCGCTACCAATCTTTATCGGTGTGTTAATTGGCTGTATTATTCTACTTTGTGTGCAAAGCAAGACCTTACTTAATCGAGTGACTTTCTTACAAATTGCAATGATTATTCTGCCTATGGGCTTATATATCTTTCTCGTTCAAGATTTATCTCATTATCATACCGCCCGCTACATTTACCCAATTTATTCAGTCGTCGCTGTGGCGGTTGTGTTAGTGATTTACTTTTCCCTGCGGGCGATTTTAAGTAAGCCTTGGAGAACTGCCATGACCATTCTTGGTTTAAGTTTAATCGTCTTACTTGGTTTCAAGCGTGAGACAGTTTACTTTCAATATTTAGAACAAGGGGCTTTAACACAAAGTATCCTTGAAAACCCCACCGATTCGGCGATAGTCTTTAGTGCTTCGCGTTGGCAAATCGCAGAATACTCACCCCAACTCGCCTTACATGATGAGGTCTATCCTATGATTCTGGAGTCGACAGACGCAAGTGTCATGCCTGTGATGGCGGCGCATGATCTAGGTGAGCCTTTAACGATTTATACTAATAATACACAACTTAAGCAAGAAGACCTAATCCAATCAGTCTTAGAGAAGTATCAGTTAACTGATTACAAAATATTGCATCAAACGAATGATTTAATTGTTTATTATTTTGAATAATATATAAAATGCGAGTGGCCTAAGGATCACTCGTGTTTTTTTGTAAAAAAAAGAAGCCTTCGGGCTCCTTTTAGTGATGTTTGCGTATCGCTTTCAGCGTCATAATATTGTCTTCAAAATCATATTCGACAACATCAATGAGTGCTGACAAAACATCGACATGGAATTCGTCATCTCTTAACCCTAATAGGTCTTCGTAATACTCTTCCACTTCGGGTTGTTGAGTTGCTCGTAACTTTTCGATAACAAAATCGAGGTCGGAAGGTTCTGAATCGATCTGACCTGTGATTGTTATTTCACTTTGATGATCAAAGAGACCAAAGTGAATGTTTGCCTGTGTCATACCACTGTTATAAAAGTAATCCAATAACTCATTCATAACCAACTTAACCTTTCGATATTCCCTCACGCATCTCATTCCTTTCCCTAATTCCGTCTAAGACAGGTACAACAGTAGCTGCAACGAATCCTCCAGCAAAGCCATTGTTATACAAGTTTAAACCTGCATGAGTTATACCCGTATTCGGTACTAACCCTGCATGTAATAATCCTACCAGAATTCCGGCCTTCCATCCATAGTGGCCTGCAATTGGAGCCAAAGTTGTTCCAAATAAGGCCGAAAGAAGTGATGCTGTTGAACTAGGTTCGTCTACTGCCATCATGACTTGCATGGCGAATATCCCAATTACAACGGGTGTTACGTTAAAGATATGCTTACCAAACGTACCAAAACCAATAACCGTTAAAACACCACCTATCACGGCTCCTTCAAGCGTACCTCCTACAACCCAAACATAAGCTAAAGAGGTTAGACCTAAGACACCCATATTAATAAAGGTTAAACCAACTCCATAATCCGTCAAGAAGTCAGAGATTAAACGCCCTGAATCTTTCTTAAATATCCCATATCCTTTAAAAGACTTACCATTTAACATGAAACCAATAATAAGTAAAAAGAGTGAAAAAGCCACGAAGAATGCTTCAACTTCAATAATGGAATGAGTTTGTATAATCGGATCATAAGTCGTCGTTAAGTCAAATACTCGCATAATACTCGCGATAATCATACCTAAAACTCCAGCCGTAAAGCCCATATTATACAAATTATATCCTTGGTGAAAACGTAAGAAACTTGATCCCATTGGATGAATCGTAAAACCAATGATGACTCCAACCAAAACTCCTAAAGGAACACTAACCCAATATGACAAACCTTGTCCAAAGGTAATAATACTTACAACTGGTGCTAAAGTCGTTGCAAATAACGATGTAAGTAGAAAGTTACCTATCGGCATATTCCGATATTGACTATAAAGCAGTGTTCCAATAGTTATTGGAATTGAATTATATAAATTCTTACCAAAAAAGGCGAAGCCCATAACTGTAAATAAAGCAGCTACTAATGGGCCAGTTATCTTTGTAGAAAATCGCTTAATTGCCATCGCATTAATCAACATCAGTAAACCAGCGTTGACAAAAGTTGCACCGATTCCCCCTACTTCAAAGTAATCCGTAATCAGATTACTCGGTGAGGTTAAAATAGCTAAGAAACCATCCCATACTTGATTTAATGGATCTACTAACAAACCAAATAGGATAAATATAAAAGAAACTAAGTATAAAAAATTGGCCTTGACTGAATCTTTAGTGAAAAAATATTGAGTTATTTTTGCGTTCATATTTGTTTTTTCAACCTCTTCTCCCATCCGAAACCTCCCATAAAATTCTAATACAAATATATTACCAATTCTCAATCTTTATCACAATAATTAATTATAAAAAAAAACACTCAATAGACACTTTTAAATTTGCTTCATATTTTCGTTATAATGAGGTTACGAATTTTATGTATAAGAAATGACGATGAGGATGAACATTACAGTTTATTGCGGCTTGAACCCTAGTAAGAATCCGAATATTAGCTTAGCAGCTACTAGATAAGGAACTTGGATTGGACAACAAGGTCATCCGCTCGTTTACGGCGGAAGTATGAATGGTTTAATGGGATTTGTTGCGGACACAGTATTAGAAGAGAACGGCGATGTCCAAGGAATCATCCCAGAAGTGTTGCGAGGGATCAAAGCGAAGCACCCCAACGTTCAGAATATGGAGATTGTTCAAACAATGCCCGAGAGAAAAACTCGGATGATTGAGCTCAGAGACGCCTTTATTGCCCTCCCTAGTGGGGTTGGGACTTTAGAAGAGATTTCTGAATTCGTCTCTTTAACTCGCATTGGACTTATTAATAAACCAACTGTTTTTTATAATGTCGACGCCTATTAGGAGGCTCTGAAGGAGCAGTTTGACCGCATGGTGCAAGAAGAGTTCCTTAAACTTGAAGTCTGAGAAACGTTCCTCTTTTTTGAATCGCTTCAAGAGATTGAAACGTTCATTCGCGAACATTCATAGGGGGATGTGTCCTTGAGACTTTCTCAGGGACATTAAAGTGGAAATTGGGTCTCTGAAATTTTCTCAAGGACATTTCAGCCTCAAAATTACAATTATTTAAAACAAAAGACGACCCAACACTTCAATTGTTGGGCCGTCTTGTTTTATACGCAGGGGTTGGTCGTAACCACTCAGATTAAAACTTGCGAATATGTTTATCTAAGTAAAATTTATGTTTAATTTCTAAAAAGCGCTCGAATTCAATCAGTATATGATATAAGAGTGCGCGCGTTTCAAATTCTTCTCGATTTTTGGGTAAATCGCTGCTCCGGTAATAGCTATATAATTCACTTATACTTTCTAATAAACCTTTCCCACTATTTGTTTGCGCAAATTCATCTGAAGTGAGTTTAAACATATTTGCTAAGGTTGTATTTTGTTCAGTTCTTAATGAAATATGATGCAGGGAATCAATCATCCGTTTTAATACATCTGCTTGTCTAGATCGCATTTGAGCGTAGCGAATAAAGTAATCGTCTTTATTGAATATTTGATTCTCATATTCGGACAAAGCCAGTTGTCTGAAATCTTCTATAGACGTATCGACATGCTCTACTTCAGCCCGAATTAAAGGTATATCAAAATCATTTTCAAGTAATCTTTGATTTATTAATTCCAATACGACGCGGAAGTTTTCTTCAATTTCTTTAATTCCTTTTTTTAATTTTAGTTTTTGATTTGGCATCCATAAATTAAACAAAATCGCCATACCAGCGCCAATCACCATAATTAGCACACCATTGAGTTGCCACTGCCACGACACACTTTCTGCGATGACAAAATGCGTGACTAAAACTGAAATCGGTGCAATGGCTGCTTGAAGATTCATCCTGTAAGCAACTGGAATAAATATGAGTAAATACAGGCCAAATGTCCAGACTTGAAACCCAAATATTAAAAATATGACGGTCGCAACCGCAAAAGCAAGTACCGTAGCGATTAAATAAGTCAGGGAAATCTGACGAGACGCTTTACGTGTATCTAGCAAAGTTAAAATCGTAATAATTCCTGTCGCCAGTGAGTTTTCTAAGCCGATAAATTGTGCGATGTAAATCGCGATGGTGGCCGCCAGTGTAATCTTTATTGTCCGAAGTCCAAGTGACATCCAATCCCTCCATTACATTCTGACTTTCTTTTATATATAATAGCATGTATACCACATTTTAAATAGGAGAGGTACTTACAATGATTTTTGAATATGAACATTTAATTCAGTTTTATGAAACAGATGCAATGCGCATTGTGCATCATTCCAATTATTTGCGTTGGTTTGAAGAAGCCCGTCTCGTTTGGTTATCTGATATTGGCTACAGTTATAAGCAAATAGAAGACGAAGGTATCATGATTCCAGTACTTTCTGCTCAAGTTGAATATAAACAAATGCTTCCTTTTGGCTCAACGGCTATCATTCGATTGCGAATATCTCACTTTACACCTGTTAGAATGACAGTTGAATATAAAGTATATAATAAAGAAACGGGCGATTTAACAACGACAGGATCAACATCGCATTGTTTCCTAGATGCCGAAACTCAGCGTCCACTATCTTTAAAACGTAATCATCCAGATATTCTTGCAGCATTTGAAAAAGCACAAGCAGATTCAAAAGAAGACTAAAGATAATAAAAGTATAGCGCTCAGCGTGAGACCATCTGGTGTCATGGCTAGGCGCTAAATTGTGTTGGAAAATATTTTTATTTTGTGTTAATTTTTACAAAAAAAAAAGACGAATCCGAGGATCCGCCTTAACTATTATTTACGCACGTTTTTGGTAAGTTCCTTCAGACGTGTTGATGATTAACGCTTCTCCAACTTCGATGAAGTCAGGAACGTTGACTACTAAACCAGTTTCCATTGTTGCTGGTTTACCAGATCCTGTTACTGTTGCACCTTTAATTGATGGTTGTGTTTCTTTTACTTTTAAAGTAACAGTTTGAGGTACTTCAACCCCGATAACTTCAGAACCGTAGAATTGGATTTTTACTTCCATATTTTCTAATAAGTATAATAACTCATCTTCAATTGAATCTACTGGTAATTCATATTGTTCATATGATTCTAAGTCCATGAAGTAAGCTGTTTCGTCCATGCTGTATAAGAATTGAACATCTTTTGTTTCAAGGAAAGCACGTTCGAATTTTTCATCCGGACGGAAAGTTGTATCATAAGTCGCACCAGAGCGAACGTCACGTAATTTCATACGCATAACTGTATTCCCTTTACCTGGTTTATGGTGACTTGCGCTTAATACTCGAATTAATTTTCCATCTTGAATAAATGTCATACCTGCTTTTAAATCTACTGCAGAAATCATTTCACATTCTCCTTTTATTGTCTCTAAAATATTCCTTCCCATTATAGCATAAAATTCCTTATGATATCGCTATCCTATAAAAAAATCATTTAATAACAACTAAAATTATGATAGACTAACTAAAAATGAACTTTAGATGAGGGATACATTAAAATGAAATTAGATAATTTATTCAATACTAACTTAACTAAAATTAAACCCAATGCCATTCGAGCCTTCGATGAAAGTGCGTCCCAAGTTGAGGGTATCATCAAATTAACGCTCGGCCAACCAGATTTTAATACGCCTGAACATGTTAAAGATGCTGGAATCAAAGCCATTCAAGACAATCAAACCGGTTATTTATCGACACCTGGAGATAACCGCCTACGTCAAGCTGCCGCAAATTTCGTTAAAGAAAAATACGATTTAGATTATCAATGGGAAGACGAAGTCATTGTAACTGTTGGGGCGACTGAATCGCTATCAACGGCACTTCAATCGATTTGTAATCCTGGAGATAAGATTATTGTACCCTCTCCTTACTTTACTTTATATTCTTCAATTATTTACTTAGCCGGTGGTGAACCAATTGAAGTGGATACATCTGCCAATGATTTTGTTATGTCACCAGAGATGTTAAAAGATACGTTAGAAGAGCATGGTGATGCCGTTAAAGCAATCATCTTAAATTATCCGACCAATCCAACGGGAGTAAACTGGACGGAAGAAGATGCAAAAGCTTTCGCAGATGTTCTGCGTGATCGACCAATATTTGTCATTAGTGATGAAGTATACAGCGAATTAGTTTACGAAGAAGAGCACGTATCGATTGCGAAATACATTCGTGAGCAAGCAATTGTGATTAATGGTGTATCTAAATCTCATGCGATGACAGGCTGGCGTGTAGGGCTCCTTTTTGCCCCAGCGAATATTATGAGCCAATTAGTTAAAGTGCACCAAAATCTTGTCACCACAAACTCAACGATTTCTCAATTAGCTGCTCGTGCAGCGTTGGAAAATGGCATGAACGACGCTCAACCGATGCGAGAAAAATATATGATGCGCCGTGATTATATTTATGATTTTATGACACGCTTAGGTTTCAAAATCGTTAAGCCAAGTGGCACATTCTATATGTTCGCGCGTATTCCAGAAGATTTGGAACAAAATAGTATGGACTTTTGTCTAGACTTAGCTCATTCAGCTGCCGTTGCTTTCGTACCGGGATCTGCCTTTGGTATCGGTGGCGAAAGTCACGTTCGCCTCAGCTATGCTGCAAGTATCGATGATATTAAAGAAGCGATGCGACGTTTAGAAGTATTTGTCAAAGAGAAACGCGAAAACAAAAAAATAAAAGATTACTAGATTTAGAGAATCCTCTTTTCTAGTAATCTTTTTTCACCTTGATTTAAGTCAATGCCTGATATCAAAAGCGAATTTAGACGTTTTACTGCCGTCAATCGCTGCAGGTGAACGGGCTTTTAGCTTAATTTGGGGCTTTGGCTTAATTATTTTCGGCTTGCATTTATTAGTTCTAGCTTATGCCGTATTGAAAGCAACACCGATTCATAAAGTAATGGGTTATTTATTATTACTGGCTGGTGTGAGCTATATTATCATCCAGACTTTAACTGTACTTGGACCAGACATGACAGCTCTAGCTTCACAATTAGAAGGCTTTTTAGCGGTCCCGATGGCTTTAGGCGAATTGAGTTTGGCACTTTGGTTTATCTTTAAAAATGGCATGGCTCTAAAGGTTCAACCAGCGCTTAATGCGGCTTAATGATTCTGGTTTCATTCCAAGTAAACTAGCCAATTGATGTTGGAGAACGCGGTCAATGAAATCAGGACGAGTATCTAATAAATTTAAGTAGCTTTCTTGTGGTGAGGCGCTAATGAAACGGGCATTATTATCTTGAATGTTTGCTAGGTCTTCTTCCATGAAGCCTCGCGTAAATACAATTAATTTAGTTTATTTTTGAAACATCACATCTTCATTAATAAAATCACCGACGATCAATACAGAATCTTCGACACATTCAATTGAATAATCTGAAGGGATTCTCTAGGTATAACTTTTATAATTAATCGCTGTTTGTTTCTCCGTGTAGAAATTATAAGTGGTTTCTTCACCGGCTTCATCAATCACAAACTGCCTTAAACAGCCTTGTAACACGAAGTAACATCCTTTAGATACGTCACCTTGCCTAAGGAGTATTGTTCCTTGTTTGTATGTTCTTACATCGATTTCGGAGCTTAGTTGTTCGACTTCTGCTTGAGTTAAAGTAAATCCGTTCAAAAATTCGGTTAAGTAATCAGTCATCCCTTCACCTCCTCCCATTCTATTATTCACCCATCTATTACCACATTCAAATGCTAAAAAGCACTCGCATCACTGGGATACGAGTGCTTTATTATATGTTTATTTGACCGCATCGAAGTTTTTAGCTTTGTGAATCGTATTAGCGATGTCTTGGGCTAAATGAACTGTTTGCGGGCGGATCGCTTTTGGAATTCGGTAATTTTTCTTATTCATTGTAACAAATAATGCTTTGTCGTTTGCTTCCGTCATTTTTTGGAAGGGATGTTTAATGAATTGAGGCGTTGTGTGTCCCACGCCGATTTCTAAAAAGACTACTTTTTTGCCTTCATTTTCTTTTAGAAAGGCTTCATAGCGATCTTTTTGTGCATGGAAATCGCCGTCTTCCACCATACCTTTTTCTTCATTTCGCTTGTTAATTTCAAAAGGTGCACCACATTCTGGACAGTGTGGTACTAATTCAGACGGAACTTTCATGTTCTCCTGTTGCTCCACCATCTCACGAATTACTGAATCGTCGCGGTAAGTTTGTTGATGACAGTGTTTTGAACATTGCCATAAACCATACTCACCTTGAATGTGAAAGACATGGTCACTATCATAATCGGCTACATCAAAGGCATTATCGGCATTAGTTGTAATAATATGGTAATTGCGTCCTTCTAACATGTCTTTTAAATCTAAGTACGACTGCCCTACTGGTTGATCTAAATAGTTTAAGACAACGAAGCGACTTTGAAATGCCCAATACTCTTCCACACTTTCAAAGTCAAACAGACTTGCTTGTAACATATCTAGTAGGCCGTACTTTTCAATGAAGTCAGGAAAGGCGTCTGTAAAGCGCGATCCAATATATTTAAAGCCGTCTGCTGCTGACATTCCAGCTCCGATACCTACAACAATGGCATCCGCTTCATCAAGCAATCGTCGTAACACTTGGCCATCTTCTAAAGTTCCTTGCTCTGCTTCAAGGGTCTTCCAATAATTTGCCATCATGCGTCTCCTTTAATTAATTTCTTTTGATATATCGCTTCATCTTCGTCTTCATACACATTGAAAATCACTTTTAAATCTGTCTCATGATCAATTAAATAATCACGAACTGTCGTAATCGCAATCTCCGCTGCTGGCTCATTCGGAAAGCCGAAGACCCCGGTTGAAATACAGCAGAAAGCAATACTTTCAAGTTGGTTTCGATCAGCCATCTCTAAACATGCCTGATATGTCTGGGCAAGTAACTTTTGATTGATTCTTGTCACTCTGCCACTGGCAGTTGGCCCAACAGTATGAATGATATAGTTGGCTGGTAAGTGATAGGCTGGAGTCAATTTTGCTTTACCTACCGGTTCCTTCTTCCCTTGTTCAGTCATAATTTCGTGACATGCAAGTCGTAAACGAATGCCCGCCTTTGTATGAATAATATTGTCAATACAATTATGATTTGGGATAAAACATCCTAACAGCTCTGAATTGGCTGCATTCACTATACTATCAACCGCTAAAGTTGTAATATCACCTTTCCAAAGATAAATATTATCTCCTGCAACTGGTGTTAAATCTTCTAAAGCTACTGCTTCTTCTTGATTATTATTTGCTTTTAGAAAGCGGTCCTCATGTTCTAAGTACTCTTCCGAGATTGCTTTTGGTGGACGGACATTGACCAAATGACGCCATTTCTTAAAAGCATCTTCCGATTCTTCAAGTGTAGGGGCATCTTCTTCTTTTGATAAATATTGAACCATCCATTCAAGATCTACGATTGCTTTCATTGACTCGTCCTTTCAATTTCATATTTTCCTAGATAAAGTAGACGCACTTAAGCAAAGGGCTTGGCCTCTACTTAAATGCGTCCTTGTATTGCATATGATTACGCTTCTTCTAAAGCATTGAATGCTTCTTCGTCAACGTTAGTTAATTTTACTAACCAGTTCTCATCTGCTTTCGCTGAGTTTAATAATTGAGGATTATCTTCCGCTGCTGTATTGCGTTCTACAATTGTTCCAGCAATGGGTGATGCAATCTCTAATACTGTCTTTGATGCTTCTAAGTTTAATATTGCATCATCCACTTCTAAGTTATCTTCTTGGTTAAATTCCACAAAACCGATGGTTCCAACATCATCTTGTAATTCTGCAGACATACTCACTGTATAGTTATCGCCATCTTTAGTAATTAATAAAAAGTTCCCAATTCTTTCCATAATAATCTCCTTTATTTCAACTGATTTATACGTATTTTTTTATTTAATCTGTATTACTTTTATATACAACACTGTATCATATTCAAGTTAAAACTGAAAGGGTTTTACACTCTGAAAGTAATTATCACATGTTTGGTTTTCCTTCAATACAGGAGTGATACAGCCCTACATTCTATTATATTTTAAAAGAACAATAAAAGCACTTCCTACACAAGTTGCGCTCGGAAATGCTTACATCAGGGGTGCTTATTTCTTTTTGAATTTTACACCGTTTGCTTTTAATTGCTTAATGGTTTGTGGACCGATATGCTTTACGGCTAAGAGCTCTTTTTCTGTATATGCTGAAAAATCTTCAACTTTTACCAGTCCCATTTCTTGAAGTGTTACCGCCGCATTATGTACGACATCTGCCAGAACGGGTATTTCTAGATAGGACTTATAAGTAAATTGATTCGTTTGTGCTCGGTATTGCTTTGACGCGCCTGTAAACGAAATAACTTTCTCATTTACATTCACACGCTCATGTGGTTCTGCTGCTTCATACTCCTCCAACATCCAGTCAAACAAATACTCTGAGCTAACTACGACAGGCAAAATATCATTTAACGCAACCGCAATAGATTCAAAGGAATTCATTTGGAAATGATCAACTTCACCAAAACCTAAAATTAAATCCATTGGCCAAGAATCGTCCATAAATAATTGAAAGAGATTGTCATTTGCTTCTTCTAAATCTAAGAATAAATCTTTAGCATACGTCAATTTATTAGTCAAAACTGCCACAACAAGCAATGGAATAATCATTCGATCATCTTCACTCGCTGGGTAAGGGACATCTGAGAACAGTTCATAGGCACTTTCAAAGTCATATGTCCGGCAATAAATCGACATAATATAATAACGTGCCCCTAAACTATCCATCTCGTCAATCTCATATAAGTTTTCAAAATGTTCTAACGCTTCTTCTAACAAGCCTTGTTTAAATAAAATCACGGCTAACATAAACTTTAATCTTAAGTAAGGACGTTCTTCATAATTTATCCAGCCGACTTGATCTGTTTCTTCCCATTTATGAAATGCTTTAATCTCTAGCTCACGAATTTGCTTAATTTGTTCAACCAAAGTGCCTTCAATGAGTTCTAAATGGGCGTTCCAATTTTCTGGCCACAACTCAATCGCTTCACGTAATAAAGCCTTGCGCTGCTTCTCATCATCGATACTCATTGATAGTTCGAGTAATTCTGCTGATTCCATTTCAGGTGTTGATTCTATCTCATTTTCTAGATTACCTTTATTATAAAACGACATAAAAGCTTCAATTGCTTTTTCAATATTTTCAAATTCATCTCCATACTGGTCAATAAATTGCTGTAATGCACGAAAAATGTTATCATCATTACCAAAAGACATAACTCACACCTCATTTCAGATATTAGTTATAGTATACCGTTAATGGCATCACTTTAACAATATTTTCGAGAGAGTAAAAGGAAGAAAATATGAAGAAAATTCGACAGATTATCCAACATTATGATGCTAAAGCACTCGGAGTTCAAAGAGGTTACGCTGTTCTGCTCCCGCTCATAAAAATAAAGGATGAATGGCATGTGCTGTATGAAGTTCGTAGTAAACATATCTCACAACCAGGTGAAACTTCTTTCCCTGGAGGACGCATTGAAACGGATGAATCACCTGAAGAAGCCGCTGTTCGTGAAACGATGGAAGAGTTAAATATCCAACGCGAAAATATCAGCGTCTATGGGGAAATCGATTATATTATTGCTGCCAATCGAATTATTTATTGTTACGTTGGTGAAATTACTGGTGTGGCCTTTGAAGATATTTATCCAAATATTGAAGTAGAAAGATTGTTCACAATTCCTTTAGACCACTTAATGGAAAACAAACCCACTTTGTATCAATTGAGTTTTGAGTATACACAAAATCAGGGTAAGGAAGTAAATCAGGAATTTCCATTTCATCTGATTAATCAAGGTGAAAAATATCCCTTTAATGAAGTCAAACAGAAAATTCCTTTTTACCATTTTCCTGATGAAGTTTTATGGGGTTTTACCGCAAATTTCACTGACCGATTTATTCAAATTATTAAAGACGGCCAATAATGTACACAAAAGATGTTCAATCTCCAATAGTGAGACTGAACGTCTTTGTTTTTAAATTTGATATTCCCCGATACGGTTCCAATTTTTATCATGAAGAATAATACGAGCTGGCACGCCTACGGCGGTTGCATACGGTGGGACGTCTTTTAATACGACGGCACCGGCACCAATTTTGGCGTGATGACCTACAGTAATGTTACCTAGTAAAGTCGCGTTAGCTCCAATTTCAACATCATGTTGAATTGTTGGATGGCGCTTCTTTCCTTTCTCATTCCCTGTTCCACCTAAAGTCACTCCGTGGTAAAGCTTAGCCCGGTCTCCCAGAATCGCTGTCTCACCAATAACCACACCCATACCATGATCGATAAAGATATTCTTACCGAGTTTTGCGCCGGGATGAATTTCTATCCCTGTTTCAGTTCGAGACACTTCTGATAATTTGCGTGCTTCATAAATTTCACCTTCTAAGTAAAGTTTATGCGCTTCTAAATGATTTTTAACTGCTTTAAAGCCTGGGTATAAGTCAGTGACTTCCTCTACGCTTGTTGCGGCAGGATCATTTTCATAAATGTATTGCGCGAGTTCAAGGGCTTCGTCACTATAATTATTCTGCTTGTCCATTGCCGAAAAACCCAGAAGATAAGTAGCGTTCTCCACTATCTGGTAATACAACGACTACTTTCTTACCTTTCCCTAATTCTTTTGCTAAACGTAATGCTACTGCATAGTTCGCTCCAGAAGAAAATCCAGCTAAGATCCCTTGTGACTTCGCTAACTCAACAGCTGTATTAATCGCTTCATCGTTCGATACTGTCTCAATCTTATCAATGACAGATTGGTCAAGGATTTCTGGAATAAAGTTCGCTCCTAAACCTTGAATCTTATGCGATCCTGCTTCTCCTTTTGTTAAGATTGGTGAAGCTTCTGGCTCTACTGACCAGATAACTGTTTCTGGATTATTTTCTTTTAACACGCGTCCTACACCTGTAATTGTTCCTCCAGTACCAATACCTGCAACGAAACCATCCACATCCGGAA
This sequence comes from Ruoffia halotolerans, assembly GCF_014049385.1. Classification (GTDB taxonomy): domain Bacteria; phylum Bacillota; class Bacilli; order Lactobacillales; family Aerococcaceae; genus Ruoffia; species Ruoffia halotolerans. Next base: position 10,315 of record NZ_JACAOA010000023.1, on the reverse strand, counting down.
CATCTTCTAATACTTCACGGGCAGTTGTTTCTTCATGTGAAGTTACGTTTGCTTCGTTTTTAAATTGGCCGAAGATAGGTGCGTTTTTCTCTTTAGCAATTTCTTCCGCTTTTTCTCCTGCTAAACTCATTCCACCTGAAGCTGGTGTTAATACTAATTCTGCTCCATAAGCTTGCATTAGTTTACGGCGCTCAACACTCATTGAGTCTGGCATTACGATAATTACTTTAATACCTAACGCTGCTCCAACCATTGCCAAACCAACACCTGTGTTACCACTTGTTGATTCAACGATTGTTCCACCAGGTTTTAGTTCACCTTTATCTAATAAATCTTGAATGATGTATTTTACAGGGCGATCCTTCACTGATCCACTTGGATTATTCTTCTCAAGTTTTACATAAACATCTGCATAAGAATCATCTAGACCGTTGATTTTAACTACGGGTGTATACCCAATTGCGTCGACAATATTTTCAAATAACATATATAAATCCTCCTAATAATTTAGTTTAAATTTCAATCAAATATCTATTAAAATGTAACGCTTTAAACGCTTAAAGTCAACGAAACCGCTCGTTAAACTCACATTATTGACCTTCAAAAAAGCGAAGGCAGGCATTGAGTTAAATGCAATGACGGGATAATGGGTCGCAAGAGTGAATTGTGTCCTTAAGATTTTTTCAAGGGCTTAAAATCGTATATCTTGTTCCTGACTTTTTCTCAAGGACATTATCTGACCAAAAAAAATCCTCAACAATGTAGTTAAAATAACTACAATTATTGAGGATCATACTGTCTCTTATTTCCAATAGTTGTTAGCTGCTGCAACTGTTTGGAAGTTAATCGCAACGACTTGCGAAGCGAATGTTAAACTGTCGGGATTATTTGCATAAATAGGACGTAATTTCTTTCTAATTTCAGCATCAGGTTGCGTCATCCCGACAGCTTTACGTGCTAGTTTCATTGCGAGGTCGTACCCTTCTTCAGGTGTTTCAGTGATTAAGCTTGGTAACCATGATTCAGTCATCTTTACCATCCTCCTATTGTTTGATAGTTTAAATATACCAATCATTGACTTCAAATTTATTGACGTGCATCAAGTTTTTCTAAAAATAGTTAGCCAAAACGAAAAAAAGACTCACTACACTTGGTAGTAAGTCTTTTGAAACATTGGTATAACAATGTTCATAACTATAATTAATCTTGTTTTGCGTTTTTGTCTGCGAAACCGAATTTTTTGTTGAAACGGTCCACACGTCCATCGGCTTGCGTGAATTTTTGACGTCCTGTATAGAATGGATGAGAATCTGAAGAAACCTCAACACGGATTAATGGATATGTGTTTCCATCTTCCCACTCTACTGTTTCATTTGATGTTTTTGTAGAACCTGATAAAAATTCAAAACCTGTTGATGTATCACGGAAAACTACTTGTGAATATTCTGGATGAATTCCTGCTTTCATATGTCTACTTCCTTTCTGCCGTGATTTATATGCTAAACCACAGTTAATTATTATGCATCTGCGTGCAACATCAGTATAATACCACGTTTGATATTTGAATGCAAAGACTTTTTGAATTTTTATTCTTTTTTATTTTTATTATGTTTAGTCATTTTTAATTCTCATATAGTATTGATTAACGACATATAGAACCTGATGACCGTTCAATAGTTTACTCTTCTTTTTCTTTATCTTTCGGGCTCATATCTATTGAGCCAAGGGCAGCTCCAAAGGCCACACCTAAAGCAATCCCTATTCCAATATTGTCCATCATTATCCCAAAAGCAACTCCTAAGGCTATACAAATTCCCATCCACATCCCAGTATTTCCTTTGTTCTCGCTCTTCTTCTGTTTACTCATGATAAAGTCCTCCTCGACTTTTTCATCTCAAGCACGCTACATTGAGAAACCTAACGCACCAGTTTCATTGAATTCCTTCATTCCTAGTGACTGATAAAATGCTTTCGTTGCAGGTGAATTCTCAGTAGTTAATATAATCTGCTTTGCGTATCGGATCTCTTTTAACATCTTTTGCATTAAATACTTCCCTATTCCTTGCTTTTGATAATCAGGATGGACCAAAACATCTTGAATATAAGCAATGTACACACCGTCGCCTACGACTCGAATCAAGCCGATTAAACGTTCTCCGTCCCAAGCTGTTAAGTAATGCTTGGCTCCTTCGAGTAAACTCGTTAAGTCCGGATTATCTTGTGTATAAGCGCTCCATCCGACACTTTCATATAAATGAAGCAGTGCCTCGTGGGTTATATCGACTTTCTTTTGGTATTCAATCATCTATAGATCCATCTTATTTAATACATCGCGGAGTACTCTTAATTCTTCTTCTGTAAAAGTCAGTCCTTTACCCATTTTGTCGTATTCTGGACCCCAGTCTCGTATATCAAATTTGGGTTCACGTTCATTCCAACTAACTTTTGTTAATTCTTTTGACCAACCTTTCGCATTCTCACTTAATTGGCCGTAATGTTCTATAATTTCAAATTTAAAATCTGCCATACTATCTCTCCTCTATTATGCTGTCGCAATATCTGCGAGTTCAAAGTTAATAACTGCTACTAAATCCCTTGGGTTTACTTCCACTGAAAAGCCAACTTTTCCTCCACTGAATAAAATAAGTTCGTACTCTTTCGCCGATTCATCTAGCACGGTCTTAAATTGTTTCTTCATCCCAATCGGTGAGCAGCCCCCATGGAGGTATCCTGTGAGTGGAAGTAATTCTTTTTCTTTAATCATATGAATATTTTTTTCGCCAACAACTTTGGCTGCTTTTTTTAAATTCAATTCTTGCGTTACTGGAACAACGAAGACGTAATGTTCACCCGATTTCCCTTGTGTAACAAGGGTTTTGTAGATGGGCGACTCGACTTTTAATTTGTCTACATCTTCCCATTGATAGCCAGTATACTCGATTTTATTTTGCTCAAGCACACGCATCACATTTGTTTTATCTTTTTTCGCCATTTTATCACCTATCTTAGTCTTCTTTACAATCTTATTATACCGGAAATGCTAACTACTATAAAATAAGAACAACTTCTTCACTTCAGTGAATAACACGAACAATGATATTTATTTTGTGTTTATTATCCGCGTATCCTTGAAAGGAAGTCCATCTATTGTCTATTATAGATAAAAGTTATTTTTCAAGGGAGGATTTCATGAATAAAGCATCACTAAAACATTTAATCGACGTGGCTGCAGGGCGAACATCAGCAGATGTCGTCATTAAAAATGCACGAATTGTCGATGTCTATCAAGGACAATTAATTGAAGGGGATATTGCGATCACAGAAGGTGTCATTGCCGGCATAGGGGGTGATTATGAAGGTAAAGAGGTCCACGACTTAGCAGGTAAGATTGTAGCACCCGGGTTAATCGAACCACATATTCATGTTGAATCATCTTATGTGACTCCAGAAGAATTTGCCCGGGTATTAGCGATTCATGGGACAACAACGGCCCTCGCGGATCCTCATGAAATTGCTAATGTGGCTGGCATGAACGGGTTAAGCTACATGATTGATGCATCTCAGAATGCAGGGATTGATATCCGTTATATGATGCCCTCATGCGTCCCAGCAACAAATATGGAAAACTCCGGCGCCGTTATCACTGCCCAAGATATGGTTCAACCAATTATTGACGGGCAAGTTGATGGTTTAGCTGAATTTATGAACTTTCCAGGTATTATTAATAATCAGGATAGCGTCATTGACAAAGTGATGGTGGCCCGTGAGCACGATAAACGAATTGACGGACACAGTCCGATGGTTACAGGTAAAGATTTGAACGCTTATATTGTTGCTGGGGTGGAAAATGATCATGAATGTACTACGATTGAAGAAATGCATGAGCGATTAAGTCGCGGTATGTACGTCTTCTTACGTGAAGGGTCTGTGACACAAAACTTACGCATGTTACTTAAAGGAGTCACTTCTTCCAATAACCGTCGCTGTCTTTTATCTGGCGACGATGTCCAAGCAAAGACACTTTTAGAGTTAGGTCATCTAGATAATAGTTTACGAATTTGTGTTGAAGAAGGTCTGGATCCAATGACTACCATTCAAATGGCAACAATTAATACCGCTGAAGCGACACGTCTGCGTGACCGCGGGGCAATTGCACCTGGCTTGCGTGCGGATTTAATTGTATTTGATAACCTTGAAGACTTCACAGTTCAACGCACTTATGTTGAAGGAGAGTTGGTTGCTAAAGACGGCGAATATTTAGTTCCGATTCAGCGTGCCAATTACGAAGTCGTTGAATCGAGCGTGAAGTATAAGGATTTTAGCGAAGAGCGTTTAGTTTTACCTTTAGAGTCTGATACTGTCCGTGCCATCGAAGTCGTTGAACAAGAAGTGATTACCAATGAAGCGATTATTCAAGTGGACCGCGATGCTGATGGAAATTTTAAATATAATCCTGACATTCCAGTAGTTAAAATTGCTGTGATTGAGCGCCATCACTTAACTGGTAATGTGAGTGTGGCTTTATTAAAAGATTATGGAATGAAATACGGAGCCATTGCTCAGTCGATTGCACATGACAATCATAATGTGGTTGTTGCGGGAACAAATGATTCTGATATGGCTTTTGCTGTGAAAGAATTGGAGCGACTTCAAGGTGGTGTCGTGTTAGTTAAAGACGGTCAAGTCATTGCTGATTTTCCTCTCCCAGTGGGCGGCTTGATGAGTGATTTAACAGCCGAAGAAGTGATGGCACAACAAGATGCCATTAATAAAGTTGCACACGAGAAGTTAGAAATTTCTCACCGTGTTGATCCAATTATGACATTAAGTTTCATGCCACTTTCTGTAATTCCTGCACTTAAAATTACCGACATGGGCTTGATTGATGTAACAAAATTTGAATTTGTTCCAGTATCAATTTCGGAATAAACTCTTATAGAGGCAAGCAACTGCTAATGGGCAGATTGCTTTTTTTTGGTGGATGATTGTCTGAGTCAATAAGGTTGGTATAAAGCGTCACTTTGAGTTTCCATAGTGACGCTTTTCTCTATTTACAAGCCCAAACAAAAAAGCGACATCATTTTCATGACATCGCCCTTGAATTTCGATTATTTTTGGACTAATTTTTCAATTTGTCCTAAGAATTCTTCGTTAGTATCTGTGTGACGGAGAATTCCGATGAGTTGATCAGTGTATTCAAGAGAATTTCCGACCATCATTTTGCGGAACTTCCAAATCTTATCTAACTCTTCTTCCGGAATCAGTAATTCTTCTTTACGTGTTCCTGAACGTTGAATATCAATTGCTGGGAAGATACGGCGTTCTGCTAGTTGGCGAGATAGGTGAATTTCCATATTCCCTGTCCCTTTGAATTCTTCATAGATTAAATCATCCATACGGCTGCCTGTATCCACTAAAGCTGTCGCTAAAATAGTTAATGAACCGCCGTCTTCAATATTACGCGCTGCTCCAAAGAAACGTTTCGGGAAGTAGAATGATGCAGGGTCTAACCCACCACTTAATGTACGGCCACTTGGTTTAACTACCAAGTTATAAGCACGAGCAAGACGTGTGATACTATCCATTAATATAACAACATCACGGCCATCTTCAACTAAACGCATGGCGCGGTCCAAGACTAATTCTGCAATACGAATATGGTTCTCAGGTTTTTGGTCAAACGTTGATGAAACTACTTCACCATTCACGCTCCGTTCGATATCTGTTACTTCCTCTGGTCGCTCATCGATTAATATAACAATGAGTTCTGCTTCAGGATAGTTTTGTGAAATCCCGTTAGCAATGCTTTTTAATGTTGAAGTTTTACCGGCTTTAGGCGGTGAAACAATTAGGCCCCTTTGTCCAAATCCAATTGGTGAGAACACATCTATTAAACGGTTACTGATTGCATTTTGCTTGTACTCTAATTTAATTTGTTCTTCTGGATATAATGGGGTTAAACTTGGGAAATGATCACGTTCTTTCGCTTCTTCTGGGTCTTTACCATTCACGGTTGAAATTTGCATCAAACCGTAATAGCGCTCATTTGATTTTGGTGGACGCGCTGGGCCGGCTACTTTATCCCCGTTTCTTAAATCAAAACGGCGAATTTGTGAATTTGAAATATAGATATCTTCTTGACTCGGCGAGTAGTTAATTGGACGAATAAAGCCAAAACCATCCCCAGGTAAAATATCTAAAACTCCTTCAACTTGGAAGAAGCCTTGTTTCTCTTCTTGCGTACGCATAATCGCTAAAGCTAATTCTTTTTTACTTAATTCACTATAGTTAGGGATTTTAAGTTCGCGCGCGTAACCATAGAGCTCTTTTACGTCTTTGTTTAATAATGTTGGCAATGAAAATGCATCTGTCATTTTATCAGTTCCTTTTCTTTACTTGAATGTTTGTGGGGAGTTTGTTTTGTGGGCGAGTGGGGTGGTTTGAATACAAAAATATATTTGGACAGAGTTTAATTGATCTGCCCAAATATAGTCATGTTTATTATTCTTCGACAGTGTCGTCTTCAATCATTTCAATATCGGCACCAATAGCTTTTAATTTACCTACGATATCAGTATATCCACGTAAGATATTGCTTACACCTGTGATGACTGTCTCGCCATCAGCGATTAAAGCCGCAATTACAAGACATGCGCCGGCACGTAAATCACTTGCGCGAACTGGGGCACCCTGGAGTTTTGATGGGCCACTAATGCGGATAATATCGCCATCTACTTTGATATTTGCACCCATACGATTTAGTTCTGGAATGTGTTTCACTCGTTGTGGATAAATTGTATCCATAATCGTTCCTTCACCGTGAGCTTTTAAAAGTAATGGTGTGAAAGGTTGTTGTAAGTCAGTCGCAAAACCAGGGTATGGTAATGTTTTAATGTTAACCATATTTAAGTTTTCAGATTTCTTAATGTCAATCGAATCTTCACCAATCGTCATCATCGCACCCATTTCGTCTAGTTTAGCAATGTAACTTTCGATATGTTCATAAATAACGTTTGTGACACGAACATTTTCACCCATTGCGACTGCTGCTGTGATGTAAGTACCCGCTTCAATACGGTCTGGAATGATTGTATGGTTGGTACCATGCATTTCGTCGACACCTTCAATACGGATAACGCTTGTTCCAGCACCACGGATATTTGCTCCCATTTTGTTCAGAAGTGTCACAACATCGATAATTTCTGGCTCACGTGCCGCATTTTCGATGATTGTTTTTCCTTTAGCGCGGACAGAAGCTAGAATCGCGTTGATTGTTGCTCCCACTGAGACAACGTCCATGTAAATTCTTGAACCTTCTAGGCCATTTGGCGTTGATAAAGTAATAACACCAAATTCGTCTTCAACCGTTGCTCCAAGTGAACGGAAGGCTTTAATATGTTGGTCAATTGGTCGAGGTCCTAAGAAACATCCTCCAGGTAGTCCGATAACACCTTCACCAAATTTCGATAAAGTTGCACCCATAAAGTAATAAGACGCACGTAAACTTTGGATTCTTCCTGTTGGCATTGGAATTGACACCATATCTGTTGGGTCAATCATTAGTGTATTGTTTTTAAATTCGGTTTTTACATTAAAATCAGCAAGGATTTCAAGTAATGAGTGCACATCTTGAATATCTGGCACACCTTCAAGTACAACTGGTGAGTCAGCAATAATTGCGGCTGGTATTAATGCCACCGTACTGTTTTTTGCTCCGTTAATTGTAATTTCACCGTTTAGAGGTTTTCCTCCACGAATAACTAATTTTTTCATGTTTCGCTCCTTAATTCGTTCTGTCTTGTATATTATTTTTAATTGCTTTATTTAATTCGTTCAAAATCGCCCATTGGCGCTTGTCATCTAGTCCAGCAAGTATTAATGCTTCCTGAAGGAGACGATGAATTTGCTCCACGTTCATCCCCGTACGACGTTCAACTAGTTCATCACTGACATAAATTACTTCGTGAGCCACGATATTTCGGACATATTTTTCAATATGTCTTAAAGAAATGGCTTTCGCTCTAACCTCGTCATTTCTACTATGATCGTCAATGAGTTTTAACAAATGACTCGAACTTACATAGTGCTTATAATTGAAGCGGTCGCCGTAATATTTTGTAAAGGTCTCAGCCACTTTATTCGCTTCTTCCTCCACTTTTGCTTGCTTCCATTGTAAACCACGATAAACCGGCTTTCCTTCAACGGTTTCCTTGACAATCGGTTGGATATATTGACTTAATTCCGGCATAAAATCTTCTTCGATAATTAAGCGCAGTAAATCAACCAACAACGGACTGAGTGCACGAAAATAGTCCATATATTCACATCGTTCAAATTGAACATTCATATAATGTGCATAGCTATACACTCGGCGTTCTAGGTATGTGGGCTTGAGTAAATATTGGCGGTCTACTTTGGGAGCTAGTTGCTCAATTTCTCGAATATTTACATCTAGAAAAGCTTGAGCAAGTTGTATTGAGTGAATAAGGTAGGAATCGTTCAGTGTAGTATTCTCTTTTATATAAGATAATAACGGTCGATATTGATTATATTCCAACATATGATCAATCAACGTCATCTGAGTTTTACTTATGATCGGGGAAGGTTGTATCACAGATTCATTCTCCTTAAATTTTATATAGTAGAAGTATATCATAACGCTTCTAATAAATTAACATTCTTGTTTAATGATTCTTGCATAAGCCCGGCATCCTTCAAAGAAAGGACTACTATATCCATGTTTTTCTTGTTAAAATATGTATAATTCCTCTAATTGAACATTAGATTGTTAAAAATATTTTCTATACAGTATCATAACTTAATTACTGTTATGTAAACATTGTATTTCAAAATGAAAGATTTGACTCAGAAAGGATACTTTATCATATGGAAGCTTTAAATAAGCCTCAAAATACGTTTATAAATAGTGCGACCATCAAAATCATTGCGATGGCTTCGATGTTTATTGATCACTTAGGTGCTTTCGTTTTCCTACCCTGGTTACAAGCGGGGAATGGTCAAGCTAATTTCGAAACATGGAACTCCGTGTACACCGCAAGTCGGGCAGTCGGGCGGCTCGCTTTTCCGTTATTCTGTTTTTTAATTGTCGAAGGCTTTCAGCATACAAGCGATGTGAAAAAGTATTTAAAACGTCTCGGTATCTTTGCGCTAATTTCTGAAATTCCTTTTGACTTAGCGAGATCGCATACATTCTTTGATTTTTCTGGACAGAATGTGATGTTCACCTTATTTAGTGGACTGTTTGCTATTTGGTGTATAGAAAAATTTGAGCAACCCATTTACCGTTTTGTGGGAGTTGTGCTCTCCTTAGCATTTGTCTTCATCTTGGACACAGATTATTCTACTTTAGGCGTATCCGTCATCATTATTCTGTACGTCCTACGGGATTACCGGTTATTCCAATCCCTTTTTGGTGCTTTTGCATTTATCGGCAGTTGGTTTGCGATGCCCGCTTTCATTATTACCTATTTTTACAATGGTTTAAAAGGAAATCTCAGCTCCAAAGCATTCTACTGGTTCTATCCAGTTCATCTATTACTTTATGCACTGATTGCATATTTATTATTATCTTAGGAGGAAAAATATGAAAATAAATTATCCTATTAATGATACAGAAGAAGAAATCAAAGAAGTTGAAAAAATTTACAAAGATTACCCTGAATTACCTTACATCTCACCAGAACGTAATCTAAAAAAATGGTTCCGTGATTTAAACTTAACAAGCGAAACGCGTGTGCCTTTGCGCAATATGCAACGTACTGAAGAAGGCTTATTACCGGGAGATATCATCTTAATTTGGCGAATTTCTTTAGGGACATTCACAAACGAATCAGTGATGCCGAAATACTTTGAATATGACTACGGCATTAACGCTCACCAATCTTTAAAAAGCTTAATCGAACACGGTTATGTGGTTCAAGAGTCGCCTTATGAATCAATGGATCACGTCACAGCTACTTTGTTGAAAAGCTTATTAAAAATGAAAAACATTAAAGGCTATTCAAAATTAAATAAAACAGGCTTAGTGGAAGAAATCAAAAAGCATTATTCCAATAAAGAATTAGATGAATACTTCAATGTTCGCGGCTTACGTTTAACTGATTCTGGTAAAAAAGCTTTAGAAAACAATCAATTTGTGATTGATAAACATCCAACAAAACCAGGTTATTAAAAAGTTTTAGTGTTAGTGAGAGAAATCTTGCTGGCACTATTTTTTAGGTAGTTTTTGATGGACTTGAGCCAAATGGCAAAGTCATTTGGCTTGAGTTGGACCAACTAGAGACAAACCACATCA
>NZ_JACAOA010000022.1 GCF_014049385.1 Ruoffia halotolerans | reverse complement strand
TGTGATATAATAATAAAATTTTATATAAATAAAACAAGTGATGGGAGGTAGAAAATGGACATATCAAAGCGACATAATTATCAATCTAAATTAATGACTTCCAAAGCGCAACAACTAATCGGTATAGGTAAGGCTCATGGTAAGATTATATTGATGGGTGAACATGCGGTTGTCTACGACTACCCTGCGATCGCATTGCCCTTTAATTCGGCAAATGTGACTGTAACGATCACTCCTTCTCATTCAAATCATACATACATTCATAGTTCATATTACGAGGGCATGATAGAAGGTGCGCCGGAATCTTTAGATAACCTTAAACAAGCGATTGAAGTGACTTTAAGCAGTTTTAAATTAAAGAATACGCCCATGAATATTACCATCGATAGTTCGATTCCTTCAGGGCGTGGTATGGGGTCGTCCGCGGCTGTAAGTGTGGCACTTGTTCGTGCTTTATGTGATTTCTACAAGCAAGAAATATCTGATTATCAGCTGAACTTTATTGTGAACCAAGCTGAGGTCATCGCCCATGAATCAACAAGTGGCTTAGATACTCTTTTAGCGAGTACAAATTCACCGGTTATTTACCGTAAAAGTCAAACAGCAAAAACGATCCAAATTAATCTAGATGCTTACTTGGTTGTAGCTGACAGTGATATGCCAGGTCAGACGAAAACTGCCGTTAGTAAGGTGAGGCAATTAAAAGAATCGAAACCAGATTTTATTAGAACTGTGATGAGAGCCATCGGTGGCTTTGTCCAACAATCTGTTGAAGCGATTCAAGCGAAGGATATTAATGAGTTAGGTCGCTTGTTGACATATAACCATTATTATCTAAATCAATTAGAAATTTCAAATGCCCATATCGACCGTATTGTTAATGCAGCTTGGATAGCTGGTGCTCTAGGTGCTAAACTTACAGGTGGGGGTTTAGGTGGGTGTGTGATCGCCCTAGCTCAAACTAAAGTCGAAGCAGATTTAATTCAACAAGCGATGATGGATGCGGGCGCAACAAAAACTTGGTCATTAGATTTAAAAACTATATAAAGTGAGGTTTATAATGCAACATAAACAAATGGATACAACAACGTATCGTGCTTATACTAACATTGCTTTAATTAAGTATTGGGGAAAACGAAACAAAGAGTTATTCCTTCCCGTGACAAGCAGTCTTTCTTTGACGCTTAATGAGTTTTATACAGAAACAACTTTAGAATGGAATACTCAATCCAATGAGGATACCTTTACCTTAGATGGTCAAATACTAGACATTAACGCGATCGAGAAAGTATCGCGTTTTATTAATATGTTCAGAGATTTATCCGGTATACATCGTCCAGTACACGTGAAGAGTACCAATCATGTTCCAACGGCTGCCGGTCTTGCCTCTTCGGCATCGGCTTTTGCAGCTTTAGCGAGTGCATGTAATGATTTATTTGGAACAAATCTATCGAATAAAGAACTTTCTACTTATGCTCGTCGTGGCTCTGGAAGTGCTACTCGCAGTCTATTCGGTGGCTTTACAGTTTGGCATAAAGGTATTGGTGACGAATCAGATTCAAGTTATGCTGAGATGATTGATGAGGCTGATTGGGATATTGGCATGCTTGTTGTGATGATTAATAAAGAACAAAAGAAAATTAGTAGCCGTGTAGGGATGGAACATACTATCAAAACTTCACCTTTCTACAAACTTTGGCCAGAAACTGTGGCTGAAGATTTGGAAGCCATCATTCCTGCTATCGAGAATAGAGATTTTCCAACAATCGGACAAATCGCTGAACATAATGCGATGAAGATGCATGCGACCATTATTGCTGCTGATCCAAGTATGACTTATTGGGAACCAGAATCTTTAACTGCGATGAACATCGTTAGAGACCTTCGTGAAGCTGGCATTCCATGTTACTTTACAATGGATGCTGGACCAAACGTGAAAGTTCTTTGCCGTTTAAGCCAGGCCGAAGAAATTAAGAAAGCCTTTGAAAAGCATTTTTCAAGTGATCGTCTAGTTATATCTGGACCTGGAAAAGGACCGCATAAGATTAGTTAGGAGTGTAGATATTGTCAACACAAACATCGATACAGGATCTTTTCAATCGAACGTCCTTCAATGAATCTAGTACCGTTAAAGTACCAGGGAAATTATTTATAACGGGTGAATATGCGATTTTATTCCCGAAACAACCGGCTATTATTATAGCGGTCGATCAATTCTTAACTGCTCGAGTTACTGCGAGTGAGCATACTGAAGGTGGAGTAATAACGACTAATTTGTCTGAATTAGGTCCTTTGAATTATGATCGAAAAGATAATCATTTCCAAGTTGCACCAAATACTGCAACTGGTTGGCACTATTGTATTAATGCGATTCGTGTCACTGAATCACTTTTACGAAGCTTAAATGTCTCTATTTTAAATTATGATATTCAATTTAATTCAGACTTAATTAATAAAGATGGGTTAAAATTCGGTTTAGGCTCAAGTGGTGCAATTGTCGTAGCGACGATTAAAGGGATATTAGCTTATCATGGAGTACAAGCATTAGACCATGTGACTATCTTTAAACTGGCTGCGATTGCGTTGGCTTTATCGAAATCAAATGGGAGTTTGGCTGATATCGCGACAATTACGACTGGTGGCTGGGTTTATTATCAATCTTTTGACCGTGAGTGGCTGAAAGAGATGGTTCACGCAAACACTCCGGTGGCTTCCTTGCTGTTAATGGATTGGCCAGACCTTGTTATTGAGTCCTTAAGTGTTCCGGCTGAACTAACTTTATTGATTGGTTGGACGCAATCCCCTGCTTCTACTGAAAACTTAGTTGGGCAATTACTTGATCGATTAAATCAAGCTGATGACCAATTCAAAGCATTCTTAAAGAATGCAAAGATATCGGTTGAACGCATGCGAATCGGCTTTCAAGAAAAGAACTTAACTGCCATTCAAGATGAGATTCAAGTATATCGTCAATTACTCTTGGAATTGAGTCATACATATCACCTAAACATCGAAACGAATGAACTGACTCAATTTATTGAAACTGCACTTCCTCATTCATTCATTGCTAAGTCCTCTGGGGCTGGTGGTGGCGATTGTGGCATTGCTATTGGCCATAAAGATATCAAGACAGAGACTTTAATTAAAGATTGGGAATCGGAAGATATTGTAGCTTTACCACTGCAAGTAACTCCCCCCTTCTCCACGGAAACAACATAGTATCGGAGGCAATTATGACAAAAGAAAATCAACCTTCACTTGCTCAACAACGAAAAGATGATCATGTGAACTTGGCATTAGAACAACAAAGTAAATTACAAACATCTGCGTTTGATGATATTCGCTTTATGCATCATTCATTCAGCGAGGTGAAATTTGACCAAATAGATACATCAACTCAATGGGCAAATACAACACACCGTTTTCCTTTCTATATCAATGGAATGACCGGTGGTTCAACCTATACGAAACAATTTAATGATTCACTATCAACACTTGCACATGTGACAGGCTTAGCGATGGCATCAGGTTCTGTCAGCGTCGCTTTGAAAGAACCTGAAGTCAGAGATTCTTTTACGATTATTCGAAAAAATAATCCGAATGGTTTTGTTATGGCAAACTTAGGTGCACATCATGACTTAGAAAACGCTAAACGCGCGGTTGACTTATTAGAAGCTAACGCCTTACAAATCCATCTGAATACACCCCAAGAAGTTGTCATGCCTGAAGGTGATCGCTATTTCTCAACCTGGAAAGAGAATATTCAACAAATTGTTGAAGGCTTAGATGTTCCTGTGATTGTTAAAGAAGTTGGTTTTGGAATGAGTAAAGAAACCATGGAAGAATTAATTTCACTAGGTGTTAAAAACATCGATGTCAGTGGACGTGGGGGCACAAACTTCGTTAATATCGAAAATGACCGCCGGGATACGATTGATTTCAGCCTACTAGGCGAATGGGGACAAACAACCCCTGAATCTTTATTGGAATCACTTTCCTTACAAAAAGAAGTGAATATTCTTGCCAGTGGTGGAGTTAGAAGCTTTTATGATATCGTAAAAGCACTTGCGCTTGGTGCCAAAGCAACTGGCCTATCTGGTAAATTACTTCAGACAGTCCACTTAGAAGGTGTCGATGCCGCTACAAAAATCGTTCTGGATTGGGAGAAAGCAATCAAACATATGCTTCTATTACTCAACTGTCATAACATCCAAGAACTACAAGAAACTCAATTACTACTACGTGGTCCACTACGTGAATATGCTGAATTACGTGAGATAGATTATAAATACCTCGCAAGACGTTAAAAAAATCCCATTGCCTCTTCATTGAGACAATGGGATTTTTAGTATTTTCTATGCATGGTTAATTGTATCAACAATTAATTGAATTGGTTCACTATGGTCACTAATCTTAAAGGCTTTTGTTAATTTGTCTTCAACTTCAGAAATATCTTCTGTATTCGAGTGAATAACAACAATCGGATCGCCTTTTTTAACTGAATCTCCAACTTTCGCTTTAAGAACAACACCAACCGCTGGATCGATATCATCTGTAAACTTCTCGCGCCCTGCGCCAAGCAAACTACAAGCCACTCCCACTTCATGTGCAGTCCAATCACTAATAACTCCATCACGGTCCGCTTTAATTTCAGTTAGATATTTTGCTTGTGGCAATAAGCTTGGATCATCAACAACCGCTGGGTTTCCACCTTGATGTTCAATAAACTGACGGAGTGTTTCTAACGCCTCTCCATTGTCGATTTTTTCTTGTAGTAAGGCTTTACCTTCTTCTAACGTTTCGACTTTATTCGCAGCCATTAACATTTGGCTACCTAATACTAGACATAACTCAGTTAAGTCGCTTGGTCCCTCGCCTTTTAATGTATCAATCGCTTCTTTAATTTCTAAAGCATTCCCAACAGCAAAGCCAAGGGGCTGACTCATATCAGAGATAACTGCTAACGTCTTACGGTTCACTTGTTCACCAATTTGAACCATTGTTTTAGCTAATTGTCGCGCATCATCAACGGTCTTCATAAACGCACCGTCTCCTACTTTAACATCCAGTACAATTGCATCGGCACCTGAGGCAATTTTCTTACTCATAATGGAACTCGCAATTAATGGAATCGATTGAACAGTACTTGTCACATCACGTAATGAGTACATTTTCTTATCTGCGGGGGCTAAGTTTCCAGTTTGACCAACAACTGCCACTTTATTCTTGTTCACTAGTTCGATAAATTTCTCAATTGGTACTTCAATCTTAAAGCCTTCAATGGCTTCAAATTTATCTAAGGTTCCACCGGTATGACCTAGACCCCGTCCACTCATCTTAGCAACAGGAACGCCGGCACTCGCAACTAAGGGTGCAAGTACAATTGTTGTAGTATCTCCAACTCCACCAGTTGAATGTTTGTCTACTTTAACACCATCAATCCCGGATAAATCAATTTGGTCTCCACTTTCAACCATAGCCATTGTTAAATGACTGGCTTCTTTTTCGTTCATTCCTTGGAAGTAGACAGCCATCATCCAAGCAGTCATCTGATAATCTGGAATAGATTCATTTGTAAATCCTTCTACCATAAAGTGAATTTCCGCTTTCGTTAACTCTTCACCCATTTGTTTTTTCTCAATGATATCGACAACTCTCATAACTTGCCTCCAATTCTTAGATTATTTGCTTCTTGTAATTTCTTGTACATTTCCTTCAGCATCACTTGATAATATGACATCAGGATAATTTAAAAATAAACCATGTTCGACAACCCCAACCATATTACTTAGCTCAAATGCTAATTGATGAGGATTTTGAATCACATCTAAATTTAAATCAATAATATAATTACCAGAATCTGTAATAAATAATGTATCTTGACCTGATTTTCTAAATGTAGGATTCATGCCAGACTGATCGAAGGTACGGAATAACTTCCAACTACCAAATTGAACAATTTCGACCGGTAGTGGGAATTTACCTAAAGTGTCAACTAATTTATCTTCCGTCACAATCCAAATAATACGTCGACTGTTTTGGGCAACAATTTTCTCATGGAGTAATGCGCCCCCACCACCTTTAATACCGTTAAAATCACGAGTCGTCTCATCAGCACCATCAACAAGCAAATCAATAAAGTTCACATCATCAAGCGAACGACTCTCAATGCCTAATGATTCCATTTGTGTTAATGTCTGACGTGACGTCGCAACTCCAACAATGTGTTTCAATTCGCCAGCTTGTATTCTTTTTCCAACTTCATCTATAAAGAAATATGCAGTTGACCCTGTACCAAAGCCAACTACCATCCCATCTTCCACATAATCTGCTGCTTTTCGTCCAACAGCTTCTTTACCTAAAGACATTTGTCATCCACCTTATCTTTTCTCCTATTTGAGCTCCTATTCACTTTGGTAGCCCTATCAATTAAATTATAGCATACTCATAATTACTTGTTGCCTTTGATATCGTATAAATTATCTATTTTTGTTATAATGAATGTATTGACAATATCAATAGAACAGCTTCTAGGAGGATTCAATGAAACAAGTAGTTAAAATTAAATGCCCAGTGTGTGAAACACCCGCTTCACAAGAAGTAGAAACACGTGTAAACTCAAAATTACAGCCGAACTTGAAAAAAGACTTATTAAATGGCCAACTACAATATTTTGAATGTGGTAATTGTGGTACACGCAGACAAATCGAAACAGAATTCTTATATCATGATCCAATAAAAAAATTTATGGTCTTTTTAGTACCAAACTTAAAAAATAAACAAAATCAATTGAGTACACTTTTAGAAAATGTGACTCGCGACGAGAAAGTGGACTTATCTGATTACGAATTGCGTATTGTGACACACCATGCTGATTTAATAGAAAAAATTCAATTATTTGATCATCACTATAATGACCGTGAAGTTGAAATTGTTAAATTGTTGACTGATGGGTTATTTGCGAAAGAAAAACCGAATGAAGATGTTAAATCGCGCTTCTTTTATATGAAAGATGGCATACCAAAAATTATGTATATTACGGCTAATGAACAACTTTTAGTTGATTTTAGTGATAATTTACTTAAATTCGCCAAAGATAAATATATGAAGATAGTGAATACAACAGAAACTGGCCAATTCCATTTAATCAATGCGGAATGGGCGGCACATGCTTTAAGTAGTAACTAATTAAATAAAACCATCTAAATCTCTTTACAAATTGCGTTTGAGATTTAGACGGTTTTTTATTATTGTTCAATTTCTTTGCGTGTATGAGCTTCTTTTACAATATAGAGTGGGCGACGCTTAGTTTCATTAAATATTTTAGCGACGTACTTACCAACAATACCTAAACAGAATAATTGCAGACCACCCATACCAACGATGAGTACCGCTAGACTAGGCCAACCTGGTGTTGTTGCTCCGAGAAGAACTGTCTTAACGATAATATAGATTCCATAAATACTTGAAAGGATAAAGATAATTAAACCTAGCATACTTGCAAATGTTAAAGGCGCATCTGAGAAACTGATGATGCCATCGAAAGCATATCGAATGAGTTGGGTAAAAGACCAAGATGAATCGCCGGCGCTTCGCTCAACATTATAGTAATCTAAATACTTCACTTTATAACCGACCCAACTAAAGATTCCTTTAGAGAATCGATTTCTCTCAGGCAAGCTTAAAACAGCATCAACAACTTCACGTGTCATTAAACGATAGTCTCGAACTCCTTCTTCTAATTTGACATCAGAGATGACATTGTTCAACTTATAGTATAAATTGGCGAAGAACGATCTCACTGGTGGCTCGCCTTCACGGTTCACCCGCTTTGTTCCAACCACATCATAGTCTTCTTCTGTAATTAATCGGTGCATTTCAACGAGCATCTCAGGGGGGTCTTGTAAGTCCGCATCCATTAAAGAAATCCACTCGCCTTGAGCATACTCAAGCCCTGCCATAATTCCCGCTTCTTTACCAAAGTTTCTTGAGAAAGAAATATAACTAACTCTTTCTGGATATTTTGCAGCTAATTGCTTAATAACTGCTAGTGTATTGTCACGAGATCCATCATTTACAAATAATGTCTCAATAAAAACAGATGGCAATTTCTTTTGAGTTTCTAAAATCGTATCCATAAAAATTTCCAGCGTATCCTCTTCATTATAAGAAGGAACGACAATTGTCATAATATTACTTGTCAAAATGATTTGCCTCCTTAACAGCAACTTTTTCGGTATGTACCGAATTGATTGGTTCATCTTCACTCGAATCATCTAGTAGAATTTTCCGCGATACAAAGTTAAATATCATCACAAAACCAGTGACGAAAATCTTACTTATCATGACTGCCACACCAAACCATTCTACAAATACGAACATCAAAATCTGTGTCAAGATAAGTCCGACGATACTCAGTGATAAGAAGATTGTAAATTCTTTATAGCGTAGGTCTTTTCCAAACTTACTAACAAAAATAAATCGCATACTTGCCCAATAATTAAATACGGTGGCAATAATGAACGCGATGGCTGTGCCGATTAAGTAATTCATGCCTAGTACTTCATAGCTAATATATAGCACAATAAAATCAATCAGTGTTGAGATCCCACCGACAACAGCAAAGTTAAAAAACTGTTGTATCAAACGTTTCATTCATTATCCTTCTTTCTATACTTTATTAAATCATTCATAGATTGAGAGACAAAAAATGATTCTCTTTCTATTTATGCTTACAATCAAACTATTTTATATGTGTGTTTCATTATACACACTGATTATGTTCAAAATTACTACCCTTAATAGTAACGGATTTTGAATCAATATAAAAGCATAACATACCTTTCATTCTTTTATTCTCACGTTAAAAAAATGAGGTCTGCTTCCAAACCCCATTCTACACTTTGATTGTTATATATTTATGAATATTTATAGATTTTCATTATTTTTAACGAATGCTATAAACCCGTCACCTCAATAGTGCACAGTGAATCAACGTCAGGCAACTCCTCATTATTGATTTCAAAAGCAATAATCCACTCACCCTCAGGAATTAACCCTGCCTTTGCGTCATTGCTTGTGTAGAGGTCCTGCTCGTGAATTTTAATGACACGCCTCTCGTGTATTTGAGTTGTTTCTGCTCTCAAATTATAATTGCTATCATACACTAGAATTAAGTTAATGTAATCATAGGCCATCTGGAATGACAACATAAGCCCATCCTGATTTTCCGGTACGACAAATCGTTCAATAATAAAGGATGAAGCTTTGGCGAATTTTTTCTGTGATATGTCAATAATTAGCTTGTCCAATAGCACCATTATCCATCCTCCTCTTTTGTTACTACTATCATACCAAGCTAATATAAATTTAATGAAAGTTTCTTGTAAATTTTATGTAAAGATTCTTCTTAAAGATTACAAATATATTAAACAACAACAAAAGAGGATTGAATAAATGGAAAAGTCTAATAACTCACCATCTATCAATCCTCTGATTTTTTATTGGAAAACCGTTTAGTCTCTTGGTTCGATCTTCACTTCTAAGAATAAATCATTATATTCAATTAATTTCTCTTGCCCTAATCCACGATATACTTCCAATTTATCTAAAGCATCTTCACTTGGATAAAAGGCTTCATCGGAAATGACTTCTGGATCCATTAAAGCCATCGCCGCTTCATTCGGTGTTGAATAACCGACGTAATCAGCATTTTTCGCTGCTACTTCAGGTCGAAGTAAGAAATCAATTAAAGCATGTGCCCCTTCAACGTTTTGTGCATTATGAGGAATCACAATATTATCAAACCAAAGGTTTGATCCTTCTTCTGGTAAGACATATGCAAGTTCTGGATTCTCCCATATTGCCATGGACGCTTCCCCGGAGAACGTCACCCCAATCATCGCTTCTTCGTTACCAAGATGCATCTTCATCTCATCTGCAACAAGAGCTAATATATTTGGCATCAAAGTTTTCATCTTGTTCGTTGCTTCTCTTAATCTTGTACTATCTGTTTCATTTAATGAATATCCAAGTGATTGTAAACCAACGCCTAAGACTTCTCTCGCTCCATCGTATATCATAATATTATTACGGAATTTCGGATTCCACAAATCATTCCATTGTTGAACTTCACTTTCATCAACATAATTTGTATTGTAGATAATACCTAATGTTCCCCAGAAATATGGAATAGAAAAACGATTATTCGAATCAAACTCTAAATCTAAGAATCGCGGATTAATGTTCTCTAAGTTAGGTAACAATGAATGATCAATCTCTTGTAACAAATCTGCTTCAATCATTTGTTCAATCATATACTCACTAGGAACTGCTACATCATAACGTGTCCCGCCTTGTTCAATCTTCGTCATCATCGCTTCATTCGAATCAAAGGTTTCATAGATAACTGAATACCCTGTCTCTTCCTCAAACTGAGTCAGTAATTCTGGATCAATGTAATCTCCCCAGTTATAAAAGACAATCGTATTACCTTCTGTCAGTCCTAAACTACTTTCTAACTGGTGTCTAAAACCAAATAACACAGCAACAATTAGTAAAATCCCTAATAACATGGTCATTAATTGTTTCATCGCAGACCACCTACTTTCTTATTAGCTTGTTTACGAATACGTCTTTGATCGCTCGTTTGGATTTGATAATAACCAAAGACTAAAGCTAAAGCGAGTACAAACATTAATGTACTTAAAGCATTAATTTCTAAACTAATACCTGTTCGCGCTCTTGAATACACTTCAATCGAGACAGTACTAAAGCCATTCCCAGTAACGAAGAATGTTACCGCAAAGTCATCGAGTGAATAGGTAAAAGCCATAAAGAAACCAGATACAATACCACGAACAATACTTGGTATAACGACACGCGATAATATTTGCCAATGTGTCGCCCCTAAATCTTGGGCAGCAGTAATCATGTTCGGATTCATCTCATATAAACGAGGTAAAATCATTAGCACAACAATTGGAATACTAAAAGCTACGTGAGCCAAAAGGACACTCCAAAAACCTAAACGAAGTGGCAATATACTAGAGAATAATATTAAAAAACTTGCCCCCATCATAACATCTGGTGTGACCATCAAGACATTATTCGTATTCAATAAAAATTGCCGCTGACTATTCAAGCGCGAATAATAAATGGCAATCGCCCCAAAAGTCCCAATAGCTGTCGCAATTGTCGCTGACAGTAAGGCAATGATAAATGTATTCATGATAAATGATAATAACCGCTGGTCAGCAAATAAAGTCTGATAATGCTCTAAAGTAAAGCCTGTAAACTCAGACATATTCCCAGAACTATTGAATGAATAGGCAATTAAATATCCAATGGGCAAATACAAAATAATGAATACTGCGATAATGTATAAGTTTGACCACTTAAATTTTCCTTTAGTCATTACTTGCACCTCCTTGATCGTTACGACTACGAGTAAGGAACATAACTAATACCATTGATACCATTAATACGACACCAATCGTGGCACCCATTCCCCAGTTTTGAGTCACTAAGAAATGTTGTTCTACTGCTGTTCCTAAGGTAATGACTCGGTTCCCACCGATTAAACGCGTTAACATGAATAAAGATAAAGAAGGGATGAATACTGCTTGAACACCACTTCTCACTCCACGCATCGATAATGGCATCACTACTCGTCTGACTGTCACCCATTCACTTGACCCTAAGTCTGTACTTGCTTCAATCAATGAATGTGGTATCTCATCAATCGAATTAAAGATTGGCAACAACATAAACGGCAATTCAATATAGGCTGCCACTAATAAAAAGGCAATATTCGTAAATAATAACTGTTGTGATTCAAAACCTAAATTCGTTAAAAATGAATTGATTGGTCCTGTTTGACTTAATATTCCAATAAATGCATAGATTTTAAGCAGTAAATTTATCCATGTAGGTAAGATAATCAACAATAGCCACAAATCTTTTCGCTTGGTCTTTGTTAAAAAATACGCCATTGGATACGCAATAACCAGTGTGACCAATGTGACTAAAAAAGCATATAAAAATGAGCTAGCCGTCATAACCAAATAATTTCGATTCGTAAAATAATGAATATAATTATCAAAAGTAAACTCACCGGCGATATTTAAGAATGACCGATACAATAATAAAAGAATCGGTGCAATGACAAACAATATAATCCATAAGTAATACGGTATGGCTAATAAATGATGTTTTTTCGTATTCATTGCCCACCTCTAGTCTTCATACTGTTCTAAACGGGCATCGAAATCTTCTTCAGATTCGTTGAAACGCATCACGTGAATATCGCTTGGACCGAATCGCAATCCGATTCGAGAACCAGTTTCAACTTTTTTAGTTGTATGGATCATCCATTCATTATTATCTTCGTCGTAAGCAATGACTTCGTTAAAGACACCACGGAATAATTGCGTATCTACTTTAGCTATCAATTGACCTGCTTCAGGTGACGTAATTTCAACGTCTTCGGGACGAATAACTACTTCTACCGCTTCACCACTTAGTATCCCACCATCTTCACAATCAAACGTATGGCCGACAAATTCAACCCGATAATCTTCGATCATCTTCGCATCAACAATATTACTCTCACCAATAAAGTCTGCAACATAGCGGTTGATCGGCTCATCATAAATATCGACGGGCGTTCCTGATTGAACAATTTCACCGTTATTTAAGACATAAATCCAATCTGACATAGCTAAAGCTTCTTCTTGATCATGAGTAACAAAGACAAAAGTAATTCCTAAACGTCTTTGTAATTCACGCAATTCATATTGCATGTCTGTTCGAAGTTTTAAATCTAGCGCAGACAAAGGCTCATCTAATAAAAGAACATCCGGTTCATTGATTAATGCTCTCGCAATCGCTACACGTTGCTTTTGTCCACCTGACAACGCATCAATGTAACGCTCTTCAAACCCTTCTAAGCGCACTAAACGTAACATTTCTGAAACTTTCTCCTTAATCGTCGCTTTATCGACTCCTTTGACAGATAAGCCAAAAGCGATGTTATCAAAGATATTCATATGCGGGAAAAGTGCATAATCTTGAAAAACAGTGTTAACCTTCCGCTGATTTGCTGCCACTCTCGTAACTTCAGTACCATCGATTAAGACTTGGCCTGATGATGCTTTTGTAAAACCAGCAATAATACGTAGAATCGTTGTTTTACCACATCCTGACGGACCTAATAAAGTATAAAATTTACCTTTCTCTAATTCCATATCAATGGATTTTAACACTTGTGTATTGTCGAACGATTTTGTTACACCATGCAACTCCACACTATAATTTTGTTTTACCATATGCACATTCTCCTCTGCATAAATTTTGTCATTATTGACTCCTTTGAAACCGATTTGAAAGAAAATTAGTCTTTCGAGATGAAATTATAGCACACGGTGTTTAAGTAAGACACAATTATTTTTCCGAATATTCCACTTTTTTTAATTTGCTATAAAGCTTGATATATTAGCGTTTATTATCATTTACAAAAAAACTCAACAACTCTAGGTAAATGTTTACTAGAATTGTTGAGTTTCTCAGATGTTGTATATAATATGGTCCATTTTTTGGTCTGTTTACACATTCTTAACTGCCATACTAATTCCCATGCCGCCACCGATACATAAAGATGCCAGTCCATATTCGGAATCATTGCGTTTCATTTCGTGAATCAAGGTGGCACTTATTCGAGCCCCTGAAGCTCCAATCGGATGTCCAATGGCAATCGCACCACCATTCGGATTTACTTTAGCCGCGAGCGCTTCATAAGTTAAGCTCGTATCTTTAGTCAATTCTCTCATGACACCGATCGATTGCGATGCAAAAGCTTCATTCAATTCAATAACATCAAATTGTTCTAAGCTTAAACCAGTTTTCTTCATGACGCTATTAATTGCTTTGACTGGTCCAATTCCCATAATTTTTGGATCAACCCCACTTTGGCCAAAGCCTAACACTTCAACTAATGGTTCTAAGTTGTGTTCTTTAACGAATGCATCTGAGACAACAAAAGCAAAAGCTGCCCCGTCATTGATTCCTGATGCGTTCCCTGCAGTGACTGAACCTTCATTATCAAAAGCCGGACGCAAGTTATTTAACTTTTCTAAATTTGTTGAATCATTGA
This sequence comes from Ruoffia halotolerans, assembly GCF_014049385.1. Taxonomy (GTDB): domain Bacteria; phylum Bacillota; class Bacilli; order Lactobacillales; family Aerococcaceae; genus Ruoffia; species Ruoffia halotolerans. The sequence continues at coordinate 24,184 of NZ_JACAOA010000022.1, read as the reverse complement.
TGTATTCATCTTCTTCAAATACGACCGCTTGACGACGTTGTTGAACTGTTATTGGTACAATTTCATCTTTGAATTTCCCCTCTTTTTGTGCGAGTCTTGCTTTCTCTTGCGTATTCATGGCAAATTCATCTTGTTCTTCACGAGTGATTTTAAATTTACTTGCAATATTCTCAGCTGTTATTCCCATATGAATTCCTGAAAAGGCATCTGTTAACCCATCTGTTAACATTGTATCTTCTAAAGAAAATGCGCCCATTTTATTTCCTTTTCGAATGTTGCCTGTCGTTACGAATTTAGCTTGGCTCATCGACTCCACTCCACCGGCAATAATACAATCCGCATCACCTAGTTTGACATGGTTATATGCTTCATTAATGGCTTTTAGACCACTCCCACACAACATATTTACCCCATAAGCAGGAACATTGATAGAAATGCCTGCGTTAACAGAAACTTGTCGCGCAATATTTTGGCCATGACCTGCACTTAAGACATTCCCGATAATCACTTCATCCACATTGTCTTTAACCATCGTGTATTCTTCTAACATCTTTTCTAATAATTTTGACCCACTCTCAGCGGGTGATAAATCAGATAAACTCCCTAGAAAACTTCCTACTGCGGTTCTTTTAATTGATAATATATATACTTTTCTCTCTTGCATAACGATTAACCCCCATCTATCTTTTTATATTATTTACAAAAAACCAACCTAAGCAATTCTTTTACAGAATGTGTTAGGTTGGTTTTAATATATCTCATTCAATTATTCTGCTTCCCGTCCAATAATTCGAACTTCGGTTTCAAGTCTAACTGAATTTAAATTCCAGATTGTTTCTTGGATGTATTCAATCATCTCAACATAATCTGTTGCTGTGGCTCCACCTACGTTAATGATGAATCCAGCATGCTTACGAGATATCTCAGCACCACCAATTCGATGTCCTTGTAAACCAGCATCTTGAATTAACTTTCCTGTATAGTAACCTACGGGACGTTTAAATACACTCCCACATGATGGGTACTCTAAAGGTTGCTTCGATTCACGTAATTCAGTTAAATGATCCATTTTTCCTTTGATAGCCTCTTGATCTCCGGGTTGAAGTTCAAAGGATACGCCTAAGATAATGTTATCATTCTCTTGAAAAATACTATGACGATAGGCAAATTCTGCATCTTCATTCGTATAAGTTAAAAATTGTCCTTCGCGATTGATTGCCTCAATCTTTACATTAATATCCGTTATCTCACCTTCGTAAGCACCCGCGTTCATAAATACCGCGCCACCAACACTACCTGGAATTCCACAAGCGAATTCTAAGCCAGTTAATGAATGGCGATAGGCCTCACGACTTACTTCAATAATACCTGCGCCACTCTCTGCATAAATATAATGACCATCGACTGAGATTGCATTCATATCTGTTAAAATCATGACAATACCGCGTATGCCGCCGTCTTTAACGATTAAATTACTGAGGTTACCTAGAATTGTTAACGGGGCATCAAATTCCTTTGCCCAATCAATAATTTGTTTCACTTCATCTTTTGATTTCGGAAATGCAATAACATCCGCTTCGCCGCCAGTTTTAGTATAACTGTAATCTGACAGTGCGTGGTTAAATTTTATATTTAACTTAGGGTGAGCTTCTTTTAATAGCTTATAGTCCATAACTCGACCTTTCTTTCATAATCAATACTTATCTATTCTAAGTAATTATATTAAAAAAGTAAAGTAAATCTATGATGAGAAATTATTTGAATATTAATCAATCAACCGTTCCATGACATAAGTATCATAATAGTGAAAATCATTTCTTAAACGTTTCGATAGTGTTCCAACTATTTCAAAACCATATTTCTCATACAATTTGATTGCTCGGATATTTTTTGTTACAACTTCCAAGGTTAGCACTTTAATTTCTGCGTAGTTTGCAAATTGAATCATTTCTTCAGTGAGAATTGAGCCTATGCCGTAGCCCCAATATTCTTTAATAATACTGACACCCACTTCAGCCACATGGCTTTGACGATTATTATCAATGACGGCAACTGTTGCCATACCAACTATTTGATCATCTGATTCTGCTACTAACATAATGTTATTATCTGATTCATTGTATCTCGTAATTAATTCTATTTGCTGATCCACAGTCATATTCGCTCCTTCAGGACCAACTGACAAATACGGGGTATCTTTCCCTACATGTCTTAATAAGCCTAGTATTGCCTTTGCATCGATTGGCTCTGCTACTCTAATGATTGTTTCGATTGGCTCGTCCTCTGCTTCATGTACGTGTTTGTTGTAATTACTCACACAATCACAATCCTTTCCAGTTCTGAGTCCATTCTTTCCTTAATTGGTCGTAGTCATCACTTTGACCTACTGTTCGTACTTGAATTTTACGTTCATCATTGTCAACTGCCTCTAATTCAATTTCCAAATAAGTTTCTGGCATATAATCAATGACAAATTCTGCCCACTCTATTAATGTAATCGTATCATCGTCTATAAAACTTTCCAAGTCAATCGATTCAGCTCCACCATCTTCGAGGCGATAGGCATCAATATGATTAAAAAGCTTCCCTTGTTCACCGAGTGGATACTGCTTCACTATAGTATACGTTGGACTTTTCACCGCTCTTTTAATTCCTAGAGCTTTCGCAAACCCTTGAGAAAATGTGGTTTTACCACTTCCTAGATCCCCCCTCAAGCTAATGACTTTACCAGGTTCGATTAATTGCGCTAATTCTGCTGCAATTTGTTTCGTTTCCTCAGCAGACTGTGTAATTTTGTATGACATTATATATAATCTCCTTGTACTTCTTAAAACATTCATGCTTTATTCTTAATAAGCCAATTATAAACAAAGTATGTCGAAACTGCGAATCATTTGACTTTATGCCGTTTTACTGATAATTTATACCTATAACATATTAACGTAAGGAGGCAGTTTTATGAAAAAATTTATCAAATTAATTACCCTACCGACTTTAGCATTGCTACTAGTAGCTTGTCAAAGTTCGACTGAAGAACAGCCAGCAGAGAGTGCTCCAGCTGAGTCAACTGAACAAGTATCAACAGAATCTACTGAATCAACTGAAAGTACTTCTGGAGACGCAGAAAGTGAAGCAACTGAGGAATCAGGCGAAGAACAAGGTTCTGAAGAATCAGACGCAGCATCATCTGACAATGGTGAAGGTACAACTGAAGAAGGTGAATCTGAAACTGAAGATACAGAAGAAGCTAGTGAAACAGCAGCGACATTCGCATTCTATGTATCAGGTGAAGAAGCGCCAATCGCTGAATTCTCAGTTGAAGATGCTGAAGGTCTTAGCGTTTTAGAAGCCCTAGAATCAAACGAAGAATTAACATTTAACTTCAACGAAACTGAAGGTGTTGTTGATTCAATTGAAGGCTACGAAAATGACTATGCTGTAGGTAATACATGGACTTACGTATACAATGGTGAATACGCACAACTAGGTGTTGTTTCTCAGACACTAGAAGCAGGAGATGAAATTGATTGGTACTACGGTACAATCGATGAAATCCCAATAAACGTAGTTCCTGAATAAGCAAAACTTTACAATTTAAAAGAGCGTCTGACTTAAATCAGACGCTCTTTTTGTATACTATTCTTTTATATTTACGCGTTTAATCCACTCGTGATTATTTCTCGTCAATAATCGATCCGCGCTACTTGGTCCAAAGGACGTCGCTTGATAATTTGGAAACGCAGGATCTGACATATCATTCCATGCCACTTTAATCGCATCAGTAATGCGCCACTGTTCTTGCACTTCTTCCCAAGAACTAAACAACGTATTATCCCCTTCTAATGCATCATGTAATAAATTTTCATAAGGCGTTGGAACGTACTCTTTCCCGAATGTATTTTGGTCTGGACCAATAAATGTCGTGATTGGTTCCATATTTGCTTCAATATCTTTCTGGTTTAAAACCATTGCCAAACCTTTACCAGGTTCAATATAAAAAGTGAGCCTACTTGGTGTATCGTTAGAATCACCATTTCTCTCTTTCAATATTATATCAACCGAAGAAAATTGTTCAACTAATGCTTTTCCTGTACGAACGTAAATAGGAACACCTTCCCAACGCTCATTATCGACAGATAATTGAATCGCAATGTATGTTTCCGTACTACTATCTTCCGCAACATCTGGTTCATCGCGGTAATGGTTATACTCCCCTTCAGCATCTGCTGAGTATTGACCTCTAACAACAAACTCTTTCACTTCTTCTTTCGAATATGTTGGTATTTGACTTAAGGCTACGTGCTTCTCACTATGTATCGCATCTTTTTCTAACTCCTTAGGCAAATCCATAATAATAAATGAAAGTATTTGCAGTATATGATTTTGAAACATATCTAACAATGCCCCATTCTCATCATAAAATGCACCACGGTCCCCTACTTTTAGACGTTCAGGCAAGTTAATTTGAATGTTCTCGATAAATTTTTTATTCCAAATACCTTCAATAAAGGGGTTGTAGAATCGAGTTGCCAATATATTTTGGACAAAATCCATCCCTGGAAAATGATCAATTAAAAATATCTCTTCATCATTAAATGATTTTTTTAATATTTGATAATATTCTTTTGCTGATTCTAAACTATAGCCAAATGGCTTCTCAACAATAACCCGATGTTCCCCAGTTAAACTAGTAATACCTGACTCTTTTAAATTTACTGTTGTCTCATCGTAAATACTTGGAGCGATTGAATAGTAATATAAAAATCGATCGGATGTATGATGTGTCGTTGAAACTTCTTTTATTTTCGTCATGAGTTTTTCAAAATCTTGTACTTTTGTATTATCAGCTGGCTGGTAATAAATGTGCTCTAGAAATGATTCTTCAAATTCAGTAAAATTACTCCCTGCCTCAACTGCTTTCCTCACTTGTTCTTTAAATTCATTTTCAGTGACTTGAGTGCGGGCCGCTCCGATAATCGCAAATTCCTCCGTTAACTGACCACGTTGATATAGTTGGTGAAAAGCTGGGTACAATTGTCGCTCAGCTAAGTCACCTGTTGCGCCAAACAAGACAATTAGCCCACCTACTTCAAATTTAGACATAGTATCTCCTCCATTTATATATTCTGTTTAATGCATGCCTCTATTAAATTCTATAACAAAATATTCATCTTTCACAATAATACAACTTAGAGTACCTATACTTAAATCGGGTCTTCGGAATATATAGTGGAATTACTTTTTTAATAGTTTAAAAACAACTGGTGTTTAAATCGGATTTTCTAGTGGGATGTTAGGACAATCAATAGTATTATAAAAGTATCAATCACATACGAGTGATACGTTGGGAAAAAAATAAAATAGTCCAATTTACTTGACCGTGTACTATGGTACACGGTTTATAATATTCATGGGGTGAAATAAGATGATTTACCGCATTAGTGAGTTTGCAGAAAAATGTGGCGTTAATAAAGAAACGATTAGATATTACGAGCGAAAAAATTTACTACAAGAACCTCACCGAACGGAAGCTGGTTATCGGATATATTCATATGATGACGTTAAGCGTGTTGGGTTTATTAAACGAATACAGGAACTTGGATTTTCTTTAAACGAGATTTATAAATTACTTGGTGTTGTAGATAAAGATGAAGTTCGTTGTCAAGATATGTTCGAATTTGTTTCTAAAAAACAAATGGAAGTTCAAAAACAAATAGAGGATTTAAAACGAATTGAAACTATGTTAGACGACTTAAAACAACGATGTCCAGATGAAAAAAGTTTATATGCTTGTCCGATAATTGAAACCCTAATTGAGGAAGAATGAAAGGAATTTTGAAATGAAACATAAAAAGACCTTTATTGCAGGGCTTATAGGTACATTTTTGGTTTTGTTAGGTTGTGCTACACCTATTTTAGTTATTTTATTAGGTACGCTTGGATTAGGTGCAATAACAGGCTATTTAGATTTTGTTCTGATTCCTGTTTTAGCTGTTTTTCTTGGTTTAACTTTTTATGCTTATTCTAAATATGAAAAATCACATAAAAATAAGAAGATGTAAAAAATGAAAGAAAGAGTTGTTGCAATTGCTTCGATGTTTTCAGCTTTTTTAGCAAGTCTTTGTTGAATTGGCTTAGCGATCTTAATACCACTTGGTCTAAGTGGTTTAGCTGGAACACTTGCCGTTACGTTTGCGCCATATCGAATTTGGTTTATTGTTATCACTGTTGTTATGCTTTCTTTTGCTCATTTACTTGTATGGAAACAAAAAAATAGTTCAAAGAAAACGAAGAAGTTGTTATGGGTTAGTACAATCGTTTCTGGGGTAATGCTTATCTATACATTGTTCAGTCAGGGGATATAAGGCATGATGAAATATTTAATATATCTATTCATTATATTTGGATTGGTTGTTGTCCTTTCTGGGTGTAGTCAAAAAGCAGTTGAAGAAGGTTCAAAAACAAGTGAGGTTCCATCAGAAAACTTAGAATCTGTTTCGTTTAAAATAGATGGTTTTACTTGAGTATCTTGCGCTTTTACGGTGAGTTCCGCCGTTTCTAATTTAGAGGGTATTCAAGATATAGAAGTTGAAGGATCAGGAGAAACCCAACTTACATTTGATAAATCGAAAACTAGTTTAGAAGAAATTGAAGAAATAATTACTGATTTAGGGTATAAAATAAGGAAATAGGAAAATTTAAGATAAAACAGGAGGTTGAGGTAATGAATAAATTTAAGATAAATATTCAAGGAATGACTTGTACAGGTTGTGAAGAACATGTAGCCGTAGCACTTGAAAATGTGGGAGCTAAGAACATTGAAGCTAGTTTTCGTCGTGGTGAAGCAGTATTTGAATTACCCGATGATATTGGGGTGGAAAGTGCAAAAAAGGCAATTGTTGAAGCAGAATACCAGCCTGGAGAAATAGAAGAAGTACAATCTGAAGAAAAAATAGTTTTAGGTGATGAGGGAGACTATGACTTACTTATCATTGGTTCTGGCGGGGCTGCTTTTTCGGCTGCGATTAAATCGGTTGAATATGGGGCAAAAGTAGCTATGATTGAGCGTGGAACCGTTGGGGGAACATGTGTAAATATTGGTTGTGTGCCATCAAAAACACTTCTTAGAGCTGGGGAAATCAATCATTTGGCAAAAGTCAACCCATTTATAGGTTTACAAACATCTGCTGGAAAAGTGGAATTAGCTCCTTTAGTAAAGCATAAAGATGAGTTAGTAAGCGAACTTCAGAATCAAAAATATGTCAATTTAATTGATGAATATGGCTTTGAGTTAATTGAAGGTGAAGCAATATTTGTTGATGAAAATACAGTTGAAGTTAACGGGAAGAAACTTTCTGCAAAGCGTTTCTTAATTGCAACGGGCGTTTCTCCTTCCTTACCGCCGATTTCAGGACTTGAAAAAGTGGATTATCTAACAAGTACAACATTACTTGAATTAAAAACGGTACCAAAACGATTAACGGTTATTGGTTCAGGATATATCGGAATGGAACTTGGGCAATTGTTTCATAATTTAGGTTCAGAAGTCACGCTTATGCAAAGAAGTGAGCGACTTTTAAAAGAATATGATCAAGAAATTTCAGAAGCCGTAGAAAAAGCGTTAATTGAACAAGGTATTAACCTTGTAAAAGGGGCAACTTTTGAGCGTGTAGAACAAGAGGGGCAAATCAAAAAGGTTCATGTAACAGTAGATGGTAAGAAAAAAGTGGTGGAATCAGAGCAGTTACTTGTTGCAACAGGAAGAAAACCAAATACAGATGCTTTGAAATTAAGTGCCGCAGGGGTTGAAGTTGGAAAACGAAAAGAAATCCTGATAAATGACTACGCTAGGACAAGTAATGAAAAGATTTATGCTGCAGGCGATGTAACATTAGGACCTCAATTCGTTTATGTAGCAGCCTATGAAGGTGGAATTGTTGCCGATAATGCGATTGGCGGATTAAATAAAAAATTAGATTTATCCGTTGTTCCTGGCGTAATTTTTACAAATCCTTCGATTGCAACGGTTGGTTTAACAGAAGAACAAGCAAAAGAAAAAGGCTATGAAGTAAAAAAATCTGTATTGCCTTTAGATGCAGTTCCAAGAGCAATAGTAAATCGTGAAACAACAGGCGTTTTTAAGCTTGTTGCCGATGCAAAAACTTCAAAATTACTAGGGGTTCATATCGTATCTGAAAATGCAGGAGATGTGATATATGCGGCGACATTAGCCGTTAAGTTTGGATTAACAGTCGAGGATTTAAAAGACAGCCTTGCACCATATTTAACAATGGCAGAAGGATTAAAATTAGCTGCACTTACATTTGATAAAGATGTATCAAAATTATCTTGTTGTGCAGTCTAAGGGAACTTTTTTTACAATTCCCTATTCAAGTGAACCAGCTAATACTGTACTAAAGTGTGCAGTAGTTTAGCAAAGTCTACAAAAGGATTTCATACACTATTTTGCGATCACCCATTATATAAATGCTTTAAGGGATTTTCTAAGTGCATTTGTGGTCACAAAAATAATTTAACACTGATGATTTCGACATCAAATCTATATTTGATACCTTAACACCGCAGAGTAATAAAGGATGAACAATATGTCAGACTTATTATCCCTACCAGACATTAAAACAATAGAATCACCACAAGAAAATGAAACCGATATGATGTTTAAAGTTGAAGCAGTCGGACCACCTGAACGTTGTCCTGAATGTGGTTTTGACAAGTTGTACAAACACAGTTCAAGAAATCAACTAATTATGGATTTGCCCATTCGTTTAAAGCGAGTGGGCTTACAATTGAACCGTAGACGATACAAGTGTCGTGAATGCGGATCTACCTTCTGGGAACGCCTAGTATCTGTAGATGAAAAGCGTAGTATGACCAAAAGGCTTTTAAAGTCTATTCAAGAGCAATCCATGTCTAAGACCTTTGTAGAAGTCGCAGAAAGCGTTGGCGTTGACGAGAAAACTATTAGGAATGTTTTTAAGGACTATGTGGCACTCAAAGAACGTGAATACCAGTTTGAAACTCCTAAGTGGCTTGGGATAGACGAGATACATATTATCCGAAGACCTCGGCTTGTATTGACTAATATTGAACGCAGGACTATTTATGACATCAAGCCTAACCGTAACAAGGAAACAGTCATCCAACGTCTTTCAGAAATTAGTGACAGGACTTATATTGAGTACGTCACAATGGATATGTGGAAGCCCTACAAAGACGCAGTGAACACTATCCTTCCACACGCTAAAGTGGTCGTAGATAAGTTTCATGTAGTTAGAATGGCTAATCAAGCCTTAGATAACGTCAGAAAGTCTTTGAAAGCTCATATGAGCCAAAAAGAAAGACGTACCCTTATGCGTGAAAGGTTTATCCTTCTAAAGCGTAAACACGATCTAAATGAACGTGAATCATTCCTCTTAGAGACTTGGTTAGGTAATCTTCCTGCCTTAAAAGAAGCCTATGAACTCAAAGAAGAGTTTTACTGGATATGGGATACTCCTGATTCAGATGAAGGTCGTCTTCGTTATAGTCAATGGAGACACCGTTGTATGTCCAGTAACTCTAAAGATGCATATAAAGACCTCGTGAGAGCCGTAGACAACTGGCATGTCGAAATATTCAACTACTTTGATAAAAGGCTCACTAACGCTTATACGGAGTCAATTAACAGCATTATTAGGCAGGTAGAGCGAATGGGTAGAGGTTACTCGTTTGATGCCTTACGAGCCAAAATCCTTTTCTATGAGAAGCTCCATAAAAAGCGTAAGCCACGATTTAATTCAAGTGCTTTCAATAAAGCTATGTTACACGATAATTTCAATTGGTATGAAGTGAATGATCATAACATTACAGACAACTTTGGTGTCGATTTTTCCACACTTATTAAGAATTTGGAGAAGGGTGATTTATAAGCCCTTTTCCACCATAAAATCCGAATACCCCTTAAATCACTGACCGTAGTAGGAATAACACGAACGACAAGGAATTATAAAAAATCTAAGTTCGGCACCATAACCACATAAATATAGAAAACTCTGTTTAATACACAGCTATCGTTGCTTATTGAAGGGAGAATGGTGAGGTACCGTAGTACCAGGACGATTGGGCATACATGAAGCCGTAGGAGCGGTAGCGACGTAAGGATTTAGTAGCACAACGAGACGGAAGCTCAATCAGCTAGCAACGCTAGATGATTAGCTGAAGCCGTTCCACTAGGGTCATCGAGTCGCTCTCCCTGAAATAAGCTCTACTCTTCTTTCAATTTGCAATACTCTCCTTCCACACAACAAAAAGAGCTAGAAATACTACCTTTGGTAGTATTTCTAGCTCTCGCTTATTTATGAGTGAAAAGACTCAATTACATGATTGCTTGGTTAGCAGTTATAATTGAAACTTTATAAACATCTTCTTCGACACATCCACGAGATAAATCAGAAACAGGTTTGTTTAAACCTTGTAAGATTGGACCAACTGCTTGGTAGTTACCTAAACGTTGAGCCATCTTGTAACCAATGTTACCTGATTGGATTTCTGGGAATACGAATACGTTCACTTTACCAGCAACTTCTGATTCAGGTGCTTTTTTGTCAGCAACTGACTCAACGTAAGCTGCGTCAAATTGTAATTCTCCATCGATAGCTAAGTCAGTAGCCAATTCTTTCGCGATACGAGTAGCTTCAGCGACTTTGTCAACTTCTGGTGAAGCTGCAGAACCTTTAGTTGAGAAACTTAATAAACCAACTTTAGGATCAATATCGAACATTTTAGCTGTTTGTGCACTTTCTACAGCAATTTCAGCTAATGATTGTGCATCTGGGTTAATGTTAATCGCACAGTCAGCAAAGATTAAACGTTCACCGTCATTGTTAGGTGGAACCATAACAAACGCACCACTTGTTAATTTAACTCCTGGGCGAGTTTTGATGATTTGTAGTGCTGGACGAACAGTATCACCTGTTGAGTATTGAGCTCCACACACTAATCCATCTGCTAAGTCCATGTAAACTAACATTGTTCCGAAGTAAGCATTGTCACGTAACATTTCACGTGCTTGCTCTTCAGTGTTTTTACCTTTACGACGTTCTACGAAAGATGCGATCATTGCATCGAATTCGTCATAGTTGTTAGGGTCGATGATTGTTAAATCACCAATGTTCCAGTTACGTTCTGTAGCAATTGCTTCAACTTCAGCAGGATTTCCTAATAAAATTGGTTCTACTAATTTATCTGAATGTAGACGAACAGCTGCTCCTAAAACGCGTGGATCAGTAGCTTCAGGGTAAACAATTTTAACATTTTTTCCTTCGATCTTCTGTGATAACGATTTAAACATATCCATTCTAGATATTCCTCCCATAATTTAACTTTATAATAAACGCTTACTATTTAATATTACATGTTTTTTACAGTTTTTGAAACTGTTTTACTCAATCTTTTGTATTAAAGTTGTTTTTTTCTCTATTCGTCTCACTTATCGCTTTCTCTTTCCTCTTTGGCAGGACACTTTTAAGTTTTTTAAACAACGGCCTTAAAATATAGCGAACAATTAATATAATGATAAAAACTACCATGATATAAGGGATTAAGAAAATCAATGTAAGTATCCCCCATTGAAAAGCTTCAATTGAATTTTCCCAAGTATCGTTAAAAGCTGCAATTATTTTATCCCAGAAAGTCAATTGACTTTCACTTCCATCAGATAACTCAACAACTTCTTGTAAATTCAAGTGAATCGTTGCATTTTCAACTTCTGTGGAGACAGAAGTTTGTTCTGCTAATAAACTATCTCGACTCGCAATTGCTTCTTCTAAAGCGCCTTGGATTTCAATTAAATCCGTAACGGACTCTGCTTGATCATTAAGTTCATTCAGTCGGTCAATTCTAGAATCGATCGCTTCGATACGAAGTTCAATATCTTGAACTTGTTGAGTTACATCTTGAGAACCACGTGTCAGTTGAATAAGTTGGGCTTGGTCATTGTTTTCAAACTGTGTGAGCGTCTCTTCATAATTGTCTCGAGGAACCCTGATCGTCAAACTTAATGACGTGAGCGACTGAGAACTTTCTGCATAACTGTATTGATTCCTAGACTCATCTTGGTATTGAATATAAGCATCATTAGCTTCAATGATTTCTTCAATACTTTGCTTCGCTTCATCATAACGAATGGTTTGATAAATCACATTGGCTGTGTAGATAATTTCTCGATCTTCATTTATTTGTTGGCGGCTGACATTTTCGTCTGTTTCTTGGGCCATTTCGGTCGTGTAGTTGGCATCAGGATACGTAGTAGTTGACTGTTCTTGAGATTCACATGCATATAGTAAAAATACAGTTAGAAACAATATTCCCCATTTCCATTTTTTCACGCGATCACACCTTTCTTATACTCCATTATAAAGGGTTTTCATGCCTAACACCACTAATTACAGGTTGACTAGCTTTTAGAACAAAAAACCCAATGAAGCGTCACTATTGTGAAACCTCATTGAGATTATAAAATTAATTTGTTGATTTTGCTGACGCTTGAGCATTTTTCGCTTCTTCACGGCGACGTTTCTTCTCTTGACGGTATTGCATACGTTGTTTGCGACGGTCATTAATTGCCCATTGCTTGTAGTCATTATCTTCCATAGCTTGAACTTCTCCAAGTAGGTAACCATTTCCAACTTGTGAGAAGAAGTCATGGTTACTTGTTCCTGTTGAGATACCATTCATAACAATTGGATTCACATCTTCAGCTGTATCAGGGAATAAAGGTTCGAAGCCCATATTTTGTAAAGCTTTATTCGCATTGTAGCGAACAAATGTGTTCACGTCTTCTGTCCAACCTAATTCATCATATAAATGAGACGTGTATTTTTCTTCATTTGAGTATAATTCAAATAGTAAGTTAAAGACCCAGTTTTTTAATTCTTCTTGTTCTGCTTCGCCTAACTCATTGTAGCCTAATTGGAATTTATAACCAATATAAGTTCCGTGAACAGATTCATCACGTAAGATAAGTTTAATGATTTCAGCTACGTTAGGTATTTTGTTGTTTCCTAAATACCATAATGGTGCGTAGAAACCCGAATAGAATAAGAATGATTCAAGTAGGACACTCGCCGCTTTCTTTTGTAGCGGTGTACCATTTTGGTACGCATCATTAATTTTATCCGATTTGAATTGGATTAATTCGTTCGTATTCGTCCAATCAAAGATTGAGTCAATTTCTGAGTTTGTATTCAATGTAATAAAAATCGTTGAATACGATTTAGCATGTACTGCTTCCATAAAGTGGATATTACTTAAAACAGATTTTTCATGTGGTGTTCTTGCGTCATCTAATAAGACAACAGCCCCTTCTTCAGATTGCAGTGTATCTAAAAGTGTTAAGCCACCAAAGACTTTCCCTAACATATCTTGTTCTGCTTTTGAAAGACGACGCCAATCATCTAAATCATTCGATACTGGAATACGTGTATCTAACCAAAATTGCTCAGTCAGCTTTTCCCAAGTCAATTTATCAACGGTATCTTCGATATCATTCCAATTTATCGCTATGTAATTTGGTTCTACCATGCATTTATTCTCCTTTATAAAACTTATTAAATTGAACAGCTCTCACAATAATTACTTCCAATTTCATCGCCATCATCCGTAAATGTACGAACGTAGTAAATTGATTTAATGCCTTGGTTCCAAGCATAGTTACGTAGGATATTTAAATCTCTCGTATTCATTTTTCTCACGCCAGGACGTTTCCAAGGATATAATCCTTCTGGTAACTCTGAACGCATAAATAATGTTAGAGACATTCCTTGATCAATATGTCTTTGAGCCGCTGCATACACATCGATAACTTTACGCATATCAATGTCGTAAGCTGACTCATAGTAGTCAATTGTATCATTTGATAATTGAGGCGCTGGGTAATATGTTTTACCCGTTTTCTTCTCTTGACGCTCTTCAATTAGACGTGTAATTGGGTGTAAGCTCGCGCTTGTCTCGTTTACATATGAGATACTTCCAGTTGGTGCAATCGCATGACGGTAAGCATGATATAGTCCATCTTTTTGAACCTTATCTCTTAACGCTTCCCAATCTTCTGCAGTTGGAAGTGGTACATTTTTCATGATTTCTTTTACTTTTTCATCTTCAATAACAAAAGGTTCTTCAATATAACGATCAAAGTATGAACCATTAGCATAATCAGAATTTTCAAAATTATGGAAAGTTTCACCACGTTCGCGTGCAATTTGATTACTTGATACTAATGACCAGTAATTTAGTGCGTAGAAATAAGCTTCTGTTAACTCTAATGATTCATCAGACCCGTAATAGATTTGATTAATCGCGAATAACGTATGAAGTCCCATGCCTCCTAAACCAATCGTATGGTTTAATTCGTTCCCTCTACGCACACTTGGTACGGCATCGATACTCGTATGATCTGTAACGAATGTTAAACCACGGACAGCGGTATCAACTGATTTAGCAAAGTCAGGTGAATCGACCATATTCACAATATTTGTAGAACCTAAGTTACAACTAATATCAATTCCTTCATCTTCAAAGGTTTGGTCATCATTAATAATTGATGGTTGTTGAATTTGTAAAATTTCTGAACATAAGTTAGACATTACAATGCGCCCATCAATTGGGTTCGCATCATTGGCTGTATCAATATTAATAATATATGGATAGCCCGATTCTTGTTGTAATTTACTTATTTCGTTCTCTAATTCACGTGCTTTGACTTTGTATTTACGGATTTCTTTATTTTGAACCATGTTCTCATACTCTTCCGTAATATCCACATAAGCAAAAGGCTCGCCATAAACACGTTCAACATCATAAGGACTGAATAAGAACATATCAGCATCTTCTGCAACTAATTCATAAAATTTATCCGGAACCGTTACTCCAAGCGATAAAGTTTTCACACGGATTTTCTCATCCGCATTTTCTTTCTTAGTTGATAAGAAGCGGACAATGTCTGGATGGAAGATTGATAAATAAACCGCTCCAGCACCATTTCTTTGTCCTAATTGGTTGGCGTAGCTGAATGAATCTTCAAATAACTTCATAACTGGTACAACACCTGAAGCCGCGTTTTCGATTTTCTTAATCGGTGCGCCTTCTTCACGTAAGTTTGATAAGTTTAGACCTACGCCTCCACCACGCTTACTTAATTGTAAGGCAGAGTTGATGCTACGTCCGATTGAGTTCATATCATCACTAATCTCAATTAAGAAACAAGATACCATCTCACCACGACGTTTACGTCCAGCATTTAAAAATGTTGGTGTTGCAGGTTGGAAGCGTTGAGCGATTAATTCATCACGTAAATTTATTGCAAGAACTTCGTCCCCGTCCGCTAAGAATAAGGCATTAAACACAATACGATCTTCGAAACGTTCTAAGTATCTTTCCCCATCATTCGTCTTTAAAGCGTACTGGTTATAAAACTTATGTGCGCCCATAAATGATTTGAAACGGAATTTCTTCTCATAAGTTGTTTGCATTAATTTCTTAATGAATTCACGGTCATACTTATTTAAGAAACTTACTTCTAAGTAGTCATGTTCAATTAAATAATCTAATTTTTCATCTAATGTATAGAAAAACACAGTATTAGGGTTCACATGCTCTAGGAAGAATGCACGCACCGCCTCTTTATCTTTCTCTAATGGGATTTTATTATCTACTGGAATATTTAATTCGTTATTTAATTTGAAATATGTAATTTCATTGGGTGCTTTAGACATAATTGGTGTTTTCAATTTCAGTCACAATCTCCTTCACTTTTTTTACATCATTATCCGAGCCTTGAAACTCAAAGCGATACAATAATGGAACATCATAATCGAGTGCAATATCTTCTGCTGTAAAGCAGTAAAGCTCATTAAAATTTCGGTTTCCTGCGCCGATGACGCCCTGACAATAGGATAAATTATCGTCAGTCTCTAGGAAATCATTCAAAATATCAGTCATTTCAATTGCATATGTTGGTGCGATCATAATAAAGTTTTCGTGTATTTCAGTAAATGCATTTACTTCAGACAACTCTAAAGAGTCCATTTCTAACTTTTCAACAAAACGCCGTGTATTCCCTATGATAGACATATATATAATTTTCATCATTACACCGTCCTCTTTAGTACTATATATTAGCATGGATACACTTCAAATAAAAGGTTGATTAACTCTAAATATTGTGCTTCACTAAACAAATCCACACTATATGTTGTGTCTGTTTCGCTTTTTATTCATAGTTCTAGTATATTCAATAAAATTTAAAAAGCTTGTAATTTGCTCTTGCTTTATTTAGGTTACACGTGCAAACTAAAGTTAGGTTACAAATGCAACCCCGTGTTAGGAGGGAAATTATGACTCAACAATTAAGTATTCAAGATTTAAACATTTCCGATTCAGAATGGGAAGTGATGCGCGTGTTATGGGCAGATGCTCCTTTAACAAGTCGAGAAATCATTGACCGGGTGTTAGACATTCTCGATTGGAAAGAAGGAACGGTAAAATCACTCATAAACCGTTTAGTAAACAAAGAAAATATTCAAAAAATAAAAACCGATAAAGTTTTAAAATACAAACCAAGTATTTCAGAACTCGAGGCTAATCGTTTAAAAGCCGATAAAGTATTCGACTCGATATGTACGAAAGAACGCGGCAGCCTCATTATTCACCTTGTTGACACAAATTAATTATCGCAAGATCAAATTCAAGAGTTAATATCACAACTCCAAACAAAAGCACTCACAGCACCAGAGGAAGTAGCTTGTGAATGTGCTATCGGACAATGTCACTGTCATTTACATTAATAAATAAGAGGAGAAATTAATATGAAAAAAGAACAATTTGAAGTCGCAGGTATGGGATGTATGAATTGCAGTAAAACAATCCAAAACACTTTATCAAATCTTGATGGTGTATCTGACGCAACGGTCGATTTTGCCAATAAAACAGCAGATGTTACATATGATGATACTGTTGTTTCAAAAGTAGACATGCTAACAGCTGTGTCTGACGCTGGTTACCAATTACTTTAATTAAGAATAGGAGGTTTATTTATTGAAAACTTATGCCATTGAAGGCATGCACTGTGCTGCATGCGCGTCTTCTGTTGAAAAAGCTGTGAATAAATTGGATGGTATCAATGAAGCCTCAGTGAATCAATTAACAGAAAAAGTAAGTATCGACTTTGATGAGTCAAAACTATCACTCGATGATATTTCTAAAGCTGTATCCGATGCAGGCTATACGTTAGTTACTCAAACTGAACCTACTCGTTCAGATGATACTTTTCAAAACTTTTCTGTGACAGGAATGACATGTGCGAGCTGTGCACAAACTGTTGAAAAAGCAGTGGCAAAACTCCCACAAGTTCACTCTGCTTCCGTTAACTTAGCTACTGAAAAATTATCTGTAACTTGGGAAGAGACTGCAGACGCTCAATTAATCCAAGAAACCGTGGCTGACGCCGGTTATCAAGCAGAGCTAGCATTATCTGCCAAAGAGCAGTACGAAGTAGATCAGGCACGTAAGGAAACTAAGTTAAACTCTATGAAACAAACATTAATTAAGATGGCTATTTTTACCATTCCCCTTTTTATTCTAACTATGGGCCCAATGGTTGGAATGCCTTTACCATCAGTAATTGACCCAAGTATTCATCCGGGTGCCAATGCGGTATTACAATTAATATTAACGACTCCCGTCTTATATTTTGGTTTAGACATATTTAAACGTGGGTTCAAAACATTATTTAATGGACATCCAAATATGGATTCCTTAGTTGCTGTTGGTACGGGTGCAGCATACTTACAAGGTATCGTGATGACTGCTTTAATCCCTTTCGGACAAGTGGATACGCATGAACATTTAGAATTATACTTTGAATCAGCTGCTGTCATCTTAACTTTAATGACCTTAGGTAAATATATGGAAGAGCTGGCTAAAGGAAGAACATCCTCAGCGATTAAAAGCTTAATGGAATTAGCTCCCGATACAGCTCGTGTCGTACGTGAAAACGGAGAAGTTGAGACGATTCCTGTTGAAATGTTAAACATTGGAGATATTATCCAAGTTCGACCAGGGGAAAGTTTACCTGTCGATGGTGAAATGGTTGAAGGTCATTCGAGCATTGATGAGTCCATGTTAACAGGCGAAAGTTTACCTGTTGAAAAAACAGTTGGTGACTTAGTCACTGGGGCAAGTATCAATAAAACGGGTGCTTTTAAATATAAAGCTACTCGCATTGGACAAGATACGATGATTTCTCAAATCGTTCGCATGGTTCAAGATGCTCAGGTTCTAAAGCACCGTTTGCGAAATTAGCCGATGTCATCTCAGGTTACTTTGTACCCATCGTTATTATTATTGCGATTCTATCTGGTCTATTCTGGTTCTTTGTGATGGGTAAACCGCTGAACTTTGCTTTAAATATCTTTATTAGTGTTTTAATTATTGCTTGTCCTTGTGCCCTAGGTTTAGCAACTCCCACAGCAATCATGGTTGGGACTGGAAATGGTGCGAGCCAAGGTATCTTAATTAAAAACGGACAAACGCTAGAGAATATACATAACGCGACGACTGTTCTATTAGATAAGACTGGGACGATTACAGAAGGTGAACCGACTGTTACAGATTTCATCATTAACGAAAGCTTTGATAAAGATGACATCTTACAACTGGTTGCTTCAGCAGAATCGGTCTCTGAACATCCACTAGGATCAGCCATTGTGAAGTATAGCGAAGAGAAAGAAATTAACTTACTGCCAACCGATCACTTTGAAAGCATAACTGCACGCGGAATTAAAGCAGACATTGCAGGCAGAGAAATTGCGATTGGGAATAAAAAATTAATGGACTCTCTAAGTGAAGTACCTAGTTCATTAGAGGCACAAGTTAAACTATTAGCCAATGAAGCTAAAACACCGATGTATATTGCTTTAGATAATGAAGTGATTGGAATTGTTGCGGTTATGGACCCTATTAAGGAAACATCAAGCCAAGCAATTAAAGAGATGAAAGACCTAGGTCTTGAAGTCATTATGGCCTCTGGTGACAACCAATACACAGCGAATATTATTGGGGAAGAACTTGGTATTGACCGCATTCTAAGTGAAGTCATGCCAGAAGATAAATCTGCCATTGTACTAGAGTTACAAAATGCAGGAAAGAAAGTAATTATGGTTGGTGATGGTATTAACGATGCGCCTGCTTTAGCTCAAGCTGATATCGGGATGGCAGTTGGTTCTGGTACCGATGTAGCTATAGATTCAGCTGATACCGTTTTAATGCATGATGACTTACGTGATGTTCCAAAAGCAATCAGTTTAAGTCATGCAACCATTCGTAACATTAAGCAAAACTTATTCAGGGCCTTTGGATACAATACGATTGGGACTCCAATCGCGATGGGCTTACTTTACCTCTTCTTCGATGGACCTTTATTAAGTCCAATGTTCGCCGCGGCTGCGATGAGTTTAAGTTCAATTTCCGTATTACTCAATGCCTTACGTTTGAGAAACAAATAATTATTTACATGATGAATTGTAAAATTAAGTGCGACAAATAAAGAAACCCATAACAGGTTCGTGTAAAATGTTAGTAACGACAAAAACATAAACACGGAGGTCTGTTATGAGCTACACACATCTTACCATAGAGGAACGTTCAAAAATAGAAATACTCTATCAAGAAGGTTATAAAATTAATCGCATTGCCCAATTAATCGGGCGCCATCGGTCAACGATTTATAGAGAACTTAAACGATGCCCTTCAGATCAATACCAAGCTCAGGATACCCATGAAGGTGCCAATCAACGTGCACGTCTTAAGGGTAGAAATCCTAAGTACACGGTCGAGCTACTTAAAGACATTCAAGATAAATTAGAACGTACATGGTCACCTGAACAAATTGTTGGACGAGACTATCAGGGAAAACTTTCCTTTAAATCCATCTATAACTGGATTTACCAAGATATCTTAAAGGTACCCCTAACTGTCTTAAGACACAAAGGGAAAAGTCGAGAGCCTCAAGAAACGCGAGGAAAGTTTAATATCGGCACTCCCATCTCAAAACGCCCCAAATCTGTGAAGAATCGAAAAGAGTTCGGGCATTGGGAACTCGACACAGTTGTTTCTTCTCGAGGTAAGAGTAAAGGTTGTTTTGCGAGCTTTGCAGAACGAAAAAGCCGTCTATATATTGCTTTAACCATGCCAAATCGCTCTAAAGTTGCTATGCAAACTGCGATTGAAGATTTGATAGAAAACTTACCTAAGGAAGCTTTAAAGTCCTTTACCTCAGATCGAGGAAAAGAATTTGCTTGTTATCCTGAGGTCGAAGCAGCAGGGATTGATTTTTATTTTGCCGATGCTTATAGTGCCTGGCAAAGAGGAACCAATGAGAACTCTAACGGTTTACTGCGTGAGTTTTTTCCTAAGAAAACAGACCTCGCTAGAGTGATTTCCCAAGAACTCAACCAAGCTTTGTGGTTAATGAATAATCGTCCTAGGAAATGCTTAGATTACCAAACACCTTTGGAAGTATTTTTACACGAACTCTTATTAATTGAGTAAATAAAAAATTGTCGCAATAATTATTGCAATTCAACACATATAAAAGGCTACTGACCGGATTACTCGTCAGTAGCCTATTTCATTTGTTTATTATTTTGCGTCTGCAAAGTTTCTCATCACTTTTGGTAGTTCTCGAATCACTTGCGTTGGTAATGTGACATAATGAGTTTCTGCTAATTGATCCGCAATGTAGCTATGAATGAACACAGCTGAAAGAATTGCTTGTTTGACATTCGGTATTTGTCCAATGAATCCAGCTAGAATCCCAGTCAACGTATCTCCCATCCCGCCGGTCGCTTGCGAGGGATTACCTGTTGTGTTTTCAAAGACATCTGAGTCAACATACACTTGTGTAGGCGATCCTTTTAATACAACTATGCTTTGTAAATCCTTCTGAGCTTGTTGATTCCTTTCTACTGTTAATTTATTTTTATTTAGACCTATGAGTCTCTGCCACTCACCAAGATGAGGCGTGAAGATACAATGGCCATTGGTTTCTCGCTTGACTTCCCCTTCAGCAAGTAGCGTAATCGCATCGGCATCGATGATCAGATATTGCTCACCTGAAGCAGATTGAAGGACTGTTTTAAGCACTTCTCGACTTTTCTCAGTCAAGCCCAAACCTGGTCCAATCACTATTACATCTTTTTCTTTTACTGCTTCAATTAAATTATCAGACTCATACATATCAATAAACATAATTTCTGGCGCATGAGTATGTAAGCTAGTCCGGTTCACTTGATCCGTCGCGACAGTCACTAATCCTGCGCCAGAATACAAAGCAGCCAGACCACTCATGATAATGGCTCCACCCTTTTCATGATTACCTCCAACACATAATATGCGCCCCATTTTATTTTTATACGTATCTTTATCTCTGATAGGTATTGTGTCTATGACTATTTCTTTATTAATTTTCTTCATGTTTAAGCCTCCTTTGCCTTCTCATTATACAAAAGAAGATGGGTATAAACGATTTTGAAGCTAACTTTAATTTGATTCGAGAATCACAAAAAATTAGTTGCCAAAGAAAAAAAGAATTATTTATTACTTTTCTACGCGAAATAGACGAAGTTTTTTTCAAAAATCCTGAAGATATAAGTTCGCTAGAGTTAAAACATGCAGAGATAGTTTATTGTCAGATCGAAAATTATTTAAATCATTAAAAAAAGGAACTCGAGGAATTTTTCTCGAGTTTTTTATTTTTAAATCTAAAATATGTTTCAGATCGCCAATTTTTTTGTTTAAATTTTTAACTAGGCAAGCACCGGTTTTGTCATGACAAAACCCAAAACGATGTTTTTTCTTGGCAGGAGATTCCTGCAACCTTTTAAAAAAGGGCGCACTTATACACGATAAAAAATATCGTGTTTGTGCTAAAAATTGTGTGAAAAATCGCTCCGCAATTTTAAAAATTCGTTGCACTCATTTGAAAAAAAATCAAAAAAAATAGTAGCGAAAATAAAAGGAGATTTAGGTAGTTCTTGGTAAGAGCATAAAGAGATTCCGACGTCACCTGTTTTTCGCTGTGCTCAAAAAGGTTGACGTGTCAGGCTGTGCCTGACGAATCTCAAAGGAAAAAGTGACGTCAGGTTGGCAAAAAACGCCGTTTTTTTAATTTTCAAAACCTATATATATCAATGGTTACAGAGCGTAAATGTATACAAATGTTTACGAATGTATACAAAAGTATACGCTTTGTATTACAAATGTTTACTTTATGTATACATTTGTAATACGTTTTTGGTGTTTTTTTGCTCGTTTTTTTTACGACGAATTTACAATTTAAGTGCAACAACAATAATAAAATAAAAAAAGATCCATAGTTTTCCTATAAAATAGATGTACCAACCAACTATTAGAAGGAGAAAGCTATGAATCCATACACACATCTTACCATGAATGAGCGAAAAACAATATTCCTAATGTATGAACAAGGCGAAACTATCGGGCATATATCCGAGACCCTGGACCGTTCTAAATCGACTATCTCAAGAGAATTACATCGTAATTCAAACAAGGATGGCAGTTATTCACCGTCAACTGCTCATGGAGAGTATAAACGTAGAAAACAACTATGTGGCAGACATCGCACGCTAGATAAAGACTCTATTTTCCAGTTGGTCAAACGACTATTTCTCAACGAACAATGGTCTCCAGAACAAATTTCTGGTCGTTTGAACTTTGAAAATTCCAAAAATAAAATCAGTTATAATACTATCTATCGTGCAATTTATCGTGGCGACTTCGATGAGCCTGGTTTATCAACCGGTAATCGAGGCGCTATCCGTAAATTAAGACACAGAGGTAAAACACGCCATTCTAAAAATCACGTAGAGAGAAGAGGAAAGATCCCTATCTCCAATACGATTCATGAACGACCAGATAGCGCTAATGAACGAACTGAGATTGGTCATTGGGAAGCAGATACAGTTGCAGGTCAAACTGGTAAAGCGTGCTTAGTAACGCTAGTTGATAGAAAATCTAGGTTATTACTAATCGGTAAATCTGAGAAGAAAGCTTCTAAGCCGGTAGTTGACCAAATGATTAAATTACTACAAGGTATTGATTCTAATTTTTGTAAAACCATTACACCTGACCGTGGTAAAGAATTCAGTCAACACGCCCGATTGACTAAGGAATTAAATAATACGCAAATTTATTTTCCAGATCCTCATGCCCCTTGGCAAAGAGGATCTAATGAGAATACAAATGGACTCCTTAGAGAGTACTCACCGAAAGGTGTTGATTTGACAGATGCAACTGATGAAGAGATACAAGGTTGGGCAACGAAATTAAATACACGTCCCAAAAAATGTTTGAATTGGAAAACACCTTATGAAATCTTTTATAAAACTGTGTTGCACTTAATTTGACAATTTAAGACAAAAAAATAAAAAAAGCAGAGGTCAAATTATTTTTTGACCCCTACTTTTTTATTTTTATTTATGTAATTATTTTTCTGTAAAATTATTTAAAAGGACATTAATTTTTGTCAGTTATTCAAAAATTAATACATGAAATTGCTTATAATCGTGTATAGTGAACCTTGATTTATGGAGGTTCTTTTTTTTTTAGGATTTAAGTAATTTAGAATCTACATAATTTTTTATTTTTAAAGATAGATTATTTTTTAGACTATTCAAAGCAAATATAGCAGAGAAAAGTAATATTAAGTAATCTATATTATCACTTGGAATATTAAGTAGAATAGTTAATATAATTGGAACATATAACCATACTTTCATAAGAAAAGCTTCATACAATTTCTTGTACTTTAATATATTTTTCATCATTTTATTGAACCACTTAAGTTGAATTAGCACTAAATAGTCATCTAGTAAGCTAAATATTACTGTAAAAGGGTAAAATAATACAAAAATCAAAAACGAAAAATTGAACCAGTCAGTGAAAATCTTTTTATAATTTATATTTGTAATAAAATTATAAAACTCTGTATCTATAACATAGTCTTCAAGAAATCCACTAAAAAGATAGTTTGCTATTGAAAAAGAAAACACTACAGTTATAAAGATAACAAATAAAAATAAAAAGACAGCAGATATATTAATTACAAAAA